>JAMPXI010000001.1 GCA_023701265.1 Desulfuromonadales bacterium | reverse complement strand
CGAGGACGAGGACGAGGGGGGCGACGGCACCATCGACACCCGCTACGTCACCGACTACTTCTACGATGAGAGCAGCCGGCTGACGCTGACCGTCGAGACCTACGACTACGGCAATGACGGGAGCGTCGACAGCGAGGTCACGATCAGCTATGCCTACGACACCGACGGCAACCTGCAGACGGTGACACGGAGCAACGACTGGGACAACGACACGGTGACCGATTCGCTCTGGACGACCGGTTATGAGACCGATCCATTCGGGCGGGTTCTGCACCGTTACGAGACGAGAGACTACGATGCCGACGGGACGCCGGAGGTAACCTTGCCGACGCTGTACAGCTGGAACGGCGACGGTCTGCTGAGCAGCCAGGTGACGGCCGTTGACGGTAATGACGACGGTATTCCGGAGGCGGTCGAAACGATCACTTACAGCTACAACGGCAGTGGCCAACTGGTGACGCTCCATACGGAGCGGGACGAGCAGAACGACGGGGTTCCGGAATCGATCAAGGAGGAAGCCTGGAGTTGGAGCGGTGAGGTCCCCACGGCGATTACGGTCACCGTGGACGGCAATGGCGACACGACAGCGGACTGGACCGAGACGTACACGCTCAGCCACAACGGCAGCGGCCGTCTGACCGGCTTCAGCCTGGCGGTGAACCAGTTGTCGCTGCCCGGCATCGAGGACATCGGCACCCTGCAGGCCAGCTACGACGGCGCCGGCAACCTGACCGGCATCGTTGAGAGCTATGATGCCGGCAACGACGGCACTCCGGACTATGGCAACCAGAAAACCATCGGCTACACGGTGACCGGGATGCCGACGGGGCTGTGGCCCAAGAGTGCCGATAAGCCGGTCGTGATGCCGGTGGCATTGGGACTGCTGCGCGACTGATTTTTATTGCCGGCTGCGCATGGATGGAAACAGCAGGGGCTGCCTTACAAAGGCAGCCCCTGCTTGTTGTCCCGGATGATGACTGTGACCTGCCGACCGACGCTTCGGCGGGGATCAATAAATCATATAGTCGCGATATATCCTGGGCAGCTCTACCGTCTTCAGGACCTGCAAAGGATCGAGTTCGGCAACAGTGACGGATTCGGTGGCTATCGCGTAAATGTTGTTATTGATTATCACCGCACGGTCGACGTTGTCGCTATATGAGCCGTATGGAGTGGCGATGGTGCTTGTCCGGATGCTGCCGCGATCCCCGAACCCGTTTACCGGGTCGATGGAAAAAAGCCTCAAGCCCGAGCGATAGGAAAAATCCGTTCCTGAATATTCGGAGGTGGGGATGGCGAGCAGCGACAGTGGCTGGTAGTAGAGAAACGCGTGATGGTCATACAGCGCCGACGACCAGCCAGCGCCCAGTTCGAAGTCGTCCACGAGGGCAGGTGCAGCAAAGTTGGTGACATCGAAAAGCTGCAGTTTGTTGCCGGTCACCCGGCCCAGGGAGTCTGCCGATCTACCGATTGTCAATAGAAAGTTGTTGTTTTCACCAATGAGATGAATGTAGGTCGAGAAACCGTTTACATGGATTTCGCCGGCGATTTTCGGTTCTGCCGGGTTGCTCAGGTCGAGGGTGAAGAGAGGGTCGGTTTGCCGGAAGGTGACCATGTACGCCCGATCCCCGTCAAAACGGATTGAATAAATCCTCTCTCCAGGGGCAATGTTGTCGATCTTGCCAATCTCGTCCAGTTGCCGGTCCTGCTCCGCAAAAATGGTCAGCCGGTTGCTGATCTGCTCCCCCCACCAACCGCCCCGGGTTGTCCCGACCCGTAGATAGCCGTTGTACTCCCCCAGGCTGAACTGGTTGTTGAGCCAGCCGGGAACTTTGCCGCTGCCGCGATAAACCGGTTTTTGCTCGGGACCGGAAATCGTGAATTTGTGAAGTGCCGTCGATGGTTCCGGATTCGCCAGTTCCTGACCGCTGTCAGCAATCGGGGTAATCCAGGCCCAGTTGTTCGATGAGGCAAGGTAGAGCGATTCCGCGGACATGTAGAGGGTGCCCCAGGCGGTGAAGATGGCGCTGCTGGAAACGGCATCCGACTCCTGCAATGTGTCGATGGAATAGATGATGGCAAGATCGGTACCGTTCCCCGGTGTCGGGCAGTAGATGTCGCCATAGTCGACGGCCGTGGTTGTTTGCGTTATTCCCGCAGTTGCGCCGGAGAAACTGGTGTGACTGTAGGATGGGATCATGTCGGCAAGCGTCAGCGAGGCGATCTTCCGCAGGTTTTCCTTCCGTGCCAGGGCGATTGCTTGCTCGTATGTTTTCTGTTCGAACGTTCCGTAGCGCGCGAAATCCCACGGATAGGCAGGGAAGGGGATGTCTATTCTGTGGTTCGTTACCAGGTAGAGGGTGTTGTTGATGCGGCGGCCCCCCTGCAGTGCGCCGGGGAGATCGTAACGGACTGTCAGTTCCGGTCTGGCCGGGTTGGCGACATCGTAAACATAGAGGCGGGTCGCCGGGAAGGAAAGTGTCGACGGGGGAGCAAGATCCGATGCGGATGAGAGTACCTTGGTTGAAAGGTTTGACGCGGTGACAATGTAGACTTTGCCGTTTCCCAGATAGAGTTCTGTAATCCACGCCTTCAGTTCGATATCGCTGATCACCGCGCTCCCTGCCGCCGGTTGCGCCTGCAGTACGATGAAATGGCTGCCCCGGGCAAGGTAGAGATAGGTTCCGTCCGTCTTGACCAGATCTCCTTCGTCCACGCCATATTCCTGGAGATTGGTTGTGGAGTAGGCGGATAGAGTCTGGGAAGATGAACCCTTCGAGTCTGCGGCCGCCATCTGCGGGAGGGAAAGATTCGCGTCGCGGTAATAATAACTGAATTTCTGCCGTTCATAACGCTTTGTCAGTTCATCCTTGATACGCTGTTCAAGAATGCTGGTGTCGGCAACGAGTTGAAGACGAGTGGATTCATCTGTTGGCTCACCCGCTGCTTCGCCTGCCGATACGGTTACCGCTGGAGTTTGAACTTGAACAGATGTGCTGTTATTGCCGTCGTCACATGCGGCCAGATGAAAGACGATGAAGGTGCACAAGCAACATGTCCTCAGGAATCTGCCCATGGCCATCCTCCGTGTGCCCCAGCTTTTGGTATGATATTCTTCGGCGGGTGGGTATATTTTATTGATATATCATAATATTGGCCCGGGCGCTTGATTTTCCGGCAGATACTTCGCGTTTCATCAACAAAATACGAAAAGGCCGGTGTCTCGCGACACCGGCCTTTTGATGCACTGCAACCCGAAGCGGCTTACTTCTTCTTGCCAGCCGCCGCCTTCTTGGAGGCCTTGAGGGGGTTGGTCTTGAGATCTTCGATCTTGACTTCAACCTTGCGATGGGTCGCGAAGTTGCACAGACCGTTGGCCCATTTGTGGGTCGGGGAGGGCGCCAGCGAGCAGACCTGGCCGATGGTTCCCTCGACGATGCGCTCGCACCCTTCGCAATCGGCAACGACGTTTTCACAGCTGCCGTTGGTGTAGCTGCAGCCGCTTTTGCACCAGAAGGTACACTCGGTACCAGGAAGAACCGTTTGACACTGCATGTCTATGCTCCTTTGCTATCTTCTGTTTGACTTGGATTTATTCGATGAATGAACATATATTTTTACTATGTAGTCAGGTTGGTTGTCAAGGGTGATTGCGAATCTGTTGTCTTGCGGCGAAAACCGCCGGCAATGATTGACGAGTTGCGTCTGATTGGTTAACGTCTTCTTGTTACCCGATTGCCAAAGTCATGTCAACCGGCGCGGATGCTCGTCCGGAGGGAGGTCTGTGATGTCTGAAATCAGATTTGGCACGTCCGGCTGGCGCGGCATTCTTGCCGAGGATTTCACTTTGGCCAATGTCCGGGTCGTCACCCAGGCCATCGCCGATTACCTGCGTGCGATTGGTGAAGCTGACAAGGGCGTGGTGATCGGGCACGACAGCCGTTTCTTTGGCGAACGCTTTGCCCGCGAGACCGCACGGGTGCTGGCCGGGGCGGGGGTTCCGTCTTTTTTATGCAACCGAGACACGCCGACGCCGGTGATTGCCTTCGAAATCCTGCGTCGTCAGGCTGGCGGGGCCATCAACTTTACCGCCAGCCACAATCCCTACGAATATAACGGCATCAAGTTCTCGACATCCTGGGGCGGGCCGGCGCTGCCGGAAGTCACCATCGACATTGAGAAACGTGCCAATGCCATGCTTGGCGAAATCTGCTACCGGAACCTGCCGCTCGATCAGGCCGTGCGCAACGGTCTGGTTCAGGAGATCGACCCGATGCCGGCCTATCTCGACGCTTTGCGCAGGAAGGTTGATCTGGCCGCGATCGGTCGTTCCAGGCTGACGCTGGTGGTCGACCCGATGTACGGCGCCGGACGCGGTTATCTCGACACCCTCCTGGTCGAGGCCGGGCTGATGGTGCAGACCATCAACGCCCAGCGTGATCCGTACTTCGGCGGGCTGCCGCCCGACCCGACGAAGACTCACCTCAACGATCTGATCATCCGCGTCAAAAGCGACCCGGCAATAGCGCTCGGCCTGGCCACCGACGGCGACGCCGACCGTTACGGCATCATCGATGCGGATGGCAGCTTCATCGAGCCGAACTACATCCTTGCGCTGCTTTACGACTATCTCCTGCGCCGCAAGGGGGAGAAGGGCGATGCCGCACGCTCGGTCGCCACCTCGCACTTCATCGATGCGGTGGCAGCCCATCACGGCTTCAAGGTACGCGAGACGCCGGTGGGGTTCAAATACATCGGCGAATTCATCCGCGACGACCAGATTGTCATCGGCGGCGAGGAGAGTGCCGGGTTGACGGTGCGCGGCCACGTCCCCGACAAGGACGGGATTCTCGCCTGTCTGCTGGTGGCGGAGATGGTGGCGGCGGAAGGGAAGAGCTTGAAGCAATTGCTGGCCGATCTCTACCATCGGGTCGGAGAATTCCACACCGGGCGCCAGAATCTGCACCTGTCAGCGGAACTGGAAGCGGGCTATGCCGACAAGGTGAAAAATCTGCCGACTGCCCTGGCCGGGCGCAAGGTGTTGGAAGTGATCACCGTGGACGGTGTCAAGCTGTTGCTGGAGGGCGGTGGCTGGGTGCTCTTCCGCAAAAGCGGTACCGAGCCGGTGGTACGGGTCTATGCCGAGGCGCACAGTGCGATGGCGCTCAACGAGCTGACCGAGGCGGCGGTGGCTTTTGTGAAACAGTGATCAGAAACCGCAAAGGCGTGATCAGTGATCAGTTGCCTTCGGGGAAGGTTGTGGCTGATCACTAATCACGCAGTAAACAAAACGGGGACAGAATTTAATTCTGTCCCCGTTTTGCCGTGTTGGCCTTGCTCAGCCGAGAATCTGCTTGAGGTCTGCTTCCGCCGTGGTGATCGGGCCGATGTTGAAGTTCTGCACCAGGAAGCCGAGCACATTGGGAGTGATGAAGGCCGGCAGGGTCGGGCCGAGTTTGATGTTCTTGATCCCCAGGTGCAGCAGGGTGAGGAGAATCGCCACCGCCTTCTGCTCATACCAGGAGAGGATCATGCTCAACGGCAGGTCGTTGACGCCGCAGTTGAAGGCCTTGGACAGGGCCACCGCCACCTGGATGGCGCTGTAGGCATCGTTGCACTGGCCGACGTCGAGCAGGCGCGGAATGCCGCCGATGTCACCGAGCTCCAGCTTGTTGAAGCGGTACTTGCCGCAGGCCAGGGTGAGGATCACCGTATCCTTGGGGGCCTGCTCGGCGAACTCGGTGTAGTAGTTGCGCCCGGACTTGGCGCCGTCGCAGCCGCCCACCAGGAAGAAGTGCTTGATGGCACCGGCCTTGACCCCTTCGATGACCTTGTCGGCGACACCGAGGATGGCGTTGTGGCCGAAGCCGACCGTGATCTCCTGCCCCGGTTTTTCCTCGAAGCCGGCACACTCCTGGGCTTTCTTGATCATTGCGGAGAAATCCCAGCCCTCGACATGCTTGACGTCGGGCCACTGCACCAGCCCCCAGGTAAAGAGCCGGTCCTTGTAGTTGTCCGCCGGGCGCTGGATGCAGTTGGTGTTGAAGATGATCGCTCCCGGGAAGCTCTGGAACTCCGTGCCCTGATCTTGCCAGGCGCCGCCGAAGTTGCCGGCCAGGTGCGCATACTTTTTCAGCCCGGGATAACCGTGGGCCGGGAGCATCTCACCGTGGGTGTAGATATTGACGCCGGTGCCTTCGGTCTGCTTGAGCAACTCCTCAAGGAACTTCAGATCGTGGCCCGATACCAGAATGGCTTTGCCAGCCTTGGTGCCGAGTTGAACCTTGGTCGGGACCGGGTGGCCGTAGGCGGCGACATGGGCCTGGTTGAGCAGCTCCATGGTCACATAGTTGATGCGGCCGGTCTCCATCGCCAGTCCGACGTAATCCATCAGGCCGAGGCTGTCATCGAGCTGGGCGGCCAGGGCCTTGTGGGTGAAGGCGTAGATCTCGTCGGATTCCTTGCCGAGAATGCGGGCATGGTCGGCGTAGGCGGCATAGCCCTTGAGGCCGTAAACGATGACCTGGCGAACCGAGTGCACGTCGGCATCGACTGCGTAGTCCTTGACCCCATGCAGTTCGCCGAGCTTGACCTGTTCCTCGAGCGAAGCGGGGAGGGTCCAGTCCTGGGCGGCGGCGGGGATGGTGCAGCTGCAGTTGCAGGGGCCGGCCAGTTGTTTGGCCTTGTCACGCAGACGCACACCTTCAGCGACAAACTTGCTGACCACGGCGGCATCGAAGTCGACGTTGGTGACCGTGGTGAAAAGGCCGTCGATCATGAAGCGGTCGATTTCCTGATCCTTTTTCCCTTGCTCGCGGGCCTTGTTCGCCCAGAAGGCGATCCCCTTCAGGGTATAGACCAGAAGATCCTGCAAGGCCGCCACATCCGGCTGTTTGCCGCAGACGCCGATAACGGTGCAGCCGGTCCCTTTGGCGGCCTGCTCGCACTGGTAACAGAACATGGACATTGTGTACCTCCTTTTTTACTGGTTATTGGTTGCTGGTTGCTGGATTGTCGTTGGGTGCCAAGTTTGCAATATTACCAAAAATTTGCCTTTTTGCATCCGGTCGCCGGGATGATTTGCTATAATTCATTCTGTGGTCATTGCCGATGTTGCGGCTAATCTAGTCGACTTCCCCGACGTTGGCTTTGACAGAGGTCAAGAAAATGAGGTTCTCATGCGCTATTGGCTGATGAAATCCGAGCCGACCTGTTTTTCCCTGGACGACTTGGAGCATTCTCCCGGGCAAACGGCCCCGTGGGACGGGGTGCGCAACTTCCAGGCGCGCAACCTGCTGCGCGATGAGACCAAAGCCGGGGATCGGGTGCTCTTTTATCACAGCAGCTGCAGTGAACCGGCGATTGTCGGTCTGGCCGAGGTGGTGCGCGGCGGTTATCCTGATCATACTGCTCAGGATTCGCGTAGCGATCATTACGATCCGAAGGCGACGCCGGCCAATCCGATCTGGTACATGGTCGATGTCAAATTCCGGATGCGGTTGCCGCGGCCGCTGACCCGTCAGGATCTGGCCGGTCATCCCGTTCTTGCCGGAATGGCCGTCATGCAGCGCGGCAGCCGGTTGTCGGTGCAGCCGGTCACGGCCGATGAGTGGCGGGCGGTGCTGGTCCTGGCGGGGATCGATGTGTCGTGAGGGGTGAGGAGTAAGGATTTTTCGGAAAGGCTGTCATCATGAGCAAGCTGATAAAAATTTTTCTCGGGATATCGGCGTTTGTTGCCATCCTTCTGATTGCCATGGTCGTCATGGTCAAGGTGTTCGTGACGCCGGAACGGGTCAAGGCCGTGATCCTGCCTATTGCCGAGCAGGCCCTGCATCGATCGATCACCTTGGGCGAGGTGAAGGTCGGGTTCTTCTCCGGGATCGAACTGCATGATTTGACGGTCGGTGAGCCGGGTGAAAAAATTCCGTTCATTGCTGCCGACCGGGTCGTGTTGAGGTTTCAGCTCCTGCCGCTTCTGGCAAAGCGGGTGATAGTCGATGAAGTGATCCTGGAGCGACCGCAGATCCGCCTGATCCGGCGTGTCGACGGGACGTTGAGCATTAATGACCTGCTGGCGCCCAAGCCTGGATCGACACCAGCCGCAGCATCTGGAGCGCCACCTGTCACAGCACCAGGATCGACACCAGCCGCAGAGTCAGCTTCTCCCCAGGGAAAACCTACGCCGTTCACTGTGCTGGTGACTGTTGCGCAAATTCGCGACGGTCGCTTGTCGTTCGTCGATCAGCAGGTGAATGCAACCACTGAATTGACCGAGTTGAAGCTGGATGCTTCGGGAATCAGCAGTGACGGAACCGTTCCGGTCAAGCTTGCGGCGCGGCTGCAGGGGGCGCCGCTGCAGGTTGAAGGGGTCGTCCGGCCGCTGCAGAAGAACGGCAAGGTCCGCATCGATCTGCAGGGGATGGATGCGCTGGCATTCGAACCGTACTTCCGGGGAAAGGTGCCCGGGAAGCTCAGCCGTCTCCTGCTTGACCTGAAAGGTGAATTCGATCTGCAGGGCCGTATTGTGACCGCGCGCGGGAGCCTGGAGGGCCGCGAACTCAACCTGTTCCTGCTGGCGCTGCCGACAGCCCCGCTGCAGAACGCCCGGGTCAAAACCGATTTTGATGTGTCGTTCGATCTGGATCGCGACCGTCTGGACATTGCCTCGCTGGCGGTCGACTTCAACGGGCTTGCCGCCCGACTTGCCGGCGGGATCTCGGAGGTGGCAACGACACCTGAGGTTGATCTCAAGCTGACGGTGCCCGAACTGGATCTGGCCATGCTTAAAAGCGCCTTGCCGCCGGCCCTGCTCGGCAAGGCCGGCGAAATCGATCTGGCCGGTACGCTGCGGGCTTCGGCCAGCCTGAGCGGTTCTTTCGATCGGCCGCAGCAGATGCTTCGCAATGGCGAGGTCACGCTGGAGAAGGTGCAGGCGACCGTGGGCGGGATCCGGCCGGAGATCGACGGCAGGCTGAAGCTGACCGGCGACCAGTTGCAGACGGATGCGCTGAACGTGCGGCTTGGCGACGACAGTGCTCAGCTGAAAATGAATATACGCAACCTCTTTGCCAGGCCGCTGATCATCAATGCGGATCTTACTGCCGCACGTTTCCCGATCGAGGCCTTGATGGGCGGAGCGGCCGGTTCCACGGTAAATGCCGGCGGTGGTCAGGTTTCTTCAGGTGCGGCTGGGCAAGCTCCGGCGGTCGGGAAGGAGATCGGGCCCATCGATCTGCCGGTCCAGGCCAGCGGTGCGATCCGCATCGGCGAAGGCGGCTGGCGGGGGCTGACGGTTAAAAACTTCCTCGCCGATTATGAATTGCGTGACAATCAGCTTAACATCAGGCGCATGACCGGCAATTTCGCCGGTGGCTCGTTCAGCAACACGGCGCGTGTCGACCTGCGTCAGCCGGGTTTGGCCTACGAAACGGCCGTCAACCTGCAGGGGGTCGACATGCAAAGCCTGCTGCCAGCCCTGGCGCCGGCGGCCGCCGGAAGCATGTTTGGCAAGCTTGACCTGCAGGGCAACCTGAACGGCAGCGGCACCCGCTGGTCTAATATCAGCCGGACGCTGTCCGGCGACGTCGCCCTGGTTCTGGTTGACGGGCGCCTGGTCAGCCCGGCGCTGGTCAATGGCTTTGCTTCCTTTTTGCAGCTGCCTGATTTGAACGAGATCGTCTTCAGCGATTTTCGCGGCAAGGCACGGATTGCCGCCGGTCGGGCCGAGATTGACAGCAGTATCCAAAGCAGTCGCCTGAAACTTTTCCCGAGGGGGACTCTCGGCCTCGACGGTAGCCTCAATCTGGCCATGGATACTCGTCTCAGCCCGGAGTTGGCGGCGCGCATCGACCAGCGCGGCAAGGTCACCCGCTATCTGGTCGATGCCGACGGGTGGACTCAGCTGCCGCTGCTGGTGAGCGGCACCCTGCAGGCGCCTCGCTACGGTCTCGATCCGAAGGGGGTGCAGGCACAGGCCGGCAGGGTGCTGCAAAACGAGTTGCAGCGTGGCCTCGACAAGCTGCTGAAAAAGTCGCAGCCCCAGCCGACGGCTCCCACCGATTCGACACAACCGCAGCCGGCCGGAACCGGCGGGCCAGCGCCGCAGCAAGCGCCGCCGCAGGGCGAACAGGCGCCAGTCAGTTCATCGCAAAAGCTGCTCGAGGAATCATTGAAAAAAGTTTTCGGCCGCTGACCGCTGTGTGACATATTCAGTCGCGACCTGGGGGTAGTTTTGAAAGCAACGCCTCCAGGACGCGACCATGGTCGATCTCACCAGACTTCTTGCCAAGCTCGAAATTCTCTCCGCCGCCGCGCGCTACGATGCTTCGTGCGCTTCAAGTGGCAGCCGTCGTTCCCGCGACGACGGCGTCGTCAACGGATTGCCTGCCGGCGTCTGCCACAGCTGGTCCGCCGACGGCCGCTGCATCTCCCTCCTCAAGGTGCTCTACACCAATCGCTGCCGATACGACTGCGCGTATTGCGTCAACCGGCGCAGCAAGGATGGCCCGCGCGTCTCGTTTACCCCGCATGAAGTCGCCGAGCTGACGGTCAATTTCTACCGCCGCAACTACATCGAAGGGTTGTTCCTGAGCAGCGGGGTTTTCTCGACGCCGGACGAAACCATGGAGGAACTGGTCGAGGCGGTCAGACTGCTGCGCGAAGAGTATCGCTTCAACGGCTACATCCATCTCAAGCTGATCCCCGGCGCAGACTCCCGGCTGGTCGAACAGGCTGGCCGTTATGCCGACCGGGTCAGCGTCAATATCGAACTGCCGACGGCCGCCAGTCTCCGGCAGTTTGCCCCGGATAAGAGCCGCGAAGCGGTACTGGCGCCGATGCGTACGGCTGATGCGCTGATCGGTGCGGCGGCTGGCGAGCGGCGGCGCTCGCCGCGGGCGTTACGCTTTGCCCCGGCCGGACAAAGCACCCAGCTGATCGTCGGCGCCACGCCCGAAAGCGATCGTGAGATCCTGACGCTGAGCGAGGCGCTCTACCGGCAGATGCACCTGCGGCGGGTCTACTACTCGGCCTATGTGCCGATCGGCAGCGACAACCGGCTGCCGGTGCTGCCCGCGCCTCCGCTGCTGCGCGAACACCGCCTCTATCAGGCCGACTGGCTGCTGCGCTACTACGGTTTTGCAGTGTCGGAACTGCTCGACGAAGCGACGCCGCATCTTGATGTGCACCTCGATCCCAAGGCCGCCTGGGCCCTGCGCCATCCCGAAATTTTCCCGGTGGAAGTCAATCGCGCCGATTACGAAATGCTGTTGCGAGTTCCCGGACTCGGTGTCCGTTCGGCCCGGCGCATCCTGCGGGCCCGTCGGGTCGGTGCGCTGCATGGCGATGATCTGGCGCGTCTCGGCGTGGTCATTAAGCGCGCCCGCTGGTTTCTGACGGCCGGTGGCCGCTACCTTGGCGAGAGGGCCATGTCTGCAGAGGTGACCATGCGCGACTGTCTGCTGGCCGGCGAAAACCGTCCGGCGGCACCGCCGATCCATCAGCAATTGGCGCTGTTTGCCGGTCTGCCGGCAACCGTAACCGGGGAGCTCTAGTGTCCTGTGCGGCTAATTCCATCCTTTCAAATTGCGGCGCTTTTGGCCTCTGGCTACGTTGCGGCTCCTCGGCGTAGCCACACTATGCCTGCGTCACCGCGTCTTGCCAGAAGCCAAAATCCCTCACAATTTGTGCAGGGAACTAACCGCACAGGACACTAGAATGATCCTGCGTTATGATGGCACCCTCGCCGGCCTGTTGACCGTCTGCCAGTTGAACAGGCTGTCCCGGCAAGGTCCGACGGAGATCCAGCGGCCGCCTTATCCGGACGCGGGGTTTTTCGATGACATCGAGGAGATTGCTACCGACGGGCAGCTGGCCGCCGACCTGCGCAATCAGATCGCCCGCAGCCTTTCGCCGCGCGCGCTCGACAATGTCCGTCTGGCCTTTTTGTCGGAGCATCCCGGCATCGAGATGATGATCTGGCGCTACCTGGCGCTGGGCTGGAAGATCGGCTCCGGTCTCGATGCCTGCCTTGCCCATCCGGATGTTCATGCCATCCACTGCTGGGCCGGGCGGACTGCCCGCGAGGGTCACCGTCTGAAAGGACTGGCCCGTTTCCGCGAGACGGTCGACGGCACCTGGTATGCGCCACTGGTCGCCGACGCCAATGTCCTGCCGCTGCTTGCACCGCACTTCGCCAGACGCCTCGACCGCCCCTGGGTACTGCATGACGTTCGCCGTTCCCTGGGGGCCATAGGGGAGGGGAGGCGTTACCTGCTGGGAATGCTCGAGGCGCCGGATGAGATCACCTGGTCGCCTGATGAACTCAGCTATCAGGAGCTCTGGCGCACCTTTCACCATCACATCGCCATCCCCGACCGTGTCAGCCGTCGTCGCCAACAGCAGTTCATGCCGTTAAAATATTGGGAGTATCTGGTAGAAATGCAGGCTGCCTGATTGCTTCGCCGCGTGACAGAAGGGTGGGCGTGCGCACGCATTCGTGCTATAGTTTGCGCCATCAACTTCGCGAGGGAACAATGAGCGCCACCGTCTGTTTCTGCCATGGCCGGGAAAGCGGCCCGTGGGGCACCAAGATCCGCCGCCTGGCCCGGGTTGCCGAGCAGTTCGGCTGCCGTGTGGCCAGTCCCGATGACCGCGCCACGCAAGACCCCAATGAGCGGGTCCGCCGACTGCTGACCATGGCCGCCGGTCTTCCTGGACCGCTGATCCTGGTTGGTTCCAGCATGGGGGGCTACGTGGCGGCGGTGGCTGCCGAGCAATTGAATCCGCTTGGCCTGTTCCTGCTGGCCCCGGCGGTCGGTCTTCCCGGCTATGCCGTCTCCGAACCCGCCCCCGCGACCCCGCATCTGACGATTGTGCATGGTTGGGACGATGACGTGGTGCCCCTCGATCCGGTTCTGCGCTTTGCCAGCGACCGGCGGGCCGATCTGCATCTGCTCCCCGACGGGCACCTTCTGCAGAACGAACTCGATCGGATCGAACGGCTGTTCACCGATTTTCTGGGCGTCTGCCTCGGCCGGACCCGACCGGCTGCTCCCCCGCGCGAACTGATCGCCGCCATATAATTACGCATGTCCGTCAAGGAACGCCTCGACAAACTGCTGGTCGACCGCAGCCTGGCCGGTTCTCGTGAACGGGCGAGAGCCCTGATTCTCGCCGGTCAGGTCATTGTCGGCGAGCATACCGTCGACAAGGCCGGCGCGAAGGTCGATATCGATGCCCCGATCCGCATCAGGGGCGAGGACATTCCCTTCGTGTCGCGCGGCGGGGTCAAACTTGCCCATGCCCTCGACGTTTTTGCCGTCGCCGTGACGGGACGGACGGCGCTTGATGTCGGCGCCTCGACCGGCGGCTTTACTGACTGCCTGCTGCAGCGCGGTGCCGCCAAGGTCTATGCCGTCGATGTCGGCTACGGTCAGCTTGCCTGGAAGCTTCGCGAGGATCCGCGGGTCATCTGTCTGGAGCGGACCAACATCCGCCATCTGTCCGCTGAAACCCTCGGTGAGCTCCCCGATCTCGCCGTCATCGATGCCTCCTTCATATCCCTCGACAAGGTGCTGCCGCCAACCCTGGCGCTGCTGGCGCCGGGTGCCGAGGTGGTGGCCCTGATCAAGCCGCAGTTCGAGGTCGGCAGGGGGCAGGTGGGGAAGGGCGGGGTGGTGCGCGATCCCGATCAGCAGGCGGCGGTGGTCGCGAGGATCAGCGAGCAGGCCGAACTGCTCGGCTGCACGGTGCTCGGTGTGACTGAAAGCCCCCTGCTCGGCCAGAAGGGCAACCGGGAATTTCTCATCCATCTTCGCAAGGGGGATGCGACGTGAATCGCGTTTACTTTCTCGGCGCCGGACCTGGCGATCCCGAACTGCTCACCCTGCGCGCCGCGCACCTGCTGGCCGCATGTCCCGTTGTCTACGCGCCGACTCCCTTCGAGGAAACCTTTGCCGTCCACCTGCGTGGCAAGGAAGTGCTGGTTCCCTTCAACTATTACTTTAAGGAACTGATCGATCTTATTGATTATCAGCTGAAAAACGGCCCCGTCGCTTTTCTGGTTCCCGGCGATCTGACCTTCTATTCGCCGTTCCAGGCACTGGTCGATGCCCTCGGCGAATGCGCCGAGGTGGTGCCGGGGGTCGGCACGGCCAATGCAGCCGCGGCACATTTGAAAAAGACCCTCGATCTGCCGGCGGTCTGCAACCGGGCGGTCCTCGCCTCGCCACGCACCCTGGGGGACAGCCCCGGTGCGCCGACCATGGGCGAGTTGGCCGCACCTGGCGTGACGCTGCTGATCTACATGAACAATATCCCGCTGCCGGAACTGGTTGGCCAGTTGCGCGCCGGCTACGAGCGCAACGTGGCCATCGCCATCCTGCACCGGCTGGGTCTGCCCGGGGAAGAGGTCGTGCGCGGTACCCTGGACGATATTGTCACCAGGGTCGGCGATCGGGATTTTTTCAATCTGAACGGCCCCGATCGGCGGCCGGCCCTGACCCTGATACTGGTCGGAGAGAGCCTCGATGCAGTAACCGACGGCCACTGGTGGGACCATCGGCGCGATCACATCTGGAAAGTTCGTGGGAGCGAATAGGATGCGTATCATCTCTCCGGTCGACCATCTGGCTGAAGCGGGAAGTCTGCTGCAGGCGGGCGCCCATGAGCTTTACGGCGGTTTCGTCCCCCCGGAGTGGCGGGAGAGCTACAACCTGCTCGCCTCGCTCAACCAAAGGACCTTTGATGCGGCGCAGATCGATACCGAAGCGGAGTTGGCTGAAATCATCCGTCTTACTCACGCCGCCGGATGCCAGTTTGCCCTGACCCTCAATGCGCCGTTCTACAGCGACGGACAGTTGCCGCTGTTGCTCGACTATCTTGACCGCATGGTTGGGATCGGCATCGATGGACTGATCCTCGCCGACCTCGGCCTGCTGCATTTGATTGCCGGACGTTATTCGGCGCTGGAACTGCACGCCAGCACCATGGCACACATCAGCAACAGTGGTTCCCTGCGATTTTACGCTGCCCAGGGGATCCACCGCGCCATCTTGCCGCGGCATCTGACGGTGGGTGAAATGGCAGCCATTGCCGCGGCGGTACCGGAAGTGCGCTGCGATGCCTTTCTGCTGGTCGGCAAATGTCCGAACACGGAAGGGTTGTGCACCTTTCATCATGTGAACCCCGACCGGATCTGGCCGTGCGAGATCCCTTACGAGATTGTCCCCGCGGAAGACGGCAGGCCTTCGTCAACGCTGCAGGCGGCAATGGCCCGTCAGGCGAGTTGGGCGCAGACCGACCGCCGGCACGGCTGCGGTCTTTGCGCCATACCGCTGCTCAAGCGCAGCGGCATTCATGGCCTCAAACTGGTCGGCAGGGGCGCCCCTACCACCCAGAAGGTCCGCAACATCCTGTTGGCCCGCGAGTTCCTGACCCTGGCCGAAGTGGAAGCTGACTTCAACGCCTATCGGCGGCGAGCCATGGCTGCCCATCGGGCGCGTTTCGGTGCTGATTGTCATCCAAATATCTGTTATTATCCGGAATTGTTGTCCGATGAGTTCTCATGAGGAGCGTGTCGTGATCCTTTGGTGCCCTGTTGTGGCGAGGTGCCGCACATGATCCTGCGGCGCATAACTTTAGAGCGTTACGGGTGTTTCGGCTCGGCCGAGTTCGAATTCCGGCGCGGCATGAATCTGATCAACGGTGGCAACGAGTCCGGCAAGAGCCTGCTGCTGGCCGCCCTGCCGGCGGCCCTGCTCGGGGTTGAGCACGGTTCGCGACTGCGCAGTTGGGGCGACACTTTGAACTGCCGGGTCACCGTGCTTTTCGAAGGGGGCGAGGCCGGCGTCCGTCTGGCCCGCGACCTTGAAAGCAACCTGGTGCGGCTCGAGGAGAGCGGTACCGATGGTTCCTGGCGAGAGTGTTTTGCCGGCAAGGTTCCCCCTGCCGCGGAGACTCCGGAACGGGCCGATTACCTCGGCCATCTGGAACGACTCTTTTCCGTCCGGGGCGAGCCGCTGTTGCGTGCCCTGATCGATGCCGCTCATGCCGATGCGGTCCTTACTGATGATGGCCGTCTGGCCAAGGGGCTTGTCGCAGCGGACTCCAGCGCCGATCTCTCTGCTCCGACGCCCGTCATTGAGGTCGTCGATCCGGAACTGCGTCAGAAGGAGATTGCGACTCTCGAGGAAGAATTGGCTGTCGATCGCGACGAATATCTCAAGGGGAAAGAATATCTCGCCTGGATTCGCAAGCGTTGGGAGCACGAAGGGAAAAAATCATCCAAAGCCGCCAAAACGTCCGACAGCAAGTCGGCCGCCAGGCACGAGGCGTCCCTCGAGCGCAAGCGCGACGAATTGCTGGCGAAACTCAATGAGCAGGGCTTGCCGACACGGTTGCCCGCCGATCTTCCGGCGATGTTCAATACAGCAGAAGGGCTGCGTCAGGAACTGGCCGCCCTGCAACTGGAGCTGACGCCGCTGCTGCGGCGCAAGCCGACCATCGTCATGCCGGGCTTTGTCTGGCCGTTGCTGACGACATTGCTGGGCGTGGCGGCACCGGGTGCCGCCTTCTGGCAAAAACTCCCCTGGTGGCTGCCGTTATCAGTCGGATGCGGCGTTGTGCTGCTGGTGGTATGGGGGTTTTTCATTGTACGACTGAACCGGGCCCGGACCGAGCGCGACCTCCTTGATCAGCAGATTCAGGCGGTCGAGATCAAGCGGGCCGACGCCCTGTCTCGACAGAATGAGTTGGCCGAGCAGTTCGAGACCTACGGATTGCCCTCGGCACCGGTTGAAATGGTCAAACTTCAGCAGTTGTGCCGACGCAATGAAGATCTGCTCAATCGTTATTACGACATCTGCGACCAGCTTGGCGAAGGGGCGGCGGCGCCTGCCGCCGGGAAGGAAGGGGGCAGGGACAAGCATCTGCAACCGGAGGAACTCCCGGAAGCCGAGGCACGCCTGGCTGAACTGGGTGAGAGCCTGCGCCGGCGCGAAGCGCGACTTGCGGCCCTGCGGGATGGCTCGGCAGACGTTCCGGCGGCCGACAGAGCAACGCCCCGGTCACAACCGGCATGGACGGAAAAACAATGGCTCCAGGCCATTGGCCAGCATCTGGAGCGACTGACTGCCGGGCGTCATCGGGAGGTAAGGCTGGAGGAAGGGCAGTTGCGGCTCGAGGCTGCCCCCGGGCGCTGGGCTGCTCCCGGCTCGTGCAGCCGGGGGATCAACGAAGCCCTGGCGCTGGCAGTTCGCCTGGCCTGTGCCCAGATGCTCGGGGGGGCCCTGCCGTTGTTGATAGACAACTTGCCGGTACACCTTGATGCAAAACGACAACAGGCAGCCTTGCACGACCTGGAGCGGTTTGCCGCCGACCATCAGCTGCTGCTGACCGGTTGCGACGAGGAATTGGCCAAGCGTGGCATACGCGAGCGCTGGCAGGTCATCAAGTTGAAAATGTCCGTGCCAGAAAAATCCGTTGCCAAAGAGGAGGAGAGCGATGCCGGACAATTGCATCTTTTGTAAAATCATTGCCGGGGAGATTCCGGGGAAATTCTTTTATCAGGACGAGCAGGTTGTCGTGCTCGAGGACATCACCCCTCAGGCGCCGTTTCATCTGCTCATCGTGCCCCGCAAGCACATCCGCACAACTGTCGATCTGACCACGGCCGACAATGCCCTGATCGGTCACGTGTTCCAGGTGGCAGGGCGCATCGCCCATGACCTGGGAATTGCCGAGGACGGTTTTCGCGTGGTCAACAACTGCAACCCGGCTGCCGGTCAGACCGTCTGGCACATCCACTTCCACCTGTTGGGAGGGCGCGACCTTGGGTGGCCGCCAGGATAAAAACCGATTGCGGACCTGCATTCCAGAGCATCGATATGGGCATCACCGATAAATCAGCCAATCCTGGACAACCTGCACCGGAGCCGTACGACGAGCGTCGGGAACAGCGACTGATCAATGAGATCATGGAGCTGCTCGTCACTCATCATGGCGGCAGCCTCAGCGAGGATGCGCTCGATCTGTCGATCGACAGCTTGCAGAGAGCAATCTCCACCGCCCGCGAAGCACACCGCCAGCAAGTGCGAAAGTCCGGCGAGCCATATTTTTTTCACCCCTTGCGGGTGGCGCATCTGGCCGCCCGTCACTGGATGGATTTCGCTTCGGTCATGGCCGCCCTGCTGCACGATGTGGTCGAGGACACCCCGACCACCCTCGATGAGATCCGTGTACATTTTGGCGAAGAGGTCAGCCTGCTGGTTGACGGTCTGACCAAGGTCGACGACAAGTTGCTCAGTCGCGAAGCCCTCAAGCAGCAGACCTATCGCAAACAGCTGCTGCTGGCGGTCAGGGATGTCCGGGTGCTCTGCTTGAAATTCTGGGATCGCATCGACAACCTGCAGACCATCGGGGCCCTGAACCCCCACAAGCAGTCGCTGATTGCCGAGGAAACCCGCACCATCTACGTGCCGCTGGCGCAGCATCTGGGGATGGGCAGGGTGGCTATCGACCTCGACGCGCTCTCCCTGAACATCCTTTACTCTACCCGTGCCCGCCGCTACCAGACGGTCGTCAACGATATGCGCCGTCGCCATGAAGCGAGTCTTGGCCGCATCCGTTCGGAAATCCACAATATCCTTGAACACCACAAACTGAATGCCACCGTGATCGACCGCTGGCGACCTTTTTCCATCGCGGCGGCACGCACCACCGCCCGGGGTCTTTCCTCACTTTATACCCTTGATATCCTGGTCGACCGGACTATGGATGCCTATCTCGCTCTCGGTCTGCTTCACCGGCTCTATGCGCCGATCCCGGGGAAGTTGCGCGATCATATTCATGCACCCTCGCAGTTCGGTTACCAAGCGCTCAAGACCACGGTACAGGCTCGGGAGTTGCGCCTGCGCGTCGAAATCACGACGCGCAAACTCTCACGCTTCAACGAAGCCGGCGTTCTCGCTCCAGGGTTCGAGTTCCGCCGAGCCAATTTTGAAGAACTGATGAGGTCGTTGTCCGAAGGTGAGTCCGCCTTCGATACCGAAAGCCTGCGTTTGGCCTCTGCTTCCATTCAGGTTTATACGCCGAAAGGGGAAGTTCGCTCCCTCCCCGAGGGGAGCAGCGCCCTGGATTTTGCTTTCACCATCCATGAACAGCTCGGCCTGCACGCGTCCCGCGCCCGCATCAACGGCAAGATCCGCCAGCTCAAGGCGCGCTTGATGGATGGCGACCAGGTCGCCATCGAAACCGCCGAACATCCGGTTGTCCTCCCCAAGTGGCTGGAGTGGGCCATTACTCCCCGTGCCCGCAACAACATCCGTCGCTACCTGCGCAGCAAGGTCCGTCAAACAACCGGCAGGAAGCTGTCGGACGACAACTGAAATGACTTCTCGTCTTGCGGCCGGAGTTTTGCTGATATTGTTACTGCTGTCGACGGTCGTTTCGGCTGCCGACCATGCAACGGTCTTCATCTATCATCGCTTCGGTGATTCCCGCTATCCCAGCACCAATACCTCGCTGACGGATTTTCGTGCGCATCTTGACACGCTCCGTGCGGGCGGTTACGCAGTGCTGCCACTGTCGGAAATCGTCGACCGCCTGCGCAATGGATCGCCCTTTCCGGAGCGCTGTGTAGCGATTACCGTCGACGACGCCTTTCGCTCGTTTCTGCGTGGTGCGGTACCTCTGCTGCGCGAGTATGGGTATCCGGCGACCCTGTTTGTCAATACCGGTGAAATGGACGGGCCGGACTACATGACCTGGGAAGAGTTGCGGGGACTGACCAAAGACCGAATCGAGGTCGGCAGCCATTCGGCCACCCACGGCTACCTGCTCGACCGGAAAACGGGCGAGACCAGAGCCGCCTGGCGTGCGCGGGTCAAGGTCGAGATCCGGCGCTCCCAGGAGGAACTGACCACCCGGCTTGGTCGTGCGCCGCGCCTGTTCGCCTACCCTTATGGAGAATTCAGCAGGGAACTGATCGAGGTCGTTAGTGAACTGGGGTTTGTCGCCGCGGTGGGGCAGCAGTCCGGAGTGGTGGGACGCGGTCAGGACCTGTTCGCCTTGCCGCGCTTTCCTGCCGGCGGCAGCTACGGTTCCCCCGGGGAGTTTCGTGACCGCCTCCGCTTCAGGGCCTTGCCACTGAAGGTTCTGGCGCCGGCGGATACGTTGGTCGACTCGCCCAATCCGCCGGTCTGGCGAGTAAGGCTGGATACCGCGGTCATCGATCCGCGCACGTTGCGCTGTTACGTCCCCGGCCAGCCGCCCGCCAGGGTGACGGTCGTTGAACCGGTAGCCGGCATCTACGAAATCAGAGCGGTTTCGCCGTTGACGGACCGACGCAGCAAATACACTTTGACTGCAACCGACCGCCAGGGAAACTGGGGATGGTACAGTCAGCTATGGGTTCGCCCAAAGCGCTGATGGGTTTCTGGCGGGAAGCTCCGCGGCCTCGGCCTTGCTGGCAAGGAGTTCCGCCATGGTCGGGATGAAGGAAGATGTGGAAGAGGGTGCGGTGGCGCGCAGAAATGCCTGGTTGGTGCGTGACAGATCGTTGGTGCGGATGATGACCCGTACGTCATCGATATAATCGCCGTTACGGGTTGAATAGGCGTCGAGCCCGGAAGCCAGTATGACGCCATTGAGCGGCCGGTCGCTACGCCGCAGTTTGGCGCGCAGTTCGCGAAACTCACGGTAGGCATTGTGAGTGTTGAGGTTGCGCATGTAGCTGCGTACCGAGTCGAACAGGTTGCCGAACCGCTTGACCTCGTGGGTTTCCCCTGTGGGGCGGTTGGCCGGGACGATGCCGTTGCCGGTGCGATAGGTGCGCTGCCCGAACAGGTTGTTCCCCTCGCGGGCGAAGCGCGAAGTGCCCCACCCCGATTCGGCGGCGGCCTGGGCCAGAACCAGCGATGGCGGCAGGATATCGACCCGGTGCAGCAACAGGGCGCGAGCGCGGCGATCGGTCACCGGATCACCCTGCAGCTTATAATATTCGGCCATTTCCTGAAGACGCTTCTGCTCCTCTGCCGACAATAACCCCTTGTGATCATGGCGGGTGAACAGCGTCTGGATTTCTTCGCGTTCGGCTTCGATTGCCTGGTTGGCCAGCAGGACCATCGGCAACAGGCTGAGCAGGAATGTCTGTTTTTTCTCTTCCGGCTTCAGGTGATGGCCAAGATCCTCGGGGAAGCGCGTCACAATGAGCGGCGGCACACCGGAATCCAGGTTGTCCCAGCTGTAACTGTTTGACTTGAAATGCTTTTGCAGGGTTTCAATATCGTCCGGCTCGATGACCTGGACGATCGCTGTCGAAGTGGCTGTCGATACTTGGGAGGGGGCGAGGGGAGCCGACTGCTGGCAACCGGCCAACAGAAACCCGGAGATCAAGACGATTCCGGTTAACCAGAGTTGTAACCCCGCGAAGGGACGGCATTTTGTGTGACTGGTCTGCTGCAACATCGGCGCGGACCTTAACATAAGGAATTTTGCCAAGTCAACCATGAAATGTTACGATGTCAAGAAGAAATCTGTACACCCCATAGTGGAACCGCATTACGTCGCCACAATATATTGTGTCTGAAGTTGCTGTTTCGTTGGGTTGAGGTCAATTTATAGAGACTGTACGCGCAGGCGACGCAAGGGTTGACGAGAGCGCATGCGGTGACTATCTTCCACCATGCGCAGTCGCAGATCACAAAGTCCGGAGGCTTGGATAATGGCAAGAAAGAAAAAGGGCAGTGCCGAACAGGGGACCATCTCGATTCACACTGAGAACATCTTCCCGATCATCAAAAAATGGCTTTACAGCGACAAGGAGATCTTTCTCCGCGAACTGGTTTCCAACGGAGTCGATGCCATTCGCAAGCTGCAACATGTCAATCTGGTGGAGGGCTTGCAACTGGCCGAAGAATATTCGGTAGAGGTGGCCATCGATGCCGAAGCCGGTACCCTGGCGGTTCGAGACAACGGCATCGGCATGGATGCCGACGAAGTAAGGCGTTACATCAACCAGATCGCGTTTTCATCGGCGGAGGAGTTCCTGGAGAAGTACAAGGACCTCAAAGAGCAGAGCCAGATCATCGGTCACTTCGGTCTGGGCTTCTATTCAGCCTTCATGGTCGCCGGCACTGTCGAAATCCGTACGCGCAGTTACCGCGAAGGCTCAATGGGGGTACATTGGCGCTGTGACGGCACCACCAGTTACACCCTTGAGGAGATCGAGCTGGCGCAGCGCGGCACCGAAGTGATCCTGCATCTTACCGACGATGAACGCGAATTTCTCGATCCGGTGAGGGTTCGCCAGGTGCTGGCCCGTTACTGCGGGTATCTGCCGGTGGCGATCCGCCTTGCCGGCGAAACGGTCAACGACAGCGCTCCCCTGTGGACCCGCCCCCCCGGCGAAACCGGCGATGAGGACTATCAGGCTTTCTACCGCAAGCTTTATCCGTTGGCCGATCCGCCGCTGTTCTGGATTCACCTGAATATCGATTATCCCTTCAACTTGAAGGGCATCCTGTATTTCCCGCGACTTTCCACCGAGTTCGCCGCCGCCGAGAGCCATATCAAGCTGTTCTGCAATCAGGTGTTCGTCACCGACAACTGCCCGGAACTGATCCCCGAATTTCTGGTGCCGCTGCAGGGGTGTCTCGATGCTCCCGATCTACCGCTCAATGTCTCGCGCAGCATGCTGCAGAACGAGCCGCAGGTGCGCAAGATTCAGGAGGTGGTTGCCGGTCGTGTTGCCGGCAAACTGGTCGATCTCGCCAAGTCCGACCGCGCCGCTTTCAGTGAAATCTGGAAGAATATCTCAGCCTTTATCAAATTCGGCATGATGCGTGACGACAAGTTCTTCGAGAAGCTCCGCGAGCATGTCATCTTTCTGTTGGCAGGCAAGCAGGAGTGGACAACACTGGCCGAATACCTGGAGCGGGCCCGCGACCGGCATGCCGGTCAGGTTTACTACACCACCAGCGAAGCTGCTCAGGCGACCTATCTGCGCTTGCTCCGCGCCCAGGGGATCGAAGCGATTGTTCTCGATGCGCCGATTGATGCTCATTTCCTGCAGTTCCTCGAATACAAGCATCAGGGGGTGAAATTCAAGCGGGTCGATGCTGATGTCACTGACAATCTGATCGAACAGGATCCGGCCGGCGAACTGGTTGCCGGTGACGATGGCAAAAGCCGCAACGAGCAGCTACGCGATTTGTTTGCGGAAAAGCTTGCCGGGGAAAAGCTTGAGGTGAAGGTGGAGAGTCTCAAGGACGAATCGGTGCCGGCCATGCTGCTGACCAGCGAGCAGGGGCGGCGGCTGCAGGAGATGGCGCGCTTCCTCGGGCACGGTCCGGACAGCGACGGCCAGGGACGTACGTTGTTGATCAACACCGCCAATCCGGTGATCCGCAATCTGATCGCTTTTCATAAACAAGGGCGTATGGCTGATGTGGATCAACTGGTGGCGCAGGTTTACGATCTTGCCATGCTCTCCTGTCAGGCCTTTGATCGGGAGCGGATGGAGCGTTTCCTGGAACGGAGCAGCCAATTGCTGGCCCGCATCGGTCCGGAGGACGGAAAAGCTTGAAGGAGGTAAAAGGGCGGCAGCTGCCGCCCTTTTATTTTGTCAAAGACGGTTGGCCATGCACCGATGAGCCGACCACTTTCGATGAGCACATATTATTTACAGAATCGGCAGCAAAATCAACAGAATCACCAGTCTTATGAACACGTGCCCTCAGCATTCAGTGTCAGATGTTTGTCAGATTGTCGGTTAAACACAATTTCCTCATCACTATCGGTTTTCATTGAGATAACATGCTGTAATCATTGAAACTATTATATGCCTAAAATATGGGCAGTCTGTTGAAGGTGTCGAATGCCGCTCAGGCGAAAAGATTGTGAACATACTTTTCCACAGCTTGTCCACATCTTTCGTGGACAAGCTGGGAAGGTCGTTGAAACATCGTACTTTTTTAGTTTTCGACGGTTTGCAGACAGGATTTTCATTGGTCGGAACTCACATTCTCCTGGCCATTCCGGGCAGGATTTGCATCGGTGGCAGCGAGGATCTTGCGGACGAGTCGGCGCAAGGCTTGCTCGGCATCCAGACCGCTGAGCTCGGCTTGCTTGGCCAGAAGCAGGAGGGCCTTTCCAAGCTCGTCCTCGGACAGCTGCCGCTCGGCCGATAGCTGCGGGAAGGGTTGTTCCTTGTCCACCCCCGTACGCATTGCTCTGGCCATCAGCTTCTGGGCACGCTGCAACGCCGGCAGGTTGCCGGGGAGTTGTCCGAGTGGATGCGGGGGTGACGGCGGATGGCCGGACTGCTCCTCGCGTTTGATACGCTCCCATTGTCTGGCCAGTTCCTCGGCTGTCACGCATGCACCGGTTTCGACAAAGACATGCGGATGCCGGCGCACCAGCTTCGCGTTGATCCCCGCGGCGACGTCGGCAAAGTCGAAGTCGCCGCGTTCGGCGAAAATTTGCGACTGAAACACAATCTGTAGCAGCAAATCGCCCAGCTCATCGGCAATCTTCGCCGGCGTTCCGGTTTCGATTGCTTCAACCGACTCGCAGGCTTCTTCCAGGATATACGGCGCCAGACTCTCCGGGGTCTGGCCGGCATCCCAGGGACATCCACCCGGAGCACGCAGGGCACGCATTGTGGTCAGCAATTCACTGAGAGTCTGACAGGGGTCGCGACCGGGCATAGACAGGGTACTCCAATGGGGTTGATGGGCTCTTCTACCGCAGCTTTTTTACGAATGCAACGGGGCAAATTGCACGAAGATTATGGTCTTGCAAATTTACGGCCGATAGGCTAATACAAGGTTCTCGGTGCGCCCCCAGGGTCTGTGGTTTTCCCTTGACAGAGCCTTACGGAGTGGATATTACCGCATGCCGACTCTGTTGCAGGAGCGCCCAACGAGACATGGAAATACGGATCGACAACTTAAAGATTCGGCCGCGCAAACTGGTCTTTGCGGAGCCGGTCGAGAAATTTCCGGTTCTACGTGAACTGGTTGAGCGTGGAGAGGTCGGATTTCACGGCGACATCAGCACGGACCTGGTTGCCACCTTGGTGGGAACACTGGTCGAGGTTGAGGGTAGCTTGGCTTGCACGGTTGTGATCCCCTGCAGCCGGTGTCTGCAGCCTGCGGAGCAGCAGCTCGATTTACGGATAGCCCTTGCGTTCACCCGGCAAAAAATGTCCGAAGCGGGAACGGGCGAAGAAAGAGAGCTGACCGAGGAGGAAGTCGGTCTGATTCCGTTTGAGGGAGATACTATCGATCTGCGTTCCTCCCTCGAGCAGGAATTGCTGATGGGACTCCCGCAGCATCCACTCTGTGCTGATGATTGTGCAGGGCTCTGCCCGGTGTGTGGTGCGAACCTGAATCGCAACCGTTGCGATTGCCCCCCCCCGGTGTTTAACGGCGGGTTGTCCGCACTCAAGGGTTTCAAGGTCACAAAGGAATAATCGTGGGGTTCGCCCCCATGCAGCACGATCTAAATACGATGGCCGGTCTGGAACCGGCCCAGGGAGAATGGACGGTCATGGCAGTTCCTAAGAAGAAAACTTCCAAGTCGAAACGTGATATGCGTCGCGCCCACGATTCTCTGCAGGCACCGGGCGTCTCGATCTGCCCGCAGTGCAAGGAACCCAAGCAGCCGCATCGTGCCTGCCCTGCCTGCGGAACCTACAAGGGCAAGGAAGTCCGCCCGACGGACAAGTAAGGAACGCTCCGGTTGAACAAACGCATCATCGTCGCCGTCGACGCCATGGGGGGAGACCACGCCCCGGGGCCGGAAGTTGCCGGTGCCGTCATGGCGGCGCGTGAGTGGCGCATCCCTGTCGTCCTGGTTGGTCAACAGGCGCGCATCGAGGCCGAACTTGCCACTCATCGCTGTGTCGGGTTGGATATTTCCATCCGGCATGCCAGCGAAGTGGTGGGAATGCACGATTCAGCCTCCGATGCAGTCCGTAAGAAGAAGGATTCCTCGATCCGGGTCGCTTTCGACCTGGTGAGGGACGGGCAGGCCTCGGCTGTCGTCAGCACCGGCAACTCGGGAGCGACGATGGCTGCCGGCATGTTCGTCCTCAAGCGGATTCCCGGGATCGATCGTCCGGCCATTGCCACGGTCGTGCCCAACCTCAAGGACCAGACCCTCGTGCTGGATGTCGGCGGTAACGTCGACTGCAAAGCGCTGCATCTTGCCCAGTTCGCTCTCATGGGAAGCGTCTACATGCAGCAGATGTTCGGTAAGGAGCGACCCCGGGTGGGCGTGCTCTCCAACGGTGAAGAGGAGAGCAAAGGAAACGACCTGACCCGCGAGACCCACAGGATTCTTTCTCGGTCGCCGTTGAACTACTTGGGTTATATTGAAGGTAGAGACATTTATAATGGAACGGTCGACGTCGTGGTCTGCGACGGCTTTGTCGGCAACGTGGTGCTCAAGGTTTCCGAAGGTTTGGCCGATGCCATGGGTAAGATGCTCAAGGCTGAGTTCGGCAGCCGGTGGCTCTCCCGTCTTGGTTATCTGCTGGCACGGCCGGCATTCCTGGGGTTCCGCAAAAAAGTCGACTATGCTGAATATGGCGGAGCACCGCTGCTTGGCATTCAGGGTACCGGCATGATTTGTCACGGCAAGTCGAGTGCCCGTGCCGTTATGAATGCCATTCGCCTGGCTCACGAATTTGAAGCCCGGCAGGTCAACGAGCAGTTGATCAGGCGGTTGGTCGAAATCTCCGACCTGAACCCCTCTCAAACGACCGAGGGCACTGGCGTCGCAGAAGAACTGCGGCAAGGAGCTTTATCTTGATTCGAGCGCGTATTACTGGAACCGGATCGTACGCTCCGGCAAAGGTTGTCACCAATTTTGATCTTGAAAAAACTCTTGATACGAATGACGAGTGGATTCGCACCCGTACCGGCATTGTTGAACGCCACCTGGTCGTCGAAGGGGAGAACACCTCCGATCTGGCGACCGAGGCTGCCCGGCGAGCCTTGGAGATGGCCGGAGTTGCTCCGACTGACCTCGACCTGATCATCGTCGGCACGATTACCGGCGATTACCCCTGGCCGGCGACCGCCTGTATCGTGCAGAGCAATCTCGGGGCAACCAATGCCGGGGCTTTCGATCTGTCCGCTGCCTGCAGTGGTTTTTTGTATGCCCTTGCCATGGGGTGCGACCGGATCGCCGCCGGCAATGCCCGCAAGGTGCTGGTCATTGGCGCTGAAGTTTTCTCCCGGATTGTTGACTGGACCGATCGCAACACCTGCGTCCTGTTTGGCGACGGTGCCGGAGCCGTGGTCCTTGAAGCCTGCGAAGGGGACCGCGGCGTGTTGTCGACTCATCTTTATGCCGACGGCTCGCAACTGGAACTGCTTTATCAGCCCGGTTTCGGTACCAGGAACACCCCCTCGGTCGAAGGCATTGCCCGCGGGGATCATTTTGTAAAAATGCAGGGGAACGAAGTCTTTAAGGTGGCTGTACGCTCCATGGCGGAAGTTGCCAAGATTGCCCTGGATGCCAACGGCATGACAACCGAAGACATCGACCTGTTCATCCCTCATCAGGCCAATATCCGCATTCTTGACGCAGCCGCCAAGCGCATTGGTCTGAGAGATGACCAGGTTTACGTCAACGTCGACCGTTACGGCAACACCTCCGCTGCAACCATTCCGATTGCCCTTGACGAGGTCAACCGCGCCGGGCGTCTCAAGGAAGGCGATATCCTGTTGCTGGACGCTTTCGGCGGCGGTTTCACCTGGGCTTCGGCGCTGGTGCGCTGGTAAGGGGGAATAGCAGGTGCTGGCATTCATCTTTCCTGGGCAGGGATCCCAATTTGCCGGAATGGGCAAGGATCTTGCCGACAATTTCCCGGTGGCCCGTCAGACGTTTATCGAAGCCAACGAGGCCCTCGGTTTCGATCTGGCCAGACTCTGTTTCGAGGGACCCGAAGAAGACCTCAAGCTGACGGCCAATACCCAGCCGGCGATCCTAACCATGAGCGTTGCCGCACTGCGGGTTTTACAGGCCGAAACCGGCCTGCAGCCAGGAGTCGCCGCCGGCCACTCGCTGGGCGAATACTCGGCATTGGTCTGTGCCGGCGCTCTGGCCTTCACTGATGCCGTGCGCACGGTGCGCCAGCGTGGTACTTTCATGCAGGAAGCGGTACCGGTCGGTACCGGCGCCATGGCCGCGATGCTCGGCATCGAACGTGGTGAACTTGTGTCGATCTGTGCCGAAGCGTCTCAGGGGGAAGTGGTTTCGCCAGCCAACTTCAACTCCCCCGGGCAGATCGTCATTGCCGGACACGCCGGAGCGGTGGCGCGGGCGATCGAGGTTGCCAAGGGGCGCGGTTATCGCAAGGCAATGCTGCTGCCGGTGAGCGCACCGTTCCATTGCGCCCTGATGCAGCCTGCGGCTGAACGTCTCCAGACGGTGCTTGACGGGATTTCCACGGGAGCGATGCTGCTGCCGGTGGTCAGCAACGTCGAGGCGGCACCGAACCGGGACGCCGCCTGTGTACGCGAACTGTTGGTTCGCCAAGTCTGCGCGCCGGTACGCTGGGAGGAATCGGTACAGAAAATGGCGGAACTCGGGGTGACGCGCTATATTGAAATCGGTCCCGGCAAGGTTCTGGCCGGTCTGGTCAAACGCATCGCCAAGGATGCGGAACTTGCCAACGTCGAAAACTCCGCCGGCATCGACGGATTGCGCTGAATGCGAGACTGCGCCGGCAGCGGTGCTATCTGACACAAGGAGAAGCAGCATGCTCAAGGATAAGGTGGCCGTGATCACGGGAGCGTCCAGGGGGATCGGCAAAAGCATCTCTCTCGCGCTGGCTCGTCAAGGGGCCAAAATCGTGGCGGTCGACGTCACCCTCAAGGGGATGGACGAACTGCTCGCTGAAATCAAGTCGCTTGGCAGCGAAGGAATTGCCGTGGAAGGCAATGTCACCGTCACGGCCGATACCGAGAACATGATCGAAAAGGCTGTTGCCGCCTATGGCCGGGTCGATATCCTGGTGAACAATGCCGGCATCACCCGTGACGGCCTGCTGATGCGCATGAAGGATGAGGATTGGGACGCCGTGCTGACAGTCAATCTGAAGGGGGCGTTCCTGTGTACCCGCGCCGCTTCCAAGGTGATGACCAAGCAGCGCTTCGGCCGGATCATCAATATCGCCTCGGTGGTCGGCCAGATGGGCAACGCCGGCCAGGCCAACTACTGCGCCAGCAAGGCCGGACTGATGGGCCTGACCCGCTCCAACGCCCGCGAACTGGCCAAGCGCAACATCACCGTCAACGCAGTCGCTCCGGGCTTCATCGTTTCGGAAATGACGGAGGCCCTCCCGGACAAGGTCAAACAGGACATGGCCGCGCAGATCCCTCTCGAACGTTTCGGCACCGCCGATGACATTGCCAATGCCGTGGTCTTCCTGGCAACGGACGCCTCCGCTTACATCACCGGTCAGGTTCTCGCGGTCAACGGCGGGATGTACATGTAACTCAAACCCATTTGTGGGAGCAGCATAAACCATCACCATATGAGCCGATCGCTGATCGGGTCAAACACCGCAAGGAGGAATTCAAATGGCTTCGATTGCAGAACGCGTGAAACAGATTGTGGCTGAGCAGCTTGGCGTCGATGAGGACCAGGTCACTGCCGAAGCGTCCTTTATGGACGATCTTGGCGCCGATTCGCTGGATACCGTGGAACTGGTCATGGCTCTCGAGGAAGAATTCGACATCGAAATTCCTGACGAAGATGCCGAAAAGATCCAGACCGTTCAGGACGCTGTCGACTACATCACCGAGAATTCCTAAGCACTGTTGCGGGGGGAGGAGACTCCTCCTGTGGCACAATCAGCCGGTGACTGCCGCCGGGCGTCAGCCGCGGGGTTGAACCGGAAGGAGGAATTTAGCCTCATGCGCAGAGTAGTTGCGACCGGGGTCGGTGTTGTATCACCGCTCGGTAACGGGGTTGAGCAGAACTGGAACGCACTTATGAGCGGGCAGTCGGGGATCGGTCCGATTACCCGTTTCGACGCATCCGATTTTCCGGTCAAGTTTGCTGGCGAGGTCAAGGACTTCGATGTCGAGCAATATGTCGACAAAAAAGAAGCCAAGAAAATGGACCTCTTCATTCACTATGCCGTGGCTGCCGCCGACATGGCCATGGCTGATTCCGGGCTGCAGATCACAGCCGACAACGCCGACCGTGTCGGTGTGGTGGTCGGATCCGGGATGGGTGGATTGCCGGCGATCGAGCGTTACCACACGGCGCTGATGGAAGGAAGCTATCGCAAGATCGGCCCCTTCTTCATCCCGATGTCGATCATCAACCTGGCGCCAGGGCAGATCTCCATCAAGACCGGGGCCAAGGGCCCCAACCTCTCCCCGGTTTCGGCCTGCGCCACCGGCACCCATGCCATCGGCGATGCGTTCCGCATGATTCAGCGCGGCGATGCCGATGCGGTGATTGCCGGCGGCTGTGAATCGACCGTCTGCCCGCTGGGGATCGGTGGTTTCGCGGTCATGAAGGCTCTCTCCGACCGCAATGACAGCCCGCAGACCGCCAGTCGCCCCTTCGAGAAGAACCGGGATGGGTTCGTCCTCTCCGAAGGTGCCGGCATCGTCATTCTCGAAGAGTATGAAAGTGCCAAAAAACGCGGCGCCAGGATCTACGGCGAGGTGTCCGGCTATGGTCTGACCGGCGATGCCTATCATCTCACCACGCCGGCTCCCGGCGGGGAGGGTGCGGCGCGCTGCATGCGCATGGCGTTGCAGACGGCCGGGGTCAACCCTGAAGACGTCGATTACATCAACGCCCACGGGACGTCAACGCCGTTCAACGATCTTTACGAAACCATGGCGATCAAGAACGTGTTCGGTCCTCATGCGCACAAGGTGATGGTCAGCTCGACCAAGAGCATGACCGGTCATCTGCTGGGCGCCGCCGGCGGCGTGGAGGCGGTCTTCTGCCTGTTGGCCATGCATCGCGGGGCGGTGCCGCCGACCATCAACTATGTCGAGCCCGATCCCGAGTGTGATCTCGATTACGTGCCGAACCAGGCCCGTCAGGCCGATGTGAAGATCACCATGTCGAATTCCTTCGGTTTTGGCGGTACCAACGCCACGCTGCTCTTCCGCAAGGTTTGAGACCATGGTTGTCATTGGCAGTGATCATGGCGGCTTGGAACTCAAATCGGTGTTGTGCGAGGCCCTGCGGCAGCGCGGCCTGGAGATTGCCGATCTCGGTACCGATAACGGCGATTCGGTCGATTATCCTGATTTTGCCGAAAAAGTGGCCGGAGCCGTTTCGCGCGGCGAGGCTGAGCGGGGAATTCTGATCTGCGGCACCGGCATCGGTATGTCGATCGTTGCCAACAAGTTCCCCGGCGTGCGCGCCGCCCTGGTTACCGACGAGTATATGGCGCGCATGGCCAAGGAACACAACAATGCCAACGTCCTCGTGTTGGGTGGCCGCGTCCTCGAGGCGATGACGGCCTGCCGCATCGTCGGCGTGTGGCTCGATGCCGTTTATGAAGGCGGCCGGCACCAGCGGCGGCTTGACAAGATTGCCCAACTTGAAGCCGATGTAAAAGCCGGGCGGATCTGACCGGCACCGATAACGGGCAGACCGCGGTCTGCCCGTTTTGTTTCGCCCCAGTAAATGAATTAAGAAACGTCATCAAGGAGTCATGCCATGAGCCAGCAGTTGGCCCAGTTCGATCCTGAGATTGCCATGTCCATCCGTCGCGAAACCGAGCGCCAGGAGTACAGCCTCGAATTCATTGCCTCGGAAAACTTCGTCAGTGAAAGGGTCCTTGAAGCCCAAGGGTCGGTCCTGACCAACAAATACGCCGAAGGGTATCCCGGCAAGCGCTATTACGGCGGCTGCGAATTCGTCGATGTCGCCGAGCAGCTGGCGATCGACCGCGCCAAGGCGTTGTTCGGTGCCGATCACGCCAACGTTCAGCCGCATTCCGGATCCCAGGCAAACATGGCGGTTTACTTCTCCGTCTGCAAACCCGGCGACACCATCCTCGGCATGAACCTGGCTCATGGCGGCCACCTGACCCACGGTTCGCCGGTCAACTTCTCCGGCAAACTGTTCAATATCGTCCCTTACGGGGTGGACCGCGAGACCGGACGGATCGATTACGACGAGGTCGAGCGCCTGGCCCTCGAGCACCGTCCGAAGCTCATCGTCGTCGGTGCCAGCGCCTATCCGCGGATCATCGATTTCGAGGCGTTCCGCCGGGTAGCTGACAAGGTCGGGGCGCCGGTCATGGTCGATATGGCGCATTTCGCCGGGCTGGTTGCCGCCGGGATTCACCCGTCGCCGGTGCCGCATGCCGAATTCGTCACCACCACAACGCACAAGACGCTGCGCGGACCACGCGGCGGCATGATCCTCTGTCGGGAAGAGTTTGCCAAGACGCTTAACAGCAACATCTTTCCCGGTATTCAGGGCGGGCCGCTGATGCACGTCATCGCGGCCAAGGCCGTAGCCTTCAAGGAGGCTCTGCAGCCCGAGTTCAAGGATTATGCGCAACAGGTTGTCAATAATGCCAAGACCCTTGCGGCGGCTTTGGTTGAAAAGGGTTACAAGCTGGTCTCCGGAGGGACTGACAATCACCTGATGCTGGTCGATTTCTCCGGCAGTGAGCTGACCGGCAAGGTTGCCGAAGAAACTCTTGAGCACGCCGGCATCACCGTCAACAAGAATGCGGTTCCCTTCGACACCCGTTCGCCGTTTGTGACCAGCGGCATCCGCATCGGCACCCCGGCCACCACTACCCGTGGTCTCAGGGAAGCGGAGATGAAGCAGGTTGCCGCCTGGGTCGATCGGGCGTTGCAGAATGTTGGCAATCACGACGAATTGGCGAAAATTCGTGGTGAAGTGCGTGAACTCTGCCAGCAGTTCCCGCTCTATGCCCACCGGTTGATCTAAGGCGGGGAGACTCCGCCGGGATTTTTATGGAACGCCCGTCCTGGGAAGAATACTTCATGGATATCGCCCGACTGGTGGCGCGGCGCTCGACCTGCCTGCGCCGCCAGGTCGGTGCGGTCATGGTCAAGGAGAAGAACATCCTGGCGACCGGTTACAACGGCACGCCCAGCGGGATCACCCATTGCGCGGAAACCGGTTGCCTGCGCGAACAGCTCAAGGTTCCATCAGGCGAGCGCCATGAGCTCTGCCGCGGCCTGCACGCCGAGCAGAATGCCATCATCCAGGCCGCCTGTCACGGCGTGAATATTTCCGGCGCCACCCTCTACTGCACCAACTCGCCGTGTATCATCTGTACGAAAATGCTGATCAATGCCGGGATTCGCCGGGTTGTCTATCTCGACGGCTACCCGGACACGCTTTCCATGGACATGCTGCATGAAGCCAGGATCGAGGTGGCAGTTTTCCGTAACCTCGTCCCTTTGCCTGCCGGAGGTGAATGATGAACTGTCCGTTCTGCAGTCATGCCGATACCCGTGTTGTCGATTCCCGCCTGGGCCGCGAAGGGAACAACATCCGCCGGCGACGTGAGTGTGAGAAATGCAGCAAGCGCTTCACCACCTACGAGCGGGTCGAGGAGATGTTGCCGCTGGTGGTCAAGAAGGATGGCCGCCGGGAGGCGTTCGATCGCCAGAAAATTGTTGCCGGCATGCAGCGGGCCTGCGAGAAGCGCCCCGTGTCGATCGCTGCCATCGAACAATTTGTCGATCGCCTCGAACAGTCACTCCAGGAGGGCGGCGAAAAGGAAGTTCCGTCCAACCGGATCGGCGAAGCAGTCATGGCCGCGCTGCACGAGATCGACCAGGTGGCCTATGTGCGTTTTGCCTCGGTATATCGTGAATTTCGCGATATCAACGAGTTTATGTCGGAATTGACGGAAATTCTCGCCCGCGGTCCCGCCAAGGCGTGACGAGCCGACTTTGCCTGTGACGCTCCCGAAATGAGCGCAGATCCTCAGAAAACGGCAGCTGCCAGGCGTTACATGGCACGGGCTATCGAGTTGGCCCGCCGGGGGGAGGGGCGAACTGCTCCGAATCCGCCGGTTGGTGCGGTGCTGGTCAGGGACGGCGTCATCGTCGGCGAGGGGTGGCATCCGGCGGCCGGCGAACCGCATGCGGAAATTTATGCCCTGCGTGGCGCCGGTGAATTTGCCCGTGGCGCCGATCTCTACGTCACCCTCGAACCTTGCTGTCATCAAGGGCGCACCGGACCCTGCACTGAAGCGCTGGTTGCCGCCGGGGTGCGACGCGTCTTCTTCGGGGCGGTCGATCCCAATCCCCGGGTTGCCGGTCGGGGGCTGGAATTTCTGCAAAGGGCCGGCGTCGAGGTGGCGGCCGGTCCGCTGGTCGATGACTGCCGTCGCCTGATTGCCCCCTTTGCCAAGCACGTCATCACTGGTCGTCCCTATGTCATTCTCAAGGCGGCCATGACCATTGACGGTCAACTGGCCACGTCAAGCGGCGAATCTCGCTGGATCTCCGGGGCAAAGAGCCGTGAGCTGGTGCATCGCCGGCGCGATCGGGTCGATGGTATCCTGACCGGTTCCGGCACCGTTCTGACCGACAACCCCCAGTTGACCGTTCGTCTGCCCGATGGTGGGCGGAACCCGGCGCGCATTGTCCTGGACGGCCAACTGCGGACTTCCCCTGCGGCCAGAGTCTACTCGGCGGAGGCTGCCGGCCGCCGTTTGCTGGTGACGGCCGCCGACCTGGGGCGCGACCGGCACGAGCCGTATGCCCGTCAGGGGGTCGAGGTTCTCGCCGTTCCCCGACACGGGGAGCATCTCGACCTTTCTGCAGCCATGACCGCTCTTGGGGGATGTGGTCTGCAGTGTCTCATGGTCGAAGGGGGAGGGATCCTCAATGGCGCCCTGCTGCGTGCCGGAATGGTCGACCGCGTCATGCTGTTCCTTGCGCCGCTGCTCCTTGGAGGCAGCAACGGCAAGCCGTTGTTTGTGGGGGATGGTGTCGGTCGCCTTGCCGATGCGCTGCGTCTGAACGGTTTGCAGGTCAGCCGGGTCGATGAGGATTTACTGCTCGAAGGGGAGATCGCGCCATGTTCACCGGACTGATCGAAGATCTCGGCACCCTGGCTGAGTTGCGCCGCGGCGGCGGCGTCGCCAGCGTTACGATTGCCACCGCTCTGCCGATGGCGGAATTGCGGCTGGGCGAGAGCATCGCCGTCAATGGCGCCTGCCTGACGGTGACAATTTTCGGTGCCGGTCGCTTCACTGCCGACGTGTCTCCCGAAACGCTGGAAAAGACGACCATTGCTTCTTTGCAGCGGGGTGCGCGGGTCAATCTGGAACGGGCGCTGCGGCTCTCCGATCGTCTCGGCGGCCACCTGGTGACCGGTCATGTCGATGGCCAGGCCCGCATCGTCGAACGAGTCCGGCAGGGGAATGCCTGGTGCTTTGGCTTTCAGTGCGATTCCGCAGTGAGCCGCCTGATCGTCGCCAAGGGATCCGTGGCGGTCGATGGCATCAGCCTCACAGTCAACGAAGTTCTCGATGATCGCTTCACCGTGATGATCATTCCACATACTCTTGAGCAGACCAGTCTTGCCGGCCTTCAGGTTGGCGGCCAGGTGAACATCGAGACCGATCTGATCGGCAAGTACGTTGCCAGACTGCTTGGTGCCGGCGATCAACGGGCGCGCGGCGTGACTCTGGATCTGCTTGCAAAATCAGGTTTTTTGTGAGAAATTATAAAGTCTTATCAACTCCGGAGCAGCCATGCCGTTAGCTCGTATCGAAGAAGCGCTCGAACAGATTCGTCAGGGGCGGATGGTGATCCTCGTCGATGACGAGGATCGCGAAAACGAAGGTGATCTTTGCCTTGCGGCCGAGAAGGTCACTCCCGAGGCGATCAATTTCATGGCCCGCGAGGGGCGCGGCCTGATCTGCCTGTCGCTGTCTGAAGAGCGGGCCGATGAGCTCGACCTGCCGCTCATGGTCCGTGAAAACAGCTCCTCGTTCGGTACGGCATTCACCGTTTCGATCGAGGCGCGACGCGGCGTGACGACCGGTATCTCCGCTGCCGATCGGGCCCACACCATTCAGGTGGCGATCGCCGATGACACGACGGCGCGCGATCTGGCGCGACCCGGTCATGTCTTCCCGTTGCGTGCCCGCAATGGTGGCGTGCTGGTCAGAGCCGGACAAACCGAGGGGTCGGTCGATCTGGCGCGCCTGGCCGGGCTCAAACCGGCCGGGGTCATCTGCGAAATCATGAACGACGACGGGACGATGTCGCGTATGCCGCAGTTGCGGCAGTTTGCCGACCGTCATGGTTTGCTGATCGTGACCATTGCCGACCTGGTTGCCTACCGGATGCGCACCGAACTGTTGGTCCGGCGTGCCGCTGACACCCGTATGCCCACCGTCTTCGGTGAGTTTCAGGCAATCGTCTATGAAAACGATGTCGATCAGGCCCAGCATATGGCCCTGGTCATGGGGAAAATCGATCCTGCGCAGCCGGTGCTGGTCAGGGTGCATTCCGAATGCCTGACCGGCGATGTGTTCGGTTCCCAGCGCTGTGACTGCGGTGATCAGCTGCATGCCGCCATGCGCATGATCGCCGAGGAGGGCTGCGGCGTCGTGCTCTACATGCGTCAGGAGGGGCGCGGCATTGGCCTGGTCAACAAGCTGCGTGCCTATACACTGCAGGATGAAGGTCACGACACGGTGGAGGCCAACGAGGCACTGGGCTTCAAGGCCGATCTGCGTGATTACGGGATCGGTGCCCAGATCCTCAGCGAACTCGGTATTCGCAAGCTCCGTCTGCTGACAAACAACCCCCGCAAGATCATCGGTCTTGAAGGTTACCGGTTGGAAATCGTCGAGCGCGTAGCGATCCAGATGCCGGCAACCCAGGCCAATATCCGTTATCTCAAGGCCAAACAGGAAAAGCTCGGTCACCTTTTTGAAAATCTGTGAGGCCGGCTGAAAGAGCCGCCGCCAAGGAGAAGCCTATGCCTAAGATCATTGAGGGACGCCTGGATGCCCAAGGGCTGAAAATCGGCATCCTGGTCAGTCGTTTCAACAGCTTCATCGGTGATCGTCTGGTCGAAGGGGCGATCGATGCCCTGCTGCGCCATGGCGCCGAGAAGGAGAACCTGGCGGTCATCAAGGTCCCGGGTGCTTTTGAAATACCGCCTGTGGCCAAGCAGATGGCGGCATCGGGACGCTACGACGCCCTGGTCTGCCTTGGGGCCGTCATCCGTGGGGCCACACCCCACTTCGATTACGTCAGTGCCGAAGTAACCAAGGGTATTGCCGCCGTATCGATGGAGGCGGGAATCCCGGTCACCTTTGGAGTGCTGACCACCGACACCCTGGAACAAGCCATTGAGAGGGCCGGTAGCAAGGCTGGCAACAAGGGGTTCGATGCGGCGGTCGCGGCCATCGAGATGGCCAACCTGTATAAGGTTATCTAAGCGGATGGCCAAAGGAATCCGCCGCCAGGGGCGCGAACTGGCTTTGAAGATACTGTACAGCCTGCCGGATCATGAGGGTGGCGCGCTGGAAGAGGTTTTTGCCGATTTCTGGCGAAATTTCCATCGCAAGCACGATCTGCCCGTTGATCTCGATGGGAGCCAGGATGAAGAGCCGTCACCCCAGTCACGGCGCTTCGCCGAGGAGTTGGTCGCCGGGGTGTCCGAGCAGCTCGAGCGGGTCGACCGGATGATCGAAGCGCATTCCAGCAACTGGTCGCTCGATCGCATGGCGCGCGTCGACCTGGCATTGCTGCGCATGGCGACCTATGAATTGATTTGTTCTCAGGATGTCCCTCCCAATGTCGTCATCAACGAAGCGATCGAAATCGGCAAATGCTTCGGGACCAAGGAAACCCCTGCGTTCATCAACGGGATTCTCGACCAGGTTGCCCGGCATGCCCGCCTATGACGACGCTTGAGATCGTTGATCTGCCGGCCGATCGATTGCCGGGCGATGCCCTGGTGGTGCCGTTGTTCGAAGACCGCCGTACTCTCGACGGGCCGGTGGCTGTGGTCGACTGGCGTCTGGACGGCATCCTGAGCCGCATGATGGTCGCCGGGGAATTGTCCGGAAGAAATGGCGAACGGCTTGCGCTGCCAAGCAATGCCAAGTTCGCCGCTCCCTGGATTTTGGTGGGTGGTTGCGGGCGCGGGCAATCGCTTGAGCGCGAAGATTATCTGTCGATGGCCGCTCGCCTGCTGAAAATGGCGGCGAAGGCCGACATCTCCGAACTGGCTTTGTGTCTTCCTCCGGTTGATGGCGTGGATGCCCCGGAAGTGGAGAGAATTGTCCGCGAAGCCCTCATCGGCTCAAGCCGTCCCGCGGTCTGCCGACTTTCCCGCGTATCACGTTTTTGTTGACGCCTGGCCGTCCGATTATCTTGAAGTGAGGATTGCGTATGAAACCTGTCAAGGTTGGTCTGCTTGGTTTTGGCACCGTCGGTTGTGGTGTGATCAAGGCATTCCAGAAGAACGGCGAGCTGCTGGCGCGGCGTCTGGGCAAGCCGGTGGAACTGGTTCGCATCGCCGATCTCGATATCGTTACGCCGCGATCGATCCAGGTCGACCGGACCCTGCTTACCACGGATGTTGCCGCCATCCTCGATGATCCCGCGATCGATATTGTCATCGAGCTGATCGGCGGTTATGAACCGGCCCGCACCTTCGTGCTGCGGGCAATTGCCAACGGCAAGCATGTGGTCACTGCCAACAAGGCGCTGCTGGCCCTGCACGGCGAAGAGATTTTCAAGGCGGCCGAGCAGGCAGGGGTCGATGTGATGTATGAGGCCTCCGTCGGTGGCGGCATCCCGATCATCAGCGCCATCAAGGAAAATCTGGGCGTCAACAACTTCCAGAGCGTGTTCGGCATTCTGAACGGCACCTGCAACTACATCCTGACCAGGATGACCGATGAGGGCGAGGACTTTGCCAAGGTCCTGGCCGATGCCCAGACCAGGGGATATGCCGAGGCCGATCCGACTTTCGATGTCGAGGGGATCGACACGGCGCACAAACTCTCTCTCTTGTCCAGCCTCTGTTTCGGCACGCGGGTGGATTTCAAGTCGATCTATACGGAAGGCATTACCCGGATTACCGCCCTCGATATCCAGTATGCCCGTGAATTCGGCTACAAATTTAAACTGCTGGCGATCGGCAAACGGGTCAACGGCGAAATCGAGGTCCGGGTTCATCCGACCATGCTCCCCCTTGATCATCCGCTCGCCAATGTCGACGGGGTGTTCAATGGTGTCCGCCTGATGGGTGATTTTGTCGGCCCGGTGATGCTTTACGGCTACGGCGCCGGGATGGATGCCACCGCCAGTGCCGTCATGGGCGATGTCATGGCGATCACGCGCAACCTGCGCGCGGGAATCAGCACCCGCACGCCGGCCATGGGGTGTCCGCAGGCATCGGTCGAGCATCTTGCCGTCAAGCCGATGGAAGAGCTGGTCAGCTCCTATTACCTGCGGGTTTTTGCCAAGGATCAGCCGGGGGTACTGGCTCAGATCGCCGGGGTTCTGGGCAAATATCGGATCAGCATCGAATCGATGATCCAGCCGCTTCGCCACGCCGCGGATGCCGTGCCGATCGTGTTGATGACCCATGAAGCCGTCGAACGTGATGTGCGTGCGGCGCTGGCCGAGATCGACCAACTCGATGCCATCCGCGACAAGAGCCTGTTTGTCCGGATCGAAGAGGGACTGGAGTAGGGGAGAGGGTGAAGTCTGATGATGAAAGGCGTCCGCAAGGACGCCTTATTTATTGGGGTCATATTCAACCGGGCGGAACGCCCATCCCCGATCGGCCATGCATTTCTCGACCAGGGCATCGAGATAGTCCGGGTGATAGTCGAGTTCGCCCGGGTAGCCGGTGTAAGGGACAACCACGCCATGGATCGACTCCCGGCTCCGGTTGGTGTAGGGAAACGGTTCGCGATCGGGGTGCCATATGCCGGTACCCGGATCGATGTCCGCCATCTCCTGGTCGAGGGGTTCAGGCAAAGGGTGATCTTTCAGATAAGGGTCGCCGGCAGGGATGCCGGGCGAGTATTGGGCAGAGGCATAGCTGCGGCAGGCGGCCAGGTCGGCTTCAGAGCTTGCGCGGGGAGGGGTTCTGACATCCTGCCAATCCCAGGGCGTTGCAGCGCATCCAACGGTGCCGATCAGCAACAATATCAGCCATAAGCGATACATATCGATACCTCCACCAATCCTGGCGGATATTTTAGCACAACTTTATGGCACAGCCCTTGCTCATTTGTCATTGCAGGCCTGTCAACAAGCTCCGGTCGGGGAGGTGGTCCATGAACCTGCAATGTATCGACGTCAGCAAATGTCAGCGTCCTCAGAAAAAGGTCAGCGCAGGGCTTTGCCTTTCCTATGACCTGTTGCGCGGGCTCTGTCTCGAGACGATGGAGCCGTGTGTGGCCGTGGCCGACGAAGCTGAGACCGGGGAGTCGGCATAACTATCAAGCAACACTTTTTGTTCTTGCCGATGCGCATTTTTTGCATCATCATCGCTGCTGCCGGCGATCAATTCTTCTGCCTGGCAAGGAGGGTCGATGCAATCCTTGATGGCATACCGGGAACTATACCAGGCGACCCTGCAGAAGTGGGGCGTGGAGGCTCAGTACGATCAGGCCGTGGAAGAGTGCGCCGAATTGATTGCCACCCTCAAGCATCTGCGTCGGGGGCGGGTCGATGAAACGGCGGTTGCTGACGAACTTGCCGACGTTTTCCTCATGGTTGGCCAGTTGATCTACATGCTCGGTGAAGAACGCGTTGCGGCGGCTGTCGACCGCAAGATCCTCCGGCTGCGGGAACTGCTTGCTTCGCCGTGATGATCCTTTTGAATGAGAAGTTGGCCCAGGAGGTTGTGGGATGACCGGCAATAACAATCAGTTGAAGATTCTGCTTGTTGATGATGTGGCATTTTTCCGTGATGTCATGCGTGATTATTTCCGGCGTACGCCGGTCAGCGTGTCTTTTGCCAGCAACGGCCGGGAGGCGGTCGAGATCGCCACCCGGGTTTGGCCCGACCTGATCTACATGGATGTAGCCATGCCCGAAATGACCGGCATCGAAGCGTGCCGCAAGCTCAAGGCCGACCCGCGCCTGGCCAAAATCCCGATACTGCTCATTTTTACCCCGGATCGTGATGCCAGCGAGGATGATGTCAAGGCTTCCGGGTGCGACGGCTACCTGAAGAAGCCGTTCGGACGCGAGGAGTTTCTCAACCTCGGCCACCGCTACCTGTATCATATCGAACGTCGGGAGCGCCGGGTTCCCTGCCAGATGACCGTCGATTTCATCATCTCCGGCAAAAGTTTTCAGGGGCGCGGTATCGACCTCAGCCTGCATGGGCTCTATATCGAGTTTCGTGAAGAGATCCCGCCACAGAAGCTCATCGAGGTGAGTTTCGTCCTGCCGACCGTCAGTCCGCACCGGATCAATGCCAAAGGCAGGGTCGCCTGGGTCAACCAGGGCTTCCCCCGCATGAATTTGAGCCTGCCACAGGGGTTCGGCATCGAGTTTCAGTCGATCGACATGGAGTCGATCGAAGTGGTCAAGAAATTCCTTGAAAAGGTCTGATCTGCCCTATGCTTGATATCCTTCAAAAACGGCGCAGCATTCGCCAGTTCGAGCCTCGAGCCGTAGAACAGGAGAAGATCGAGATCCTGACCGAGGCCATTCTGCGTGCTCCCTCGTCCCGGGGGCTCAACCCTTGGGAGTTTGTCGTTGTCACCGACCCGCTCAAGCTGCAGGCGTTGGGGAAGGCCAAGGCGCATGGTTCCGGTTTTTTGGCGGGAGTGCCATTGGCCTTCGTCGTTGCCGCCGATCCGGGGCGTTGTGATGTCTGGGTCGAAGATTGCGCGATTGCCGCGATCATTCTGCAGCTCACCGCCGTTTCTCTGGGGCTGGGCAGTTGTTGGGCGCAAATTCGTCTGCGGCCCCATGATGACGGCCGTTCGGCCGAGGCCCATGTGCGCGACGTGGTTGGACTCCCGGAGCGGATGGTTGTCGATTGTATTATCGGTATCGGCTATTCACGGGAAAACAAAGCTGGGCATGCGCGGGGCAGTCTGCCGTTCGACAAGATTCATCATGAGTGCTTCGACGCCAAATAACAGGGGGCGATGACGGCTTCTGGCCTAATTCCCGGCTTCTGCTAAACTTGTTGCGAGGGAAATTCACGAGGAGGTGGATCATGTCCTACGGTGAGGATCGTGTTTACAAAAAGATCGAGGTCATCGGCATTTCATCAACCAGTGTCGAGGGAGCGATTCAAGCTGCGGTCAGTCGCGCGCATGAATCGCTTGAAAAGGTTTCCTGGTTTGAGGTTCAGGATGTCCGGGGACATATCGATGATGACGGCAAGGTTTCCGAATACCAGGTGGTGCTGAAAATAGCGTTCCAACTCTCCTGACCTCTTTCCGGACCGTTCCGTTTTTTGCCATCGAATCCGGTGATCTGCCGGATTCCTTTTCAGTCGCGCCATTTTCTCCTGCCAGCCCAACTTTCTCCCCCTTTTTTTCTTTACCGCTCAGAATTTCAAAACAGTTCGTAATCATTATGCTTTTCCATAAGTTAGAGAATTTTATGTTGTTTCTGGCGCTGAATTTGGGTAGGAATCCCGGAGCTGGAACGCCCCTTGCTTATTAATGAGTGCTCCAACAATCTCTTTGACTAGGTATGACTTCATGCACGATCCGTTCAAAACCACCTGCGACTTTCTGACGTCAGCGATGCCGACGCGGCGGCAGGTCCTCCAGGTCGGCCTGGCTGCTTCAGCGCTGTTTCTCGCGCCATGGAACGCCTGGGCCAAAGTCGGCAAGATGATCACCGAGCTTCCGGAGCGCACCGTCAACCTCTACAACGTCAATACCGGTGAGCTGCTCTCCAGATTCATCTATTGGCAGGATGGCAATTATATCAAGGAAGCCCTGGATGAGATCAGCTATCTGCTGCGCGATCACCGCACCGACGAGGTGAAGGAGATCGACCCGTTGGTCATCGATCAGATCTGCGCTCTTGGCAGTACCTTCGAAGCATTTCAGCCTTTCGAGATTATCTCCGGCTATCGCAGCGAAGAGACCAACAAGGAATTGCGCCATCGCAGCCGGCGGGTCGCCAAGCACAGCCTGCACATCGAAGGCCGGGCGATCGATCTGCGGCTGCCCGGCGTATCGACCAAACAGTTGCGTGCGGCTGCCCTGTCCCTGCATAACGGCGGGGTAGGGTACTATCCGAAGCGCAGTTTCGTGCACATCGATTCCGGGCCGATTCGGCACTGGTAGCCTTGCTCCCGCCTGTCCAGTTTTAAGGTGTCATAAGCTGAATCTATAGCCCTCCTGCGTGGAGGGCTTTTTGATTAACGGACAGACCGGGAGAGGGGCAAGCAAGCGAGGGTAAAGATGAAGCATCGATTGATGATTTTGTTTCTCGGCAGTGTTCTGCTGCTCGCCTCCTGTACGACGATGAACGGTTCGGTCAACCTGCCGGCCGGATCGCTGCCGAAACCAAAGGTGGCGCTGGTGCTGGGCGGCGGTGCGGCGCGAGGGTTCGCCCATATCGGCGTCATTCGGGCCTTGGAGCAGGAAAAGATTCCGGTCGACCTGGTGGTGGGAACCAGCGTGGGCAGCCTGATCGGCGCCATCTATGCTCACGACCGGAACAGCTTCGAGCTGGAATGGACCGCCTTTGCGCTCGAAAAGGACGACATCTTCGATTATGGCTTGCTGAATGCGTTCACCGGCATGGGTGCGGCCAAAGGTGAGAAGTTGGAGTCTTTCGTCAAGAGCAAGGTCCCGGTCGCGAACATCGAGGAGCTCAAGGTCCCCTTTGCCGCCGTTGCGACGGACCTGAACCGGGGGACCAGAGTTATTCTCGACACAGGTTCCGTCGGCAGGGCCGTGCGGGCCAGCAGCGCTCTCCCGGGAGTATTCCAGCCGGTGGAGCACCAAGGTAGGCTCCTGGTCGATGGCGGGGTGAGCGATAATGTTCCAGCCTCCGTGGCGAGGGAGAAGGGCGCCGACATCGTGATTGCCGTGGACATTGGAAAACAGGTGAGCAATTTCAACATTGTCGATATTATCGACGTGATGCTCCAGTCCATCACCGTCATGAGTTCCGAGAACGCCAAATTCAGAAAACAGGAGGCCGACATATTGATCGCACCGAACATCGGTGATGTTGGCATGCTCGACTTCACCCAGAAGAAGCGCTGCATGCAGGCCGGGGTCGACGCGACGCAGAAGATGATGCCGGAGATCAAGGCGAAGATCGAAGCGTGGGGGAGAAATAAGCTGGCGCGGAAGTAGCCGCCGTCTTTTTGCCTTGACAGTTTCATGGCTTCCGCTTCAATAGACCAGAGAGGCGACGCGATGACACCCACCATATCCTCCAAATATCCGCATGTCCTTGCGGTCATTTTTACGATCTTCTTCATTATTTTAGGCATCGCCCCGGTATCACGCGACGTCTGGGTGGCCGAAGTCATCCCGGTGGTGATCGTCTTTGCCCTGTTGGTCGTCACTTACAAGGATTTCCGCTTCAGCAACCTTTCCTACTCGCTCATGGCCTTCTGGCTTTTCTGGCACACGATCGGCGGGCATTACACTTTCGCGAATGTGCCCTTTGGCTGGATCACCGATCTGTTCGGTTTCGAACGTAACCATTTTGACCGTATCGGCCATTTTTCCGTTGGCTTCTATGCTTATCCGCTGGCCGAGTGGGTCACGCGCAAGCGCTGGTCGGGGCCGATCCTGGCCAGTTTTCTCGGCGTCTTCTTCATCATGAGCATTGCCGCTGGCTACGAGATCGTTGAATGGTGGTTTGCGGAAGTCGTCGGCGGTGGGGCCGGGGTCGAGTTCCTCGGCTCACAGGGGGATGTGTGGGACGCGCAGAAAGATATGCTTGCCGACACGCTCGGCGCATTGACCACCATCGCGCTGTTCTGGCTGGTCCGTCCCGACCGGCGGGAAAGCTGACATGGATCCGCTACAGCTTGATCTGCTCCACGCCGTGCTGGTAGGCATCGGCCTGAGTGCCGCCTGTGGCTTCCGGGTCTTCGTGCCGCTGCTCGGGGTGAGCATTGCCGCACTGGCCGGCTACCTGCCGCTCTCTTCCGAATTTGCCTGGCTCGGAACTTGGCCGGCGCTGTTGGCCCTGGCCGTGGCGACGGTGCTGGAGGTTGGCGCCTATTCGGTGCCGGTCATCGATCACCTGATGGATGTCATTGCGGCCCCGGCGGCGATTGTCGCCGGAACCCTGCTGATGGCGTCATTGCTCGGCGATGCCTCCCCCTTGCTCAAATGGTCGCTGGCGGTGATTGCCGGGGGTGGTGCAGCGGGGATCGTTCAGGCCGGCAGTATGGCTTTTCGTGGCGGTTCAACGCTCCTGACCGGCGGACTCGGCAATCTGTTGGTCGCCGCGCTGGAGTTTTTCGGAGCCATTGTCATGACGGTTCTTGCCCTGCTGCTGCCACTATTGGCCATCGTTGGCTTGGTGGTGATGGTTTTTGTGCTCATCCATATGATTATCAGACGGTTGCTGGTCAACCCAACACCACCTGTCGATCCCCCCATCTGACGACAAAGCCCCGGCTGATTGCCGGGGCTTTGTTCATGCCTGTTGCGCCGTCGGAACAGTCCGGGGCGATCACCTGTCCCGGAATCGGTTGAGTTGGGAGACGATGGCAAAATGGCTATCGTTGAAACAGAACGACTCTTTTACGACGTAACTGTCGACATAGCGATTGCCAGGAAACTCGTTGAAAGCGAAGCGCCCCAGCATCCCTGAAGGATCTTGCTGCAAGTCCTTGCCTTTGTGCTCGAGGTCGAGCCAGACATGATCTGACTGACCTTCCTGAGTCATGACCAACCCCATGACCAGCCGCACGTCGCTGCTCGGCATCCCCATGGCCCGATAGAAACTGCACAATAGAGCCGCTTTCCCGAGGCAACTGCCGGTTCGATATTCGAGCGTTTTGTTGACAGGCCCAGGCGGGACGAAAGGGGCAAAGCGAATCTGCTCGTTTACGAAACGATAGGCATCTTCATAGCTGCGAAACTGGCGGGTATGTTTGATAATTTCCGGATGATCAGGATCGATCAGCCCGACATAGTCAGTCGTCGGATTGATGCGCATGTCGTGAAAGGAGGGGGCGACAACCGGAGGCTGGGCAGCCGATGCGACCTTCAGTTGAGTCCATCTGCCAATAATAAATCCCCCGGAGATGGCACCGACAATCACCAGTAAAATCAGAAACGGCTTCATTTTCATGCGCAACACCATAACCTAACAGCGCGCACATGAAAAGTTATTTATGGGTAGACTCTTACGACCTGCTCGGCGACCAGTGCCGGTTTCCCGGCTCCTTCGATGTCCACGGTGAACAGATAAGTCACCTCAAGGCCCTTGTCGAGCAGGGTGGCGTCCTTTAACTGGGTGCGGGCGCGAATCCGGTCGCCGCACTTGACCGGAGCCGGGAAGCGCAGTTTGTTCAGCCCATAATTGACCCGCAGGCGCATGCCCGGAAAGTGCTGGCGCAGATAGTCAGGAGAATTGCTACCGGTCAAAAAAGGGAGGAGGGACAGGGTCAGAAAACCGTGAGCCACGGTGGTGCCGTACGGCGACTCCTTGCCGGCGCGGGCCGGGTCGACGTGAATCCACTGGGTATCGCCGGTAGCCGCGGCAAAGGCATCGATGCGCGGTTGATCGATGGCCAGCCATTCGCCGACAGCGATTTCCCGGCCGAAATCCGGCCGCAATTCTTCAAGCAGCAGTTCGGTTTCATTCATCAGTGAGCCCTCACCATTAAGCTTCTTCAGGGATTTTGAAGATCACATGCACGCCGTCCAGGCTTTCCACTTCCGCACGGATGATGTTGTTGGTGTCGCCGATCACGCCAATGATGGTGCGGTTGGCCCCGGTCGACTGGTGAAAGTCGAAATCGTGCTCGACCAGGTACTGTTTGACCTGGCGTTTCTGTTCCTCGGTGGCCCCTTGTTTCATGACGATCAGCATGGTCATTTCCCCCTGGTGCGAATGCGTTCGAGCCGCCGCGACTCATCGATGACGCGTTCGAATAATCGGACGATGGCTTCGTCTTCGAGAGGCCCCGGGTTGGCCGCGGTCATCGCCTCGAAGATGCGTCGTTCGCGATCCGGGTCGTAAACCGGCAGGCCGCGTTCCTTCTTGATCTCGCCGATGTGCAGGGCCAGGGCCGCGCGCGCATTGAAGATGCGCAGCAGCTCGCGGTCGAGCCGGTCGATTTCCTGCCGGTAGTCGTCGATGTTCATGAAATACCCTGTCATTTTCAGATCACCCTCTCCCTTGCTGGGAGAGGGATGGGGGTGGGAGGGGAAGTGAATTTTCAGAACGTCTTGCGGATGAGGGTGTCCTTCTTCCAGTGGACGTCATCGGTATCGGGAAAATCGATGGTGTAATGCAGTCCGCGGCTCTCCTGGCGCTTGAGGGCGCAGCGGATGATCAGTTCGGCGACGGTGGCGATGTTGCGCAATTCGACCAGGTCGGAGGTGATAAAGAAATCCCAGTAATAATCGGCAATTTCTTCCTGGATCATCTGTACCCGGCGCAAAGCGCGCACCAGACGCTTGGTCGAGCGGACGATGCCGACGTAATTCCACATGCAGCGGCGGATTTCATCCCAGTTGTGCGCCACGACCACTTCTTCGTCGCTGTTGCGGGCACTGCAGGTATCCCAGGGGGTAATCGGGGGAAAGGGCGGCTGACCTTCCCGGAAATGCTCCAATGAACGTTGCGCGGCACGTGCGCCGAATACGGCACCTTCCAGCAAGCTGTTGCTGGCAAGGCGGTTGGCGCCGTGCAGTCCGGTACAGGCGGCTTCACCAATGGCAAAGAGGTTGCCAATATCGGTTTCGCCCCACCTGTCGACCCGCACCCCGCCGCACAGGTAGTGAGCGGCGGGCACGACCGGGATCGGTTCGCGGGTCATGTCGATGCCGTAGCCGAGGCAGGTTTCGAAGATGTAGGGAAAATGGTCTTTGACGAAAGCCGGGTCCTTGTGAGTGATGTCGAGAAACACGCAGTCATCGCCATGCACCTTCATCTCGTTGTCGATGGCGCGCGCAACGATGTCACGGGGGGCAAGGTCCTTCAGCGGGTGATAGGCTTCCATGAACGCGGTGCCGTCGCGCCGTCGCAGGATTGCTCCCTCGCCGCGCACCGCCTCCGAGATCAGGAAACTTTTGGCATGAGGGTGGTAAAGCGTCGTCGGATGGAATTGCATGAACTCCATGTTGGCAATGGTCGCGCCGGCTCGATACGCCATGGCGATGCCGTCACCGGTCGCCACATCCGGATTGCAGGTGTACAGATAGACCTTGCCGGCCCCGCCCGTGGCGATAACGGTAATCGCCGCGCCGAAGGTTACGACTTCGCCGGTCTTGGTATCGAGGATATAGGCGCCAAGACAGCGGTTTGGCATGATCCGCCGCCGCACGAGCTTCGCTTCGGTAATCAGGTCCACGGCGACATGATCTTCGTAAATCTTGATGTTGGGGTGGGCGTTGACGGCTTCGACCAGCGCCCGCTCGATTTCCTTGCCGGTCTCGTCCTTGGCATGGTAGATGCGGCGCTGGCTGTGCCCGCCTTCACGGGTCAAATCGTAGTCGCCCGATGCGCCACGGGTGAAACGGACGCCGAGGCCGATCAACTCCTCGATGGCGGCAGGTCCGTTCTCGACGACCAAGCGTACGATGTCCTCTTTGGAGAGCCACGCACCGGCGACCATGGTGTCATTGACATGCTCGTCGAAGGAATCCGTCGAGGACGCGACCGTGGCAAATCCGCCCTGGGCAAGGGCGGTCGCGGTGGTTTTTGTGTCGCGTTTGGTCACCAGGGAGACTTTGCCGTGTTCGGCAACTTTCAACGCATAGGAAAGGCCGGCAATACCGCTGCCGATCACCAGGAAATCACTGATATATTTCATCGATTCACACCATGGAATGAGGTTTGCATTATGAGACATCATTCAGAGACAGACAGACGCTGAGTCATTATCCGAGGGCATTCTGGTTGTGTCAAGTTGTTTGGGATCTCTAAATAAGTTGAAATACAGAAGTTTTTTGGTTATATAGAGAGCGGGACGAACTGAGCGATGATGCGTGTGCGAACCGGAATAGCCGTTTTGGCCTCGGCGATAATGCTGCTTTTGCTGGGTATTTCACCGGCAAGGGCTGACATTTATCGTTCTGTGGACGCCAATGGCGTGGTTCATTTCACCAATGCACCGCAATATACTGAAAAGCCCAACAAGCGCTCCTGGGCGTTCTACCGCAAGGAGATCCGCCCCGGCGAGAGCCGAGTCCGCCCTGACGGGTTGCTGGCCCACTCCTACCGCGACATCATCCGCCAGAATGCCAGGGCCTATCGCCTCGAGGAGGCGTTGGTCAAGGCGGTGATCAAGGCTGAAAGCAATTACAACCCGCAGTCACTTTCCAACAAGGGCGCCCAGGGGCTGATGCAGCTGATCCCGGATACGGCTCGTCTCATGAATGTCGAAGACCCCTTCAATCCCGCTGAAAATATTCGGGGCGGGAGCAATTATCTGCGTCTGATGCTCGACCAGTTCAACGGCAATCTTGATCTGGCTCTTGCCGCCTACAATGCCGGCCCGAATGCGGTTCAGCGGCACGGTGGCATCCCTCCCTACGAAGAGACCCGCAATTACGTGCAACGGGTGCGTCGCTACCTGGAACATTACCGGCGCAGCGGCGACACCGTTTTATGAATCTGCGCACCGGCCGCCTGAATCTTCCCAACCTGCTGACCCTTGCCCGGGTCGCCGCCATTCCTCTGCTGGTCGTCATCATGCTTTCGGATTCCCGCGAGGCGGGTTTCTGGGCGGCGGCTCTGTTCGGTGTGGCCGCCGTCACCGATTTCATCGACGGTTGGCTGGCCAGGAAGTGGGGGGTAGTCACCGTCCTGGGCAAATTTCTCGATCCGCTTGCCGACAAGTTGATCGTCATGGCGGCTCTGATCATGTTGATCCCATCCGGCCGCGTGCCGGCCTGGGCCGTCTTTCTGCTGCTGGCCCGCGAGATCATCATCACCGGCCTGCGCTCCATCGCTTCATCGGAGGGGATCGTCATCGATGCCAGCGATCTCGGCAAATACAAGACGATTTACCAGATGGCCGCCATCCCCGGCCTGCTCCTGCACTATGATTATTACTGGTTCTTCGGCGTCCAGTCGGAGCTGCTGCACGTCAACATGCACAACTACGGGATCTTTCTCTTCTATATCTCCCTGGCCCTGACACTCTGGTCGGGTATCGACTATCTTCACAAGTTCTTCCGCGTCTTTGCGCGCTGACGGCGGAACGGCACCTGTTATCCCTTTTCGGCTGAGCTTCCGGCCCCGCGCCGATTCACCGATAAAATTGATATTGACTTGTCAGGAGCGGTTTTGTTATAAACACTTTCGCTTAACAACGCCATTTAGGCGGGAATAACTCAGTGGTAGAGTGCAACCTTGCCAAGGTTGAAGTCGCGAGTTCGAATCTCGTTTCCCGCTCCAGTTGACAAGCTCCTCGACAATCTTCGAGGAGCTTGTTTTTTTATGGGAGTATTTTCCTGTTGACACCCACCGCATCGCAAAGATAAAAATTTTCTGTTATTATTTGACGCCTCAGTGGCGTAGCTTCCATACAAGGTGTGGAGAGAGTCTGCAGTTATCCCTTATTTCAGGAGGAGTAAACATGATGAAGAAGTTTCTGGTCATCCTGGCTGGCGCGGCACTGTTGTTCGGTGCAACCGGCGTAGCAATGGCCGAACCAGTGAAACTCGGCATCGCCGATTGCGCCAAGTGCCATGACGTGCAACCGGCGCAGATCGAGGCCAGCGGCGGCAAGCACAAGTCGGATATCGACTGTCTGGCATGCCATGAAGGGCATCGCCCGAAGTCGGCCAAGAACATCCCGGAGTGCAGCAACTGCCATTCCGGCAAGAGCCATTACGCACTCAAGAGCTGCATTGGCTGCCACAACCCGCACCAGCCCATGCTGGTTACCCTCTCCGGCCAGCAGAAGGACGTGTGTCTCACCTGTCATGCCGGTCCCGGCAAGGAGATGGCCGCCAGCCCGAGCAAGCATGCGACCTTTGCCTGCAACTTCTGCCATGCCAACAAGCACGGCATGATTCCGAATTGCGTCGACTGCCACAAGCCCCACTCGGCGGCAATGACCCAGGCCGACTGCGCGACCTGTCACAAGGCGCACAAGCCGAAGGAACTGCTCTATGGGGCATCGACCGCCTCGACGATGTGCGCTGCCTGCCATGGCAGCGTGACGACCCAGCTGACCGCGAGCAAAGCCAAGCACAGCCAGCTGGCCTGCGTGACCTGCCATGCCAACAAGCACAAGACCGTACCGAACTGCAGCGACTGCCACGGTCTGCCGCACGGCTCCATGCATGATAAGTTCCCGAAATGCGGCTCGTGCCACAACATCGCGCACGACTTGAACAACTGGCCGAAGGAAGAGAAGGCGAAGAAGAAGTAACCCTGCTTGACTTTTGTCGACAAAGGGGCCGGCTCAATGCCGGCCCCTTTGTTTTCCCGCGCCTTGTGAGCACATTCGCGGCATGGTACGATGACGCGAAACGAGGGAGTTGACAACGATGGCGATTACCGGGTTGAACTGTCCGCAGTGTCATCGGCCTACTGTGTGGGAAGGCAATGATTTCCGCCCGTTCTGTTCCGAACGCTGCCGGTTGATCGACCTTGGCGACTGGGTCGATGGGAGTTACCGGATTCCTGCAAGCGACACTTCCGTGGGAAATGATCAAGATATAGATAACAACGAAAACGGATAGTTGGAGATTTTAACCTAATGTATAACCTCACTATAAGGACGCACTTTTCCGCAGCCCATCGCCTGATCAACTACCAGGGCGATTGCGAGAACCTGCATGGTCACAACTGGAATGTCGATGTGACTGTCGCCGCCCGGGAATTGGATACGGCAGGGCTGGGAATCGACTTCAAGATTCTCAAGCGGCACACCAAGGAGTTGCTGGGAGAATTGGACCACAAGTATCTCAATGACCTGACGCCGTTTGCAGATACCAGTCCCTCGTCCGAACAGATTGCCCGTTATCTGTTCGACCGGCTGAGTGCGCAGCTTGATAACGACAATGTTCGTCTCGAACGCGTCACCGTCTGGGAATCGGAATACGCCTGTGCCAGCTACACCCGGGACTGAATTGCGCCTGAAGGAAGTCTTCTCGTCCCTGCAGGGGGAGGGGGTGCTGATTGGTTGCCGGCAACTTTTTGTGCGCCTGTCCCAATGCAACCTGTCCTGCGCCTACTGCGACACCGATTATGCTGATTCCGCGACCTGGTCTGCCGAAGATGAGCCGGGTGGGGCGGGGCGACGCGAATATCCCAATCCAGCGGATCCAGCTTTTCTGACGGAACTGATCGGCAGGTGGCAGTCGCACACCCGGCATCATTCGCTGGCGCTGACCGGTGGCGAACCGCTGGTTCAAGGGGCGGCCCTTGCCGAATGGCTTCCCCTTGTTTGTGGCATTCTCCCGGTTTACCTGGAAACCAACGGCACCCTGCCGGAACCTCTGGAACGGCTTCTTCCCTATATTTCCTGGGTATCCATGGACATCAAGCTTGCCGGAACCGGTGGCGTGCCGACGCCATGGGATGCGCATGCGGCCTTCCTGATCCTTTCCCGTCCCAAGGCCTGCCAGGTCAAAGTCGTCATCGATCCGCAGACGACCGCAGATGAGGTGGCTGAAGCAGCCCGCTTTGTTCATCATCATGCGCCGCAGGTCCCGCTGATCCTCCAGCCGAAAACAGTTGCCGGTCGTCCATCGGTGACCGGCAGACCTCTGCTCTCCCTGCAGAGTGCCGCGGCTTGTGAACATCCCGCCTCACTGGTCATTCCACAGATGCATCCGCTTCTGTCGATCCGATAACAGCGCGGTTTTTTTTGACTTCCTCTGCCAGTTCAGTTAATTTTAACGATAATTATCTTCTGTCATTATCACTCAAGGGGGTCGCTCATGCGCACGATCTTGGTTGTTTCTGCTGTTTTATCGTTCATTTCATTGTTGGTTGCGGCACCCGTCTGCGCAGAAGAGATCCAGATGGCCAAGGTTTATCGGGACTATCCGGGCTATATCAATCCGGCGGTCTGTGAAAACCCGAATCTGGACAAAGCCGCCGCCAGCGAGTCCGTTGCGCAACAACCCGAAGCGTCAGCTCCGACCAGGCAGCCGTCTGCCCCTGCTGTTGCTCCTGCTGCTGCGCCGATGACACCGGCCAGCGTCAAGCCGGTCCCTGTGTCTGCCGCGGCTCCGGCAGCACCGGTCAGCGTCAAGCCAACGGCCACTCCTGCTGCAGCTTCAGCAGCTCCGGCCAGCATCAATCCACCTGCGGCCCCCGCGCCGAAAACCGAGCCCGTCGCCCTGAGAAAAACCTGTTCTTCAGCCTCGGATGGGTCACCCTCTGCTGAGGCCGTCAAGGGGCCATACCTGGCGGTCTGGGGTGGCTTGGTTATCACTAACGATATCGAAATCAACAATTCCGTCGATATGAGTATCGACGATGGCTATGGGATAGGGGTGGCAGTCGGCTACGATTTCGGTCCGGTTCGCCTTGAGGTCGAAGCCAGCCATCGCGAGAGCGATGGTGACAAGTTTGAAACGAGCGTCGGCGACATCGATGCCAATGAGGATTTGAAGGTCTCAACTGTATTGGTCAACGGGTACGTCGATCTTGCCACCGGCGGTCCCTTGACCCCTTATCTGGGCGCCGGGGCTGGCTATGCGCGCGCCGAGCTGGATAATGTCGGCGAGCACGACGATGTGGGGGTTGCACAATTCGCCGCAGGTTTGCTGATGGCCGTTTCATCGCAGGTCGCCGTCGATCTCGGCTACAGATATCTGCTGCCGGTTTCCCATTCCGACTTCGATGTCGAGCAGCACACGGCCATGCTGGGATTGCAGATCCGGTTCTAAATTTATCCGGAAGGGCGGCGGTAGCCGCCCTTCGCATTTCTGGAGCAGCCCATGCTGATTGAAGAGATAACCATGCCCGAGTTCATCGCCGGGCTGGCTGAAACGCAAACGGTGCTGATCCCGTTCGGTGCGACCGAGGAGCATGGACCGCATCTGCCGCTTGGGACAGATACCTTCGAGGCTGCGGACGTCTGCCGACTGTTGGCGGGGCAGCGCAAGGTTTTCGTTGCCCCGGCGGTCCCTTATGGGGTTTGCCGATCGACCGGCGACCATCCAGGAACGATCTCCCTGACCACCGAAACACTGAAGGCGCTGGCTATCGATCTGGTCAGGTCACTCTATCGGCAAGGGTTACGCAATGTGGTAATCCTCTCCGGCCACGCCGGCGGCACGCATAATGCCGCGCTGCTCGATGCCGGGGAAGTCTTGTTGCGGGAACTCCCGGAGTTGCGGATTGCCGTGGCATCGGAATATGCGCTGGCCTTTGAGGCTGGGAAGGGGCTGATCGAAACGCCCGGCGACAGTCATGCCGGCGAGATCGAAACGTCACGCATGCTGGCAACACGGCCGCGGATGGTCAAGGGAACGGCAGCGGCGGAGCGATCGTGTTTCCCGGCCTTTATTCTGGTCAGAGACAAGCGACGCTGCTGGCCGGGGGGCGTTGCCGGCGATCCGGCCAAGGCCAGTGCCGAGAAGGGGCGGCAGCTGGAAGCGCTGGTGGTGTCGGCGTTGGGACGCCTGGTGGAGGAACTCGAGGAGTCGGACATTAACTGACCGGCCGTTGCATAACTGCCGCAGCAGGTCGATGGCAGTTGTTTCTGCTAAAGACCGGCAGCCCGGTTCAACTCCTTCAGCAAGACCTCGATATCGATGTGGTGCACGCCGGCACCGTGTTCGACCTCTTCGAAATCGGCAATCTGGCACTCCTGGCAGGAAAGACCGAATTCACGGAAGACCGCGAGGGTCTGCGGATAGCGGGAGAGAATGTCGGCAATGGTCATGTCGCGGGTAATCATGGGCGCCTCCCGGCAGTTGTCAGTGGCGGGGAAATTTGTCAATCAGGGCCTGGTGAACCGCCGGCGGCACCAGTGACTCCACCGGGCCATTGAGTGAAGCCACTTCCTTGACGATCGAGGAGCTGAGGTAGCCGTAGGGAACCGAAGTCATCATGAACAGGGTTTCGACTTCACGGCGCAGGTTGTGGTTCATCTGGGCGATCTGGAATTCGTATTCAAAGTCGGAAACGGCCCTTAATCCGCGCAGGATCACCCGCGCTCCCTGGGCAAGCACATAATCGACCAGCAGTCCCTCGAAGGTACCGACCCGCAGCCGTGGATTGTCGCCAACGGCTTCGCGAATCAGCGCAATCCGTTCGTCCGTGGTAAACAACCCTTTTTTCTCGATGTTGTTCGCCACGGCAATAACAATCTCATCGAAGACTTCCAGTCCCCGCTCGATGATATCGAGGTGCCCGTAGGTGATCGGGTCAAAGGATCCGGGATAAACGGCAATTCGTTTCTGGCTCATGCCTGCTCCTCGCTGTGGAGGTGGTAGAAGTGTATCATAGTCGATCCGTAACGTCTTTGATCGAAAAGCGCCAGCGTTCCGGTTTGTGATGGAGCCGGGTCAGAGACCGCTGTTTCCAGGCACAGCACACCTGCGCTGCCCAGCAACCGGTGCCGGTCAATTTCATTCAGCAGCTTTGCAGCATGATCGCTGCTGTAGGGTGGATCGGCAAAAATGACGTCGAACGGTCCGGCTCCGGCGACCATCGGCAATGCACCCAAAATATCCCGGATGACCACTGTGGCCTTGGCGGAAAACCCACACCGCTCCAGATTCTCCCGAAGGATGCCGACCGATTCGCGGGAACTGTCCGCAAACCAGGCATGGTCGGCGCCGCGACTCAAAGCCTCGATCCCCAAGGCCCCGCTGCCGGCGAACAGGTCCAGCACCTTACAACCGCTCAATGCTCCGCAGCGGCTGTAAAGAATATTGAACAGCGCTTCCCTGACCCGATCGGGAGTCGGTCGTATATTTCGGCCGGCGAAGGAGGCAAGCCGGCGTCCCCGGGCTGTGCCACCAATAACTCTCATTTGTCATCCTCTTGGCTACCGGCACTAAGGAAATAGCATAACATAGCGAAAACGCTAGCACATTTGGTTTTGATCGTCAAGCATGCCAAGCTTGACAGTTCCTGTCGCTAAGGTTTTAATGACAGCATAAAAAAACGGAGGCAGCAATGGAACGGACCGATCTGGCGGATTACGCGGCACGCAGTGATCGCTCGCGCGGCCGGCAGCATAATGAGGTGTTCAAGGACGATCGTCCGGCTTATGAACGGGACCGGGACCGGATCATTCATTGCGCCGCGTTTCGACGCCTGGAGTACAAGACCCAGGTCTTCGTCAACCACGAGGGGGACTATTACCGCACGCGTCTGACCCATTCCCTGGAAGTCGCCCAGATCGGGCGGGGAATTGCCCGACGCTTGCGCCTGAACGAAGATCTTGTCGAAGCCCTGGCCCTGGCGCATGATCTGGGCCACACGCCGTTCGGCCATACCGGCGAAGAAGTGCTGGACCGGCTGATGACGCCATACGGGGGATTTGAGCACAACCGCCAGTCATTGCGGATCGTCGAGCACCTTGAGGAGCGTTACCCCGGTTTCAACGGTCTCAACCTGACCTGGGAGACCCGCGAAGGGATCATCAAACATTCATCCGACTATGATTGCCCCGAACAGGATGGCCTGGTTGGATATCTTTTCGATCAGCGCCCGACGCTCGAAGCGCAGATCATCGATCTTGCCGACGAGATCGCCTACAACAACCACGATATCGACGACGGGCTCAAGGCCGGCTTCATCGACTCCGACGAATTGCATACCGTCGAACTCTGGGCCGAGACCATGCAGATGGTCACCAGAAAATATCCGGATCTGAAGGGCGAACGTCTGATCTACCAGACCATCAGCCACCTGATCGGTTTCCTGATCCTCGACCTGGTTGCGGAGACATCGGGGCGCATACGGGCGGCGGGAATCAATACTCTCGAGGATGTCCGCGTTCATCCCGTCACCCTGGTAGGGTTCAGTCCGGAAGTCGCCGCAATGAATCGGGAGCTCAAACGCTTCCTGCGCGACAAGCTTTACCACCACTACAAGGTTGAGCGGATGCGCATTAAGGCGGAGCGCTTTTTGACAATGCTTTTCGAGAGCTATTGTACTTCTCCCGTACTCCTGCCGTTTGCCTACCAGGCCAAGTTTGCGGAGCACGGCCGCGAGCGGGTCATCTGCGACTACATTGCCGGCATGACCGACCGTTACGCGCTGGATGAATACAAGCGGCTGTTTGACCCGTACGAGCGGGTTTGAAAGCAGAATAAACCCGTGACGTGTGATCAGTGATCAGTTACAACCGTTCCGCGATGCGCGACGGGTCACTGATTACTGACCACGGGTTTTATGCCGATAGAGCTTTTTACGGCAGGGAGATGAGCTTCTTGTCGCTGGGGCGGTATAGCAGAATGGTTTTGCCAAGAACCTGCGCCACGGCGGCCCCGGTGGCGGCGGCCAGTTTTTCGGCGGCTTCACGGCGGTCCAGCAGGCAGCCTTCCTGGAGCTTGACCTTGACCAGTTCATGGGCGGTCAGCGACTCGTCGAGCGAAATGCGGACGGCATCGGTCAATTCCTGGCGCCCGATCATGACGGCAGGACGCAGGGCATGGCCGAGCCCGCGCAGGAAGCGGGCCTGTTTGCCGGTGAGGGTCGGGGTGGGAGACGGTTGCATAGGCGCGGACTATAGCATTGTGCTGGTTTGAGTAAAAGCGGGAATTCTATTCCTCCCGCCGGAAAAGGTGATTTGCATGGTGAATTCGGTGAAATTGACGATTATCTGCGAGAACACGGTCGGACGACCGTTGCCGCTGATCGGCGAGCACGGTTTCGCCTGTCTGATCGACAGTCCGGCCGGGCGCCTGCTGTTCGACACGGGTCGAGGGCTGACGCTGCTGCACAACCTTGAGACACTCGGCATCGATCCGCAAAGTATCGATGCCGTGGTTCTCAGCCATGGGCACGATGATCACACCGGGGGCCTGCTGCCGCTGTTGCAGCGCACGGGCCCCCGACCGGTCTTCGCCCATCCGGGGATTTTCGCCGAGCGTTTTTTCGTCAAGGGCGAGGAGCGACGCAGCGTTGGCCTGGCGGTCGGCCGCGCTGAACTTGAAGCTGCCGGTGCGCGCTTCCGTTATCTGGACGAGTGCAGCGAAATTGCCGGGGGGCTGTGGTTCAGCGGATGCATCCCGCGCACTTCGCCGGACGAAGCTGGTGATCCTTGCCTGGTACAGGAAGTGTCGGTGGGTGGGAAAATGATGGCGGATCCATTTGAGGACGATGCCGCTCTTGCCGTTGAAACCTCAAAGGGACTGGTCATTCTGCTCGGCTGCGCGCATGCCGGGCTGATCAATTCTGTTGAGCACTTCCGCCGCCAACTGGGCAGTCGGCCGCTGCATGCCGTCATCGGCGGGACGCATCTTGGCCCGGCGGGGGAACCGCAGTTCATCGCAACCTTGAAATACCTTGCTTCACTGGAGACAGCCAGGATCGGCGTCAGCCATTGTACCGGGCAGACACGGGGTGCCCTCCTTTACGGGCGCTTCCCAGAGCAGGTATTCTTTGCTTCCGTGGGTTCGGTTCTGGAGATATAGTAATGCCGACACCGCTTTGCATCCTGCTGGTCGACGATTCGCCGTTTTTTCTCAACCTCGAGCGCCAGTTTCTGCGCAACACGCCAGCCTCCCTGCTTGAGGCGAAGAGCGCTGGCGAAGCACTTGCGCTGGCACGCAGCCATCGTCCCAGCCTGGTCTTCATGGATATCGACATGCCCGAAGTCGATGGCTTGACGTGTTGCAGGCAGTTCAAGGGCGACCAGGAACTGCAGGGGATTCCGATCATCCTGATCGGCGACAAGAACTCTCCGGACCAACAGGCACAGGCGGCCGCTGCCGGCAGCTCTGGATTTCTCACCAAGCCGCTCGATCGTCGTCAGTTTCTTGAGGCCGGGCACCGACTGCTGGCCGGCATCGATCGTCGCGAGTCACGCCGTGACTGCGATATTCCGGTGTCGTTCGAATGGGGAGGGGTTGAGCGTCACGGCCTTTGCGTCGACATCAGCAGCGGCGGCATGTTTCTCAGGATTGACCCGCGTGCCGGCAAGGGGGATTTGTTGCAACTGCGCCTGCGGTTGCCGGACCGGGAGCGGACGGTTATCAAGCTGACCGGTCGGATTGCCTGGGTCAACCTGCCGGATGCACCGATCAAGCCGAATTACCCGTTCGGATACGGGCTGGAGTTCATCGATATTTCTGAAGAGGTCGGCATCGCGCTGCGCCGTTGTTTCGGGGTATGATCATTCCCGCCGGAAGGGTAATGGTTTGCAATACTAAAAATGCCGCAACCTCGAAAGGTTGCGGCATTTATGCTGATGTATTTTGGGATGCTTATTCCTGCATGTCTATGCCGGCTTCCACGATGTAGCGCTTGATCTTGCGGGTGGTGGTCTTCGGGAATTCGTCTTCGCGCAGGGTGAATTTACGGATGCGCTTGTAATCCGCGAGATTTTTGCCGACCTTGAGGACTTCCGCCCTGATCAGGTCCTCGACCTTTTTTTCGGTCATGGGAGCAAGCCCGTGCTCCTGGGAATAACGGTCGAGCGCCTCCTGATTCGGATAGATGATGGCGTAAACCTCTTCGGCCGTGTTGCTGACCTTGTGCCCGTAGACCATGGCCTCGGCGATGAAGGGGCTGTGCAGCAGCTCGACTTCGACTTCTTCCGGATAGACATTCTTGCCGTTGGCGGTGACGATCAGGTTCTTCAGACGGCCGCAGATTGACAGGATGCCATTGCCGTCCAGGCGGCCAAGATCCCCGGTATGATACCAGCCGTCGGTCAGGACTTCGGCCGTAGCCTGGGGATTGTTGTAATAACCGAGCATAACGTTCGGACCCTTCACCCAGATTTCGCCGATTCCCTCTTCATTCGGTTCATGGATGCGCACCTCGACATCGGGGAGTGGCGGGCCGACCGTGCCCAGTTTTCGTACATTCGGGCGTTCCGCCGAGATGACCGGGGAGGTTTCGGTAATGCCATAGCCCTGGTAGACCACGATCCCCAAATCCATCAGGCCTTGTGCAACCTCGGGGTCTAGCGCGGCGCCGCCGCTGACGAAGGTCGGGATGCCACCGAGGGCTTCCCGGACCTTGCGGACCACCAGGGGGCGGGTCAAGGCAAAGGAGAAGAGCGTCCGGGAGAGAAACTGGCTCTGGATATTCTTTTGCAGGCGGTCGAGCAGCATGCGAAAGACCGCGGGGACGCCGAGCAGGAAATTGGGTTTGACCTCGCCCAGGTTGTCTCCAAGTTTTTTGAGACTTTCCGCGAAACTGACGGTGCCGCCGAGAGACAGCGGCAGGAGCATGCCGCCAACCTGTTCGAAGACATGATTGATCGGCAGAAAGGAGAGCATGCGGATGTTTTCGTCGAGTTTGAATATCGGAGTGACGGTACGGATGTTGCTGAGCAGGTTCGTATGGCTGAGCATGGCGCCCTTCGAACGGCCGGTCGTGCCTGAGGTATAAAGAATGACCGCCGGATCGTCGGGACGGCGGGTCACTACCGGCGGTTTGCCGTCTTTCTGAAAGTCGTCCAGTGTTTCAATGACGTGGTCTTCCTGTTTCCTGCGTTCCCTTCCCAGCAGGCTATGGTGCACCTGACTGCCGGTTTCCGCCCACGAGACGCCGGTCGTGAGCAATTTCTGCAGGCTCTCGGCACTGGCCTCCAGACGCCGGATGTCTTCCTTGCGGATATGGTAATCCTGCGCCAGTCGACGCCATTCGCTGATCAGGTCGGACAAAGCTCCCACGGCCTGGGGGGGCATGCGGACCTTGCTGGTCAGGGGTGGGGCCAGCAGGATGATTTTTTCAAGGGCCGGCAGTTGCCCAAGAAGTTCCCTTGCCGTTTCGAGGTAGTCTTCCGTGATGAAGAGCAAGCGTGCGCCGCAGTCCTCCAGGATATGACGCAACTCGCCGCGCTTGAGTTCCTTGTCGATGGGGACGACGATGCCGTCCGCCTTCATGATGCCGAAATAGGCGGCCACCCATGTCGGTGAAGCCGGTGCCAGGATGGCGGCACGATCACCGCAGTGCAGCCCCCAGTTGGCCAACGCCGTGGCAATCCGGTCGGAATCAGACCACAACTGACGGTAGCTGTAATCGACCCAGCGTCCGGCCACCTTGGAGCGAAACGCAGGCTTGTCGCCGAATTTCAGACAACTCTGCCGCAGCATGTCGATAATCAGTGACATTGTGCCTCCCCAAAAATCTGTTTCCGTACAGCTTTAATTCTAGATGCGCCTTGCATAACTCGCAAGTTTAAAGCAGTGACTTCCAGGTACCTTTTCAGCCTTTACTTGTACTGATCTTTCCGCTATTTTTGAGTGTTTCCGAATCGTCACGCAAACTGGACAACATACTGATGGATCAGGCACACATCCGCAACTTTTCGATTATTGCCCATATCGATCACGGCAAGTCGACCTTGGCCGACCGCCTGCTCGAAGTGACCGGGGCATTGAGTGTCCGTGAACGCACCGACCAGTTTCTCGATAAGATGGAACTGGAGCGCGAGCGCGGCATCACCATCAAGGCTCAGGCCGTGCGCCTCAGCTATCGGGCCGACAACGGCGAGGATTACATTCTCAATCTGATCGACACCCCCGGCCACGTCGATTTCACCTACGAAGTCAGCCGTTCACTGGCGGCCTGCGAGGGTGCCCTGTTAGTGGTCGATGCCTCCCAGGGGGTCGAGGCACAGACCCTGGCCAACGTCTATCTGGCCCTCGACCAGGATCTGGAAATTCTTCCGGTCCTCAACAAGATCGATTTGCCGAGTGCCGAACCGGAACGGGTCCGTCACGAGATCGAAGAGATCATTGGCCTCGATGCTTCTGAAGCCGTCGCCGCCAGCGCCAAGGCCGGGATCGGTGTTCATGAAATTCTTGAAGCGATCGTTCGCAAGATACCGGCGCCGCAGGGGATTCACGACGGGCCGCTCAAAGCCTTGATCTTCGATTCCTGGTACGATCCCTACCAGGGGGTGGTGGTGCTGGTGCGCATCCTCGACGGAGTATTGCGCAAGGGCGACAAGATCCGTTTGATGGCCAGTTGCAGCGAATATGAAGTATTGCGGGTCGGAGTGTTTTCCCCCCATCCGAGTGAAATCGGCCAACTTGAGGCTGGAGAGGTCGGTTTCATCACTGCAGCCATCAAGGTCGTGCAGGATGCCAAGGTCGGCGACACCATCACTCACGTCCGTCGCCCCACGGAGAAAGCCCTGGATGGCTTCAAGGAAGTCAAGCCGATGGTCTTTTCCGGGCTCTACCCGGTCGAATCCAGCGAGTATGACACCCTGCGCGACGCCATCGAAAAACTGCGCCTGAACGACAGTTCCTTCTCCTTCGAGCCGGAAAACTCCATGGCTCTGGGCTTCGGTTTCCGCTGCGGCTTTCTCGGTCTGCTGCACATGGAGATCATCCAGGAGCGCCTTGAGCGCGAATTTGGTGTCGACCTGATCACCACCGCACCGACGGTCGTCTACAAAGTGACCAGCATCAAGGGGGAGACGATCCAGATCGACAGCGCCAACAAACTGCCGGCCGTGCAGTATATCGATACGATCGAGGAGCCGTTCATCCTCGCCTCGATCCACGTTCCCAACGAGTTCGTCGGTGCGGTCCTGTCCCTGTGTGAAGAGAAGCGCGGGGTACAGCGCGAGATCAGGTATCTGACGGCCAGTCGGGTCATGGTCATTTACGAGCTGCCGCTCAACGAGATCGTTCTCGACTTCTATGACCGGCTCAAAACCCTGTCGCGCGGTTATGCGTCTCTTGATTATGAGCATCTCGACTACCGCCCCAGCAACCTGGTGCGCCTGAATATCCTGATCAACGGTGATGCCGTCGATGCCCTCTCCCTGATCGTTCATGCCGACAAGGCACCATACCGCGGCCGCGAACTGGTTTCGAAAATGCGTGAATTCATCCCGCGCCAGCAGTACGAGGTTGCAATCCAGGCGGCGATTGGCGGCAAGGTCATTGCCCGCGAGACGGTCAAGGCCCTGCGCAAGGACGTCACTGCCAAGTGCTACGGCGGCGACATCAGCCGCAAGCGCAAGTTGCTGGAAAAGCAGAAAGAGGGGAAGAAACGCATGAAGCAGGTGGGGAACGTGGAGCTGCCACAGGAAGCTTTCCTCGCCATCCTCAAGGTCAAGGAGACCAAGTAGTGGGACTGTTCAGCAAAAAATCGGCGTCAACCGGCAAATCCCGCCAAAAATCGGCAATCCGTGACTGGACGGAGGCCCTGTTCGTCGCCGCCATACTGGCTCTGATCATTCGTACCTTCGTTGTGCAGGCATTCAAGATTCCGTCCGGTTCCATGGAGGACACGCTGCTGATCGGCGATCACCTGTTGGTCAACAAGTTCATTTACGGTCTGCAGATACCCGGGATCGACAGACGCTTTCTGACCATCCGCGAACCACAGCGCGGAGATATAGTGGTCTTTGAGTTTCCCGAAGACCGCGGCCAGTCGTTTTGGAAACGCCGCGATTTCATCAAGCGCCTGATCGGAGTTCCCGGCGACACCGTGGAGATCCGCAACAAACAGGTCTTTGTCAATGGCCAGCCTTTCCGGCTGCCCGAAGAAGTCCATAAGGATGCCACTCTTTTCGAAGGGGTTTCCGGCTGTGATACCCCTGCGTTTCCCCGAGCCCAATGGTGCCGGGATACCATGCCGCCAATCAAGGTGCCGGCCGGTCAATATTTCATGATGGGCGACAACCGCGATCGTTCCTACGACGGCCGCTTCTGGGGATTTGTCAGTAATGCCGAGATCAAGGGGTTGGCTTTCATCAAGTACTGGTCCTGGGACAACGAAAGTTTCCGGCCGCGCTGGAGCCGCATTGGCCGGCTGATCAACTAGCTGGAACAACGGCAGGGAGGAAAGTATGGCTGTGCGAACTTTTCTTTGCATCATGTTGTTGTTGTCGGGTTTTGCCTCGGCCCATGCGGCTGTGACGATGGCGGTCAGCCAACAGTCCGGGACCACCGTGCGGGAACGGGCTGACCAGCTTGCCACTCAGCTCGGCCGTGGCCTGGGAACGACTGTCAACGTCGTGGTCCTGCCTGATGCCGCCGAGGTCGAGGCGTGGCTCAACCGCTATGCTACGGCGGAACTGGCCCTGGTCGAAGCCGGTTACGCCGCCGGCAAGCCCGGACAGTTCGTGGTGATCGGGCCGGTCGGCGAATTGACACTGATCGGCCGGCAGGGGATCTCCGGTGACCTGCCGCAGCGCATTGCCGAGGTGCTTGCGGGAGGCGGTGGCCGGCAGCCAGCCGGCAAGGCTCCGGCGGCCAGCCCGGCCGTCGGAACGGAGCGCCCGCGGGAGACGTCCGCGACAGTCGTCCGTTACAGCGCGTCGAAGTCCGTCGAGGAGGACCGTTATTTTGTCATCCAGGTCTATCGCGAAAAGCTGCATCGCGAGCCTGACCCGGAGGGGCTGGAGTACTGGGTGAAGCAGCTGCAGAGCGGGGCAATGACCAAGCGGCAGCTTTTCGACACGATTTGCGACCCGGGAACAAAAGGCTGCGGTTTCAAATAGTTGCACAACATTTTCGGTCGCCGGCAATTAGCCGTTGACGGCCGCTGCCACCCCCTGATATAGTCCGCTCAATTCATTCTGACCATCCCCTTTTAAGCTGATCCCGAGAGGTCGGCAAAGGCGGCAACTTGACAGAAATCGCTGTAAAAATTGCGTCTTCCCGGAGTCTCCCCGCCACTCGGTGGGGGGGCTCTTTTTTTGTCCAAACCGGAACGAGGAGGAGCCATGTCTGCGAGTGAAACCGTCATTCTTGACCAGGCCGGCGTCAACCGCGCGCTGACCCGCATTGCCCACGAAATTCTCGAACGCAACAAGGGGGTCGAAGACCTGGCGCTGGTCGGTATCCGCAGCGGCGGCGACTATCTCGCCGGCCAATTGCAGGCGCGCATCAGCGAAATCGAAAAGGTCGATGTGCCCCTCGGTGCAGTCGACATCACCATGTATCGCGACGACCTGGCGGCCCGCGGCAACCTGCCGGTCGGCAAGACCGACATCCCGTTTCCCCTCGACGGCAAACGGATCGTGCTGGTCGACGATGTGCTCTATACCGGCCGTACCATCCGCGCGGCGATGGATGCCCTGATCGACCTTGGCCGGCCACGCTGCATACAGCTGGCGGTGCTGATCGACCGTGGTCATCGCGAACTGCCAATCCGTGCCGACTACGTCGGCCGCAATGTGCCGACCGCCCAGGAAGAGGACGTCAAGGTCCGCTTCGACGATACGCATCATCCGATTGAAGTCAAACTGGTCAAGCCCTAACCGTTCGAGGGAGGAGAGACATGTCATTCCGGCACAAGCACATCATTGCCCTGCGGGACCTGAACAAGGAGGAGATCGAGCTGCTGATCGCCACGGCCGAGAGCATGCGCGAGATCAACAGCCGCGACATCAAGAAGGTTCCGACCCTGCGCGGCAAGACGATCATCAACCTGTTCTACGAATCATCGACCAGGACCCGCACTTCCTTCGAAATTGCCGCCAAGCGTCTGTCCGCCGACGCCGTCAACATCTCTCCCTCGACCAGTTCGGCCACCAAGGGTGAGACCCTGGCCGACACGGCACTTAATCTGCTGGCCATGAAGCCGGATATCATCGTCATGCGCCATGCTGTGTCCGGTTCACACTATTTCCTGGCCAACAAGGTCAACTGTTCGATCATCAATGCCGGCGACGGTGCCCACGAGCACCCCTCCCAGGGGCTGCTTGACATGCTGACCATCAAGGACCAGTTCGGCCGTCTCGACGGGCTGAAGGTGGCTATTGTCGGCGACATCACTCACAGCCGTGTGGCGCGCTCCGACATCCAGGGGCTGACCAAGATGGGGTCCAGCATCTTTCTGGCCGGTCCGCCGACCATGATGCCGCCGGGAGTCGAGAAGCTTGGCAACGTGACGGTTTGCGGCACCATGAAGGAGGCCATCCAGGATGCCGATGTCGTCATGATGCTGCGCATCCAGCAGGAGCGGCAGGGGAAGACGCTGATGCCCAATACCCGCGAATATTCGCGTTATTTCGGGCTCAACCCGACCAATCTGAAATTGGCCAAGCCCAATGCCATGGTCATGCACCCGGGCCCGATCAACCGCGGCGTCGAGATGTCGTCCTATGTGGTCGACGGCGACCAGTCGCATATCCTCAAGCAGGTGGAAAATGGGGTGGCGGTGAGGATGGCGATGCTGTACCACGTCAGTGGCGGTGGGAGTGTGGAATGATGTGTCCGTAGGGGCGGGGTTGCCCCGCCCTGGGCGCGGAAACCGCGCCCCTACGTCAAACAATATCTTGATTGTGAGGTGACCATATGAATCTGCTGATCAAGGGCGGCCGGGTGATCGACCCGACCCAGAAACTCGACGAAGTGCTGGACGTATTGGTGGAGAACGGCCGGATCAAGCAGGTCGGCAAAGGGCTTTCGGCAGCGGCCGGCACCGAAACCGTCGATGCCGCCGGTTGTTACGTGACGCCGGGATTGATCGACATGCATGTCCATCTGCGCGATCCTGGCTTCGAGTACAAGGAAGATATCGTTTCCGGTACGCAAGCGGCGGTTGCCGGAGGCTTTACCTCGGTCTGCTGCATGCCGAACACCAAGCCGGTGGTCGACGGCAAGGCGGTGGCCAGCTACATCATCAACAAGGCCAAGGCGGAAGGCTTCTGCAACGTTTTTCCGATTGGCACCATCACCCAGGGGATGAGCGGCGAGCGCATGAGCGAAATGGGCGAGCTCAAGGAAACCGGCTGCGTGGCCGTCTCCGACGATGGCAAGCCGGTCAAGAGTTCCGAACTGATGCGCCGTGCCCTGCAGTATGCCAAGGGGATCGGCATCCTGGTCATCTCCCACGCCGAAGATCTAGATCTGGTGGGGGAGGGGACGATGAACGAGGGGTTCACCTCCACCGAACTCGGCCTGAAGGGGATTCCGCGGGTGGCCGAGGATATCGCCACCGCCCGTGAAATCATGTTGGCTGAGTACACCGGTGCCCCGGTGCACATTGCCCATGTTTCGACTGCCGGATCGACACGGATTGTCCGTGAAGCCAAGGCGCGCGGCGTACAGGTGACCTGCGAGACCGCGCCGCATTACTTCACGCTGACCGACGATGCGGTGCGCGGCTACAACACCTATGCCAAGATGAATCCGCCGCTGCGCGAGGCCGCTGACGTTGCGGCGATCAAGGCCGGTCTCAAGGATGGCACCATCGATTGCATCGCCACCGATCACGCCCCGCATCACCTTGACGACAAGGATGTCGAATTCAACGAGGCGCTGAACGGCATTGTCGGTCTGGAAACGTCGCTGCCGCTGGCCCTGCGGCTGGTGGCGGATGGGGTGCTGACCCTGTCGCAGATGGTCGAGAAAATGGCGGTAAACCCTTCTGCACTTCTCGGTCTTGGCCGGGGCACGCTGCAGGCTGGTGCACCCGCCGACATCACGGTCATTGACCCGAATCTCGCATGGACGGTGACCGCGGAAGGGCTGCGGAGCAAGTCGAAGAACTCGCCGTTCCTTGGCCAGCAGATGACCGGTGCGGCGAAGTGTACGGTGGTCGGCGGCGAAATCAAATTTCAACAATAGGTTTTCGTAGGGGCAAAGCGCTGTCTCGCCCAGGGCGACCTGCCGGGTCGCCTTTACCGAACATAAGGAGCAGCACGCATGAAAGCAGCATTGGCCCTGGCCGACGGCCGGGTCTTCTTCGGCAAGGCTCTCGGCGCGGCAGGTGAAATCGCCGGTGAAGTCGTGTTCAACACCAGCATGACCGGCTACCAGGAAATTCTCACCGATCCGTCCTATCGCGGCGAGATTGTCACCATGACCTATCCTCTGATCGGCAACTATGGGATCAATGTGGAAGACATGGAGTCATGGCGACCCCATCTGTCCGGGTTCATCGTCAAGGAAGCCAGCGTCTTCCCGAGCAACTGGCGCTCCCGCCTGTCACTCGATGCCTACCTGAAGGAACATGGCATCGTCGGATTGCAAGGGATCGATACCCGCGCCCTGGTGCGGCACATTCGCGACCAGGGTGCCCAGACGGGAGTACTGTCCACCTTCGACACCGATCCGGCAAGTTTGGTGGCTAAAGCCCAGGCTGCGCCGTCCATCGTCGGCCGCGACCTGGTTCGCGAGGTGACCTGTAAAGAGCCCTATCACTGGACCGAGGGGACCTGGGATCTGGAAAACGGTTATCAACCGCGCCAGGGAGAGGGCCGCTTCCGGGTCGTTGCCTACGACTTCGGCATCAAGCGCAACATCCTGCGCAATCTGGTGGGCAGTGGCTGCGATGTCACCGTGGTGCCGGCCGACTTTCCCGCCGCCAAGGTGCTGGCCCTGCGCCCGGACGGAGTGTTCCTGAGTAATGGCCCCGGCGATCCTGAACCGATCGCCTATGCTCAGGAGAATATTCGTCAACTGCTCGGCAACGTGCCGCTGTTCGGTATCTGCCTTGGGCATCAGTTGCTGTCCATTGCCTTGGGCGGAAAAACCTTCAAACTCAAGTTCGGGCATCGCGGCGGCAACCAGCCAGTGCGTCGCGGCGACGGTCACAACATCGAAATTACCGCCCAGAATCACGGGTTTGCCGTCGAACCCGGCTCCCTTCGGGATGCGGCGGTGGTGACTCACATCAATCTCAACGACAATACCGTCGAAGGTTTGCATCACAACAAGCTGCCGGCCTTCTCGGTGCAGTACCATCCCGAGGCCTCACCGGGTCCTCACGATGCGCGTTACCTGTTCGAAGAGTTTATTCAATTGATGGAAAAGCACAAAAAGGCGTGATCAGTAATCAGTGATCAGTTGGCTCCGATTTTACTAATCACTGATAACTAATCACTGATCACGAAGAGGACAAGAATGCCCAAAAGAACAGACATCCAGAAGATCCTGATCATCGGTGCCGGCCCCATCATCATCGGCCAGGCGTGCGAATTCGATTACTCCGGAACCCAGGCCTGCAAGGCGCTCAAGGAGGAGGGCTACACCGTCATTCTCCTCAACTCCAACCCGGCCACCATCATGACCGACCCGGATTTTGCCGACCGCACCTATGTGGAGCCGGTCACCCCGGAGGTGTTGGCGAAGATCATCGAGAAGGAACGGCCTGACGCGGTGCTGCCGACCCTTGGCGGCCAGACGGCGCTGAATACCGCGGTGGCGGTAGCCAAAAACGGGACGCTGGACAAGTTCGGCGTCGAGTTGATCGGCGCCAAGCTTCCAGCCATTGAAAAGGCCGAGGACCGCACCCTGTTCAAAGCGGCGATGGAGAAGATCGGCGTCCCGGTGCCGCGTTCCGGTCTGGCACACAACTATCAGGAAGCGATGGAAGTCATCGAGAGTATCGGCTTCCCGGCGATTATCCGCCCATCCTTCACCCTCGGCGGTACCGGCGGCGGAATTGCCTACAATCGCGAAGAGTACGAGCAGATGGCCCTTGCCGGCATCGATGCTTCACCGACCGATGAGATCCTGGTCGAGGAATCGGTGATCGGCTGGAAGGAATATGAACTCGAGGTGATGCGCGACCTCGCCGATAACGTGGTGATCATCTGCTCGATCGAAAACCTCGACCCGATGGGGGTTCACACCGGCGATTCGATTACTGTTGCCCCGGCACAGACGCTCACCGACAAGGAGTATCAGCTGCTGCGCAATGCGGCGATCAAGATCATTCGCGAGATTGGCGTCGAGACCGGTGGTTCCAATATCCAGTTCGCCATCAATCCGGTCAACGGACGAATGATCGTCATCGAAATGAACCCGCGCGTGTCGCGCTCCTCGGCGCTGGCTTCCAAGGCCACCGGCTTTCCGATCGCCAAGATCGCCGCCAAACTGTCGGTCGGCTACACCCTCGACGAGATCCGCAACGACATCACCCGCGAAACCTATGCCTCCTTCGAGCCGACCATCGACTACGTGGTCACCAAGGTGCCGCGCTTTACCTTCGAAAAGTTTCCCCAGGCCGACGCCACCCTGACCACGCAGATGAAATCGGTGGGGGAGGTCATGTCCATCGGCCGGACTTTCAAGGAGTCATTGCAAAAGGCCCTGCGCTCATTGGAAATTGGTTCCTACGGCCTGGAGAGTCGACTTTTCGAAGAGCCGGGCGACTATCGCCGCAGTCTCGGCACGGAAGAACTGGTTCTGCTTGAACAGAAACTGCGGGTTCCCAACTGGGAGCGGCTCTGGTACCTGGCCGACGCCCTGCGCGCCGGTTTCCCTGTCGAGAAGATTTACGAACTGACCGGGATCGATCCCTGGTTCCTCAATAATATCCAGCAGATCATCGAGATGGAAGGCCGGTTGATTCGCGCTACCGATCTTCTGCAGCAACCCCGCGGCGAGGTGTTCCGCAACCTGTTGCGCGAGGCCAAGCAGTTCGGCTTCTCTGACCGTCGTCTGGCGCAGCTATGGCGAACTTCGGAAGCGCGCATCCGCGAGCTGCGCCATGAGCTCGGCATCCGCCCGGTCTACAAGCGGGTCGACACCTGCGGCGCCGAATTCGTCGCCTATACCCCATACATGTATTCGACCTACGAAGAGGAATGCGAAGCCGCGCCGACGCAGCGCGACAAGATCATGATCCTTGGCGGCGGGCCGAACCGCATCGGCCAGGGGATCGAGTTCGATTACTGCTGCGTGCACGGGGTCTTCGCGCTCGGCGAAGACGGCTTCGAAACGATCATGGTCAACTGCAACCCGGAGACCGTCTCGACCGACTATGACACCTCCGATCGGCTCTATTTTGAACCGCTGACACTTGAAGACGTCCTGGAGATCGTCCATGTCGAGCAGCCGAAGGGGGTCATCGTCCAGTTCGGTGGGCAGACGCCCCTGAAACTGGCAGTTCCTCTGGAGCAGGCCGGGGTGCCGATCATAGGTACCTCGCCGGATGCCATTGATCGGGCCGAAGACCGCGAACGCTTCCAGGTGCTGCTCCACAAGCTGGGCCTGAAACAGCCGGAGAACGGCACTGCCCGCTCAATCCCGGAAGCGGAAAAAATCGCGGAACGCATCGGCTACCCGGTGGTGGTCCGCCCGTCCTATGTGCTCGGCGGAAGGGCCATGGAGATTGTCTATAGCATCGATCAGCTCAGAAACTACATGAAGCATGCCGTCGCTGCTTCGCCGGAGCACCCGATCCTGATCGACAAGTTTCTGGAAGATGCCATCGAGATCGATGTCGACGCCCTCGCCGACGGCACGGAAGTGGTCATTGGCGGAATCATGCAGCATATCGAGGAAGCCGGCATTCACTCGGGAGATTCGGCCTGCGCCCTGCCGCCGATTTCGCTCAAACCGGAGCTGCTCGACGAGGTTCGCCGTCAGACGCGACAACTCGGGTTGGAGCTGGGTGTCAGCGGACTGATGAACATCCAGTTTGCCGTCAAGGACAACGAACTCTATCTGCTCGAAGTCAATCCGCGCGCCAGCCGTACTTCCCCCTTCGTTTCCAAGGCCACCGGACGGCCGCTGGCCAAGATTGCCGCCCGGGTCATGGCCGGCAAGAGCCTGAAGGAACTCGGCATTACCGGGGAAATCGTACCGCGTCACATCTCGGTCAAGGAGTCGGTCTTTCCGTTCGTCAAGTTCCCCGGCGTCGACACCCTGCTTGGTCCGGAGATGAAATCGACCGGCGAGGTGATGGGGATCGACTGGGAGTTCGGCAAGGCTTTTGCCAAGGCGCAGTTGGCTGCCGGGGTGCGCCTGCCGATGTCCGGCAAGGTCTTCATCAGCATCAAGGATGCCGACAAGCAGGCGCTCATCGAACCTGCCCGCATGCTGGCCGCGGCAGGCTTCACGATCGTGGCGACCCGCGGTACGGCAAATTTCTTCAGGGACCATGGGGTGCCGACCCTCCCGATCAACAAGGTCAAGGAAGGCCGGCCGCATATCGTCGATGCCATCAAGAGCAACGAGATCGCCATGGTTTTCAATACCACCTTTGGCGCCGAGTCGATCGTCGACTCGTTCTCGATTCGCCGGACAACGCTGATGAACAATGTGGCCTACTACACGACGGTGGCCGGCATGTGCGCCGCGGTCGACGGTATTCTGGCGATGCAGCGAGAAACGCTTGACGTAACCCCGCTGCAGGAGTATCATCCGTCACACGGGTAGGAGACTACCCGTATCGTTTTTTGATCGATCGCAACGGTTCGGGCGGGACTTTCCCGCCCGAATGATTTTATCAGCACCGTGGGGAAGAGAAACATGTCACAGACCATACCGATGACTCCGGAAGGATTTGTCTGGCTCCAGGAAGAGCTCAAACGCTTGATGCGCGAAGAGCGGCCACGTGTCGTCCAGGCAATTGCCGAGGCTCGTGAACATGGCGACCTGTCGGAAAATGCCGAGTACGATGCCGCCAAGGAACGGCAAGGCTTTATTGAAGGGCGCATCAACGAGTTCAACGACAAGATTGCTCGGGCGCATGTGATCAATCCGGCTGAAATTGAATCCGACAAGGTGGTGTTTGGAGCTACGGTCACCCTGTTCGACACCGAAAACGGCAGTGAGGTAACCTATCAGATCGTCGGCGAGCACGAAGCCGACATCAAGCAGAGCCGGCTTTCCATCAACAGCCCGGTGGCCAAGGCCCTGATCGGTCATCGCGTCGATGACGAAGTGACGATCAAGGTGCCATCCGGGTTGCGGGTTTACGAAATTATTGATATCAAGTACGCATAGAGGCAAATTCAGAAGTCAGAATACAGAAGGTACTTCACAGAAGGTTTCGGTTTTATTCTGAATTCTGTCTTCTGAATTCCCCACAAACGAGACTAAACATGTCCCCAGCAATTAATAAAGATATGACCTTTCATCAGGTCATGCGCATGAGCCCGGAAGTCCTCAAGGTTCTGGCCAAATTCAACCTTGGCTGCGTTGGTTGCATGGGCGCCCAGCATGAAACCCTGGAAACGGGGGCGACGGCTCATGGACTCGATATCGACGAATTGCTCCAGGAATTGAACGCCATTTTCGAGAAATAACCCTACCAAGTCGATTTATCCCGCCTGAAGGGGAGGGGAGATGGCTTCAGCTTCCCTTGACCGTATCCGCGAAATTCTTGCAACTCCCATTTCCCGTCTCCGGGGCGTCGGCCCTCGCATTGCTGAAAAACTCGAGAAGCTTGGAATCCTGACTGTCGAGGACGCCCTCTACACGCTGCCATACCGCTATGAAGATCGTCGTGAATTCCGCCGCATTGCCCGGTTGCGCGAAGGACGGCACGAGGTGTTCGCCGGAGAAATTCTCGTGGCCGGAGAAATGGTTACACAACGCACCCGGCGGCGGGTGTTTGAGGTTATCGTCGGCGATGGAAGTGGCCAGATTGTCCTTAAATGGTTTCATTACCGCAAGGAATGGATTGCCAAGCGTTTTCCGCTGGGACGAACCGGGGTTTTTTCCGGTGAAGTCAAGCGCTTCGGGCATCAGCGCGAGGTTCATCACCCGGACGTCGAACTGCTCGGTGAAGATCAGACCCTTGCCCAGTACCAGAGTTCCGATCCGCTGATTTTCGGACGAATCCTGCCAGTCTATCCGTTGACCGAAGGCTTGACCCAGCAGGCGGTCCGGCGCATCTGGAAGCAGGTCGTCGACCTGTTCGCTCAGCACATCGTCACCCATCTCCCCGCCGACCTGTGTGCCCGCCGCGGTCTGCTGCCATTGGCCAAGGCCCTTCAGGATGCCCACTGGCCAACGAACGACGCCGATCTGCTAGCATTGGAAGAGGGGCACGATCCAGGCCGCCGCACGCTGGTTTATGACGAGTTTTTCTTCCTGCAACTCGGCCTGGCCTTGCGCCGGCGCGGCGTGCTGCTCGAAACAGGCATCCCGTTTCAAGTCACCCACCGCTATACCAAGCCGCTGGCGGACCTCTTGCCGTACCGCCTGACTGCCGCCCAGCGCCGGGTTCTCGGCGAAATCAAGCACGATCTGATGATGCCGCACCCGATGAACCGACTGGTACAGGGGGATGTTGGCAGCGGCAAGACCATCGTCGCCCTGATGGCCGCGCTCCTGGCGATTGAAAACGGTGTCCAGGTGGCGGTCGTGGCCCCCACGGAAATTCTGGCCGAGCAGCACTTTCTGCAGTTTCATCACTGGCTGGAGCAGCTTGGTCTCAAGACGGTGCTGTTGCGCGGGCAGCAGCCAGCGGCGGAACGCCGCGGCATCCTGGCAGAGATTGCCGGCGGTATGGCCCACCTGGTGGTTGGAACCCATGCGGTTTTGCAGGAGGGGGTCGAATTTCACCGACTCGGGTTGGGGATCATTGACGAGCAGCACCGTTTCGGGGTGCGGCAGCGCGCGGTATTGCGTCAGAAAGGAGAAAATCCCCATGTCCTGGTCATGACCGCGACACCGATCCCGCGTACCTTGTCGTTGACGGTCTATGGCGATCTGGCATTGTCGGTCATCGATGAAATGCCGCCGGGGAGAACCCCGGTGCGGACCATGGTGGTGATCGAGAACCAGCGTCGCCATGCCTTTGAGTTAATTCGCAAGGAAATAGACAAAAACCATCAGATATATGTAGTTTTTCCGCTTATTGAAGAGTCTGAAAAGAGCGACTTGAAGGCGGCTACGGTGGGTGTCGAGCAGTTGCGGTCCGTGTTGCCGGAATGCCGGATCGGCTTGCTGCACGGGAAAATGAGCCCGGAAGACAAAGAGACGATCATGGGGCGTTTCAAGGCCCGTCAACTGGATATCCTGGTCTCCACCACGGTCATCGAGGTCGGCATCGACGTGCCTAATGCCACGGTCATGGTAATCGAGCATGCGGAGCGCTTCGGATTGGCGCAGCTGCACCAACTGCGGGGCCGGGTCGGACGCGGCAGTGCGCCAGGCTTGTGTCTGTTGATGAAATCGTTCCGCTGCAGCGAGGAGGGAGAAAAACGTCTGGAGGTGATGACGCGCACCACCGACGGTTTCCGGATTGCTGAAGCCGATCTGGAGATCCGCGGGCCGGGGGAGTTCCTCGGTACACGTCAGTCGGGGTTGCCGGACTTTCGCGTTGCCAACATCCTTCGTGACGCCCGCATTCTGGAAGAGGCGCGTTCGGATGCTTTTGCAATCGCTGAAACCTCAGAGTTTCAAGAAGGGGCCACCGAGGAGATGCGTTCCCTCGCTGCAGAGCTCAAGCACCGCTGGGGGACCCGTCTCGGCCTTGCCACGGTGGGCTGACCCCTCGATTTCACGTCGCATATACGAATCTTAAGTTTACTGCATTCACCTGCATTTAAAAGTTTACATAATATATAGTATATCTAGCATTTGATGTAAGAGTAAGAGGGGGAAACAGAACATAGATAAAGAATAAATAGCAGATTGTATCTATAATGCAACTTTGTTTAGATGAGTAAATGAGGAAACCAAAGTATTACGAAATCAATAAACAAGTTTTTTATATATTGTCACAACTAAATTACTTCGATTGTGAGAGGTTGGCAGAGTCTTACAAGTATAGACTGAATAATAAACAATTAGGTTATTTGCCGAAAAGGAAAAGCGCAAGTCTAATTGTTGATTTAGCAATAGCGGAAATTCATCTAAGGATTTTGGAAGGTCGTTGGAAGTGAAAAAATGAAAAGCCGCCCTTGCCGGGGCGACTTTTCAAAGGGTGCCAGAGAAGGATTGCCGTCCTGATCTGGCCAGCATGGGGTGGAGCCCAACATGCAAGAGACATCTTACAAGAGTTTCCGTAATACGTCAATTTCCCCTCGCCCCTGGGGGCTCCTGTCGGCTTGCCCGACGGTGAGCCGCCAGGGGCTTTTTTTGGGGCGCGCCTATACTAATAGTGCGCGCCAGTCTCAAATTGAGACTAAAACCCGCTTTTCAAGTCCAATTATGGGAGCCTTTTAATCATGCATTACATGGTTGATTGGCTCTCTTTTACTGTCCCTTATAACGGCCCTGATATCTGCGGGGATCGAACTATTACCTTCGAGGCCTCCGGCGAAATCAAATTTGAAAAGGCCAGTTTCAAGGCAATTGAGGGGAGTTTTTCCAAGCGGGTCATGGTCAAGACAATTCCACTTGATACCGGCAACGGTCTTTATATCTCGGGTAATCCGGCAAAGTTCCTTCAGGGGCATAACCTTTTTGGCCCTTTCGATGTTGTTGGCCTTGCCTATGATATGAGCCTTGAAATCTGTAAAACCTTGCAAATTTGTGATCTGCGTTTGCTGTCGGATATTCGCCGTGGGGCTTTTGATCTCAAGCGGATCGATGTCACCGCGTCCTATCGTCTTCCGTCAACGTCCGATGTTCGCGCTTGGCTTAAACATGCAACCGTCTTTGCTTCTGGTAAAAGTCAATCGGTGACGGATTTTCGAGGGAAGACCCTTTATTTCGGTCAACATTCGCAACGGGTGACGCTTAAATTTTACAGTAAGGCTGACGATAAATATTTTCGTGCTGATTGTGAATTGTTTGTTGATGAGAAACGGCAATTTCTGGAAGAGTTCGCGCAAGGGATTTTACGGGCTGAATTAACGCTTCGCGGTCGTAAGTTGAAGGAAATGGGTATTCATCGCGGTCATCATTGGGACAGCTTGTTAGCCCAAGGGGTTTATAATATGCATCTCGATAAAGTGAATTTGTGCGGTGAATACGAATTGGAAGATGAGGACGTTAAAAACATTCCTGCTCGTTATCGTGCGGCTTATGAACTCTATAAGCAAGGCAAATTGCTTTCTGAGTTATACAGTCGTGCCACATATTATCGTTATAAAAAATACTTCCTCGAATCATACGGCATTAATGTTGATGTTCCTCGCGTCCAGGAGCGCGGTAACGTGATTCCCTTAATTCGAGTTCTTCGTGCCGAACCTTTATCAATTCCAGCCGAGGCCTTTGACCTGGGCTTAGTTCATAACTGTTCAACCAAATAACGGAGGTAAAGACGATGGCAAAGCAAATGATTATTGTTCGTGGTGCAAAGGTTCTGGAGATGTTCTTGAATGAATACACCGACAAGAAAACCGGTGAACTCAAGCGGTTTGATTCGGTGTTCATCTTCCAGAGCTCGACCTTTTCCGGTGGCAAGCCTCGCGTGATTGAAGCGCGGGTTCATTCCATGGATCAGGCCAAACAGTTGCAATCCCTCGAAGGCAAGGAACTTGACTTGTGCTTCGAGGAAACCACCTGGAAGGATGGAACGGTGCTCGAATTTTTCTGCACCCTGGCCGAGCTCGTCAAGTCGGCGCTTCCGTCTGCTCCTCCGGTCACGGCTGTTCCGCCCCAGGCGAAAGCGGCGGCGGGGTAGGGGGCTGACATGAAAAGCAAGCGCGTCTGGATCGGCGCGGGGCTGTTGCTGATTGCGGCGGCTCTGCTTTTGGTTCCTGGTGTCTCTGACACCCTCGCGGCGGTCGATTATCAAAGCTTGATCGCTTCCACTGACTTTGATGTAGCCAAGGCCGACGTCCGGACAACGGCAAGCGGCATCCTTGGTATTGCCTTTACCTTGATGGTAATAGGCTTAATTTTGGCTGTCATCTTCCGATAGCCGGAAAGGAGAAAACATTATGCCCACCGATTATGTTGCTGACATGTTCGCGGCTGCGAACATCGCCACCCTGACCAGTAACTACGTGACCATGATCACCGGTTTCGTGGTTCTGGGCGTTATCGGCCTCGCTTTTGCCGCCGTCATGGGCGGTCTTGGCAAGGGGAAACGCGCCGTCCGTTAACTCTGTCCGGTCAAGGGGGGCTTTATGCCCCCCTTTTCCGCTAGGTGATTTATGACACAAGAGCAAGGCCAGTTGATGCAACAAGAAATGTTTACCGGTGTTCAAGTCGGTTTGGATCAGTTTATTCAATCGGATTTAGCGGCGGTATTCGGTGGTGTGTTGTCAATTGCTCTATTCATGTTTGCTTATACTATTATTATGCGGATTATTAGTAGTGTTAGAGAAAACGTATCCGAAGAGAAACAATCAAAAGGTTATTGGTCTGATTATGGTAAATCAGTGAAAGAAGAAGAAGTAATAAGAGAAGAAGTTACGGAATATAACGTTCTTGAATCGAAAATCAATGCTGCATCTCATGCCGGTGATAGTGGGCGTGTAGCTATTTATAAAAAGCGGCAAGCTGTTGTTGTGTCATCCGGTTCTAAAAAGTTATCACGTCTTCATTTTGGTGCACCAACGGGGAAACGTTGACATGTGTGTAAAGTGTCCGAAGTGTGGTTACTGGCTTTGTGACTTCATCTGCTCACGGTGTGGTTTTAAATGGGTACGGTCATGATTGACTTAACTTATTTTGGCTATGGCGTGGGCATGGTTATTTTCTTTTGGTTCATCGGTTCCGTTCTTGGCGTGATTTTCCGGGTTCTTCAGGACAACAGGTTTTTTCGATGACTCCCGAGGATCTGCTCGAATTTTGGAAGTTGGTATCTTTCGTCCTGGGCGGCATTAGCGGTACGGCGTTTGCCTTGGCGTTCTTTTCGGCAGGCCGATGATTCGCTATCTTCTTGCATTTCTGCTTGTTCCGGCTCTGGCCTTAGCGCACACAACGGCTTGCCCTCCTTCAAATGCTCCTGGTGAACCTTTCACCGAAGTTCCTTCTTTGTCTATTGATTTGCAAGTCGAGGCGATGGGTTTTGAAAACCTTGATTATGCTTTTGATAGGCGGTTGTCGTCTGGTTATACGCCCTGGACGAATGCAGCCGCATCGGTCCTTTATAACAACATGTCGCCGGTTCGTTTGTATGCAGTCGGGGATTATGTATCGACCAGTTTCTATGCCGGTTCGGCTGATATTACCACGCCTCGACCTTTTCAGATTACTTCGGTTGGCTCAACGTATGCTTCCGGTTGTACGGGTCATGCCTGGAACTGGCCGATTCGTGTTGCCTCCTTCTGGCGTGGGTCAAATGGCTATCTTTACGGGGTTTCGAGTTATACCTCTGCCGGTTGCTCTGTTGGTCAGTCGAAATACAGTTACACCATTTATGCCGCGACTCCTGTCACGTTTACGCCGTCTTGTTCTGATGGTGTCTGGAATGGAGATGAAACCGGCATTGACTGCGGCGGATCGTGCGGCGGGTCATGTGATACGGGCGGTGTCTTGATGCCTCAAGAGCAATTGATTGAATTTGGCAAAATGGCTTCCGCCCTGGTGGGATCCTTTTGTGTTCTGGCCTTCGCTTTAGCGTGGGGTAAATCGTCATGATCGCCTTTCCTCCTGGCTTCGATGTAGATCAGGTTTTTATTGATCTTATTTCGATTGCGACTCCGATATTTCAATTACTGTTTATCGGTTTTATTGTTGTGGTCATCATTTCGGCCCTTCGTAAAGGCGGGAAGGGTGTGGAATGATGCGTTATTTCTTTTTTATCCTTTTATTATTCATTCCTGTTCAATCTTTGGCGGCGTATTGTCAGTATAAACCGGCTTGCAATTATTCTTCTCCACAAGGGACGGTCTGCAGTGTCCCTTCTTATATGGGGTCCACGCCGCAGGGATTTAGTCGTACTGTTACAATTGGCACTCAGATGTCTAATGGTGAAAGCTGCGATGGGTTGGCCGGTGGTACTGATCATGTAGATATTCTTTCCAATCGTGTTTATCTTCATGGACCGTCAGGCCATACCTGCGCGGCTGGTAAAACTCCTTATATGCTTCGCGGTACGTTGTGGAGTGATTACACTGGTTCTTGTGTTCCGCCTACGTGCGAAAGTTTCACATATTCCGATTGGTCAACTTGTTCTAACGGTACGCAAACTAGAACAGTTATTTCCTCTTTGCCTTCTGGCTGTACGGGTGGAACTCCTATCTTATCTCAAGCTTGCACTCCTTTAGAACCTCCGAACTGCTCTGATGGTACAAAATCCGGCGATGAAACCGGGATTGACTGCGGCGGCGGTTGTTCCTCGCCTTGTGAAAGTTTTTGTCCGGACGGGTCGAATCAATGGGGGGTTGAAGCTGATGGCCGCTCTGATTGCGCGGTAACGGCTTTGCCTGACGATTTGGGCAACTGTCCGGCGAATTGGGACAAGACCACGGTGACGGCCTGCCCTCCGACTGGATGCCCTGACGGTCGCACTGTTGGTCAAACTGTCTGTGCTAAGGCTGTGCTACCTGTTGATTCAAAGTCATCTGATTTGGTTCCTCCGTATACTGGCACTGGTGGTTGGGTCCAGTTTCATGGGGAAACGTCCTCAACGTCAACGACTACGCCTGGAACGTCAACAACGGTCAATAATCCTGACGGTACTACAACAACGACGAGCTCAACCAGTTCTACCAGTTCCACTAGTGGTACGGGCGGCTCTGGTTCGGTCACGTCAACGACAACGACAACGATTATCAAGGATTCCCAGGGCAACACGATTTCAGAAACAACGGAAAAGGATCAAACGGAAGATGGGGGCAGGGTGAACCCGTCTAATTATGATTGGTCATCTCCGACTTTTGACGGCACGGGCGCCGATCAGCAGGCTAGCCGGTTTGCCACTCGTTTTCAGCAGTTTAAATCCCGGTTGGAAGGTGCGCCGGTTTATGTGCCGTTGAAGGGGATTTTCTCTCCGTCAATGAGTAATCGTTCTGCCGTCTATACGATCAATGCCGGGAGTTATGGCTTATTTGATGTGAATCTTGCTGATTATGGTAATGCGTGGTCGATCATGAAATATGCCTTGATCTTCCTGGCTATGTTCATTGCCGCTCGAATTATCATTGTCAATAAGTAGGGGGCTGTTATGGAATGGCTGATGAATAAGATTATTGACTATTTCACGCCGTTTTTTGCTCGGCTGTTTGCCTTTCTTCGGGAAACATTGACGGGTCTTTGGGAGACAATCAAGGGCTATCTAGTTGATTTCCTCTTTGCTCTGTTCGATGTCTCTTTGACGGTGTTCGAAACGATTGTCACACTGATTCCGGTTCCTTCGTCCTGGTCAACAGTCAATCCCATGGATTCTTTGCCGGCACAAACTTTATATGTTTTGTACGAAATCGGTATTTTGCAGGCGTTGGCAATTATCCTGTCCGCGTGGTTGATCCGGTGGGCAATCAATTTGATTCCTGCGGCATTTACGAGGATTTAAGTCATGATCTTACTGTTTATTGGTCTGCCTGGATCGGGCAAGACTTACGAAGCGGTTACCAAGATCGTGGCGAATCTGGCCAAGGGTCGCGAGGTTTTCACAAATATCGAGGGGCTCGACGACCCCGACTGCAGGCACGTTATCCAGGAGCTTTGCGATCTGGATGATTTTACTTTTGAAAACTCGTTGCACTTTTTAGAAGCGGATCAAGTTTCTCATTTCTGGGAACATATAACGGATGGTTCCTTTGTTCTTGTAGATGAGGTGCATAAATATTGGAATTCTCGTGATTTTCAAAAGACAGATAATCGGTTGTTAAGTGACTGGGCGTCAACGCATCGTCATAGCGGCAATGATGTTGTGATGATGACGCAGAAACCGGAAAAACTGGATAGTCAAGTTCGTTCTCTTGCTCAGTGGACGCATGAATTTAGAAAACTGAATATGTTTGGCCGGTTTGTGCGTAATGGTTATCAAGTCTTTATTTATGAAGGTGAACCTAGCGGTAAACCTCTATCAACTCAATTTCGTTCGTACAATCCTAAGTTTTTCAAGGCATACAAAAGTTATACAAATTCCGATATACAGGAGCTCGGCGTTGTGAAGGCACCGAATATTTTAAATCATTGGTCCGTCTGGTGCTGCCTTGTCGCTTTTGTTGTGTTCGGTGTGTTCTTTTCTAAGTCGAGTTTCAGCAAGGGCAAAATCATTGATTACAATGTAACGGGTTCGCCTTCCCTTAAATCTGTTTCACCTGTTCCTGCTCCTGGTGCACCTGGTCAAACGGTCGTGGCCGAAGTGGTCACGCCTGCAGCTGCTCCGGATCAGCGGCAAGTGGTTGTGTCTGATACTCTTTGGCTGCCGGTATCTGCTTACATGAAAACGTCTGATGGTCGTCAATTTTTGAATGTTGGTAATTATCGGCTGTCGTCCTGGTTGGCGTTGTCCGATGATAATAAGCTTGTCCAGGTTAAGCGGTCGGACGTTCCGCAACCGATCATAGATTCTGCTGTGTCTGTTGCTCTTTATCGTTAGGGGGGGGTATGTCGCGTCCTCGATCTGGTTGTTCTCGTTCCCTGGTTAAGCCGGTTCGTTTTACTGATGCGAATTGGCTTTCTATTTGTCAGGCGGCGGAGTTG
>JAMPXI010000163.1 GCA_023701265.1 Desulfuromonadales bacterium | reverse complement strand
ACCGACGGGCGGATCATTTACGATGACCACGGCGGTGAAACCAAGGCCTTTGACGTCAAGGATGGCCACGGCATCAAGTTGCTGCAGCGTGCCGGTATTCGCGTCGGCATCATCACCGGGCGGCAATCGGCGGTTGTCGACCGTCGCGCCCAGGAACTTGGCATCGAGCTGGTCTACCAGGGGGCAAAGGACAAGCTGGTGCCGTACCGGGAACTTCTCCAGAGAACCGGGTTGGACGATGAGCAGATCGCCTACGTGGGCGACGACTTGCCCGACCTGCCGATTCTACGGCGGGTGGGTTTTGCAGCGACGGTGGCCGATGCCGTTGACGAGGTCAAGCCGTATGCCCACTATGTGACTCAGCGTGCCGGCGGGCGCGGCGCGGTTCGCGAGATTTGTGACCTGCTGCTGAAGGAAACCGGGCGCTGGGAGAATGTAGCCACCCGATATTTCGCCGAATCCCACTAATCCTTTCAATTCCCATGCCAAATTACATGAACGTCCTTTACACCCGTCAAGGCGCGATGCTATAGTTTCGGACAGGCAATGACTCTGTTCAAGACACGTAATTTTCTGCTGCTGTTGGCACTGCTCCTGGCCGGTTTTCTGGCGGCCATCGTGCTGATTCGCTACCGTTCCCCCGTGAAGTTGGCCGAGGTGGCCAATGTCCTTCCGAGCGGGGTGGATCTGGCGCTGCAGGATATCAACTATACCCATACCGAGGGTGGTGTGGCACGTTGGCGGTTGGTGGCGAAGCAGGTCGAACATCGGGCTTTGGAGAAAGTCACGGCGCTCCGTGACCTGCAGGTCACGTTTTACGACGTGAAGGGGGCCGAGCAGGGGGCGCTGAAGGCTCATACCGGCCAGGTGAACGCCGATTATTCGGTTGTCGAGGTGCGCGGTGAGGTCGAAGTCGTCAGTAGCGGCTATACCCTGCAGACCGATTATCTGACCTATCGGCAACAGGACCGGAGCATCCGTACCGATGCGCCAGTCAGACTGGTCTCCGCTGGCTTGACGCTTGACGGGGTGGGGATGGATCTGGATTTGGACACGAAGCGCCTGCAGATTCCCGCCAGGGTGCATGCCATCGTGTACCCTGATCGAATGAAGAAGGGATCGTCATGATACGCTGCGGGATCCTCTGCGCATGGTTCTTCCTGATGGCTGGTGCAGCAGTTGCCGGACCGCCGGCGTTTTCCGGAGTCAACAGCCGGGAACCGGTCGAGATCGCGGCCGATCGACTGGAAGCTGACGATGTCGCCAAGTCGCTGGTGTTTATCGGCCATGCGGTCGCAAAGCAAGGCGATATCACGATCAATGGCGACCGTTTGACCATCTATTATGCTGCCCAGGGCGGTGACGTCGACCGGATTGTCGCCGAAGGCAACGTGCGCATCGTTCAGGGGAACCGCCTGGCGACCAGCAATCGTGCCGAGTATTTTCGGATCGAGGACCGCATGGTCCTGACCGGCTCGCCGAAGGTCAGCGAAGGAGCGAATTCGGTGCAGGGACATGAGATTGTCCTGCTCCTCAAGGAAAATCGCAGCGTGGTCACGAGTGGCCAGGGCGGTCGGGTCAACGCCGTATTTCAGCCGAAAGGGGACGGGGCGCGTTGAACCACCGACTGGCGGCCCGCGGCCTTTGCAAGACCTACCAGCGCCGCCAGGTGGTCGCGCAGGTCGATCTCGACATCGCTTCCGGCGAAGTGGTTGGTCTGCTTGGCCCGAACGGTGCCGGCAAGACCACCTCGTTCTACATGGTCGTCGGTTTAATTCGTCCCGATGCCGGGCAGGTGCTTCTGGATGATCAGGATTTGACCGAGGTGCCGATGCACCATCGGGCGCGTCTGGGGATCTCCTACCTGGCACAGGAACCTTCGGTGTTCCGCAAATTGACCGTAGAGGAAAACCTGTTGGCGATCCTTGAAACCGTCGAGGCGGATCCGGCGCAGCGCACGGTGCGCAAGGAGCGCCTGCTTGAAGAGTTCCGCCTGCAGCAGGTTGCCAGGAGTTATGGATATGCCCTGTCGGGTGGCGAGCGGCGGCGTACCGAGATTGCCCGGGCGCTGGTTCTTGAACCGCGCTTTATTCTGCTCGATGAACCGTTTGCCGGGATCGATCCGCTTGCCGTGCTCGACATCCAGGAGATTATCGTCCAACTCAAGGGTCGTGGCATCGGCGTGCTGATCTCCGACCACAACGTGCGCGAGACGCTTACCGTCTGCGATCGCGCTTATATCCTCAACGAGGGGCGTATCCTTGAAGAGGGTGATCCGGTTGCAATTGCCGACAGTCCCCGGGCGCGGGCGATCTATCTCGGCGAGAAATTTCGTCTTTAGGGCGACGGCATCCTATGGCTTTGGAGATTCGTCAACAACTCAAGCTCAGCCAGCAGCTGGTGATGACCCCTCAGCTGCAGCAGGCCATCAAGCTCCTGCAGCTCTCGCGCATGGAGTTGCTCGACGTGGTGCGCGCCGAACTGGAGGAGAATCCGGTTCTCGAGGAAGGCCAGGAAAACGTCGCCGAGGAGCAGGCGGAGCTTGGCGAAATCGCTAGTGAAATCGAAGTGAGTGGAGCCACCGGGGACGGTGGCGAAGAAATTCACGAGGTGGCTGGCGATCGCGAGAGCTTTGGCGACATCGACTGGCACACCTATCTGGAGAGTTACAGTCTCGGCGGTACCACAGCCGATAATTCGGAGGACGACGACGATCGTCCCTCCTATGAGAATCTGCTGACCCGCAAGGCATCACTGAATGATCACCTGCTCTGGCAGCTCAAGCTTTCGGCCCTCGAGGGACGTGATCGTCTGATTGCCGAAGAGCTTATCGGCAATCTCGATGACGATGGGTATCTTCAGGTCACGGTCGAGGAAATCGCCATTCAGTTGGAGAGTTCTTCGGAGCGGGTCGAACGGGTGCTGCGCACCGTTCAGGAGTTCGATCCCCCCGGCGTGGCCGCCCGCTCGCTGCAGGAGTGCCTGCTGCGTCAGGTGGAACAGCTGGGCATGCAGGGGACTCTGGTTGAAACTCTGCTGTGCAGGCACGTCGAGGATCTGGAAAATCGCCGTTACCCGCAGATTGCCAGGGCCCTGCAAGTGTCTCTGGACGATGTGCTGGCGGCCGCCAAGCTGATCAGCGGACTCGATCCGCGTCCGGGGAGCCAGTACAGCCAGGAGGAGATCCACTACATCATCCCCGACATCTTCGTCTACAAGATCAGCGACGAATATGTGGTGATGCTCAATGACGAGGGCCTTCCCAATCTGCGGATCAACTCCTTTTACCGCAACGCTCTTTCCGGTGCCGTGCCGATCGATGCCAAGGCCGGTGAATATATCCAGGAGAAGCTGCGCGGCGCGCTCTGGCTGATCAAAAGCATCCACCAGCGCCAACGGACCATTTACAAGGTGACCAAGAGCATCGTCAAATTCCAGCGCGATTTTTTCGATCGGGGGGTTGAATATCTCAAGCCATTGGTTCTGCGCGACGTTGCCGAGGACATCGAGATGCACGAATCGACGGTGAGCCGGGTGACGACCAACAAGTACGTGCAGACCCCGCAGGGGCTCTTTGAACTCAAATATTTTTTCAACAGCGGGATCAATACCACCGAGGGAGACTCTGTCGCCTCGGAGAGCGTCAAGAGCAAGATTCGCGATATTATTGCCGCCGAGAACCCGCGCAAGCCGCATTCCGACCAGAAGATCGTCGAACTGCTGCGCCGCCAGGGGATTGATATCGCCCGCCGGACCGTGACCAAATACCGCGAAATGCTCAACCTCGGTTCGTCAACCCAGCGTCGTCGCTTGTTCTAGCCCCCGGTCAGATTGGTGTTGCGTCACGGTTGGCACTGGTCAGTTGCCGCTGACAGGGTATAATCTAATCAAGACCGTTCCGGTCCAGACCGGATTTTTCCAACACTCAGGAGGTTGAAAGACCATGCAAGTTGCCGTGACCTTCCGCCACATGGACAGCAGTGAGCCCGTGCGTAGCTATGTTGCCGAGAAAATGATGCGGGTCAAGAAGTATATCGACGAACCGGTCGAGGCCCAGGTGGTTCTCTCGGTCGAGAAGAAGATCCGCCACAAGGTGGAAGTGACCCTTTCGGCCAAGGGGATCACCATCAAGGCGGCCGAACAGACCGAAGACATGTACGCGGCGATCGACGGGGTGCTCGACAAGCTTGAACGGCAGCTCAAGCGCTACAAGGAGAAGATCAAGCGTCACAAGCCTTTGGCCGGCAGTGAACGCAAGGTCGCCAAGACCGTGTTCGCCGCCCAGAGTATTGACGAGGGGCATGCCGAGCCGACAATCATCAAGACCGACACTT
>JAMPXI010000040.1 GCA_023701265.1 Desulfuromonadales bacterium | reverse complement strand
TTCCTGCTGGCCTGCAGCCTGTTCGCCTTCCTCTTCACCCATGTCTACCTGGCCACCCTCGGCAAAACGCCGATGGCCTACATCAAACCGATGTGGACCGGCTGGGAAGAGGAAGAACCCGGGGAACATTCCCATCACACCACCTGACCAATGGGCATGAGTGCCGACGTCGGCAAGCCTGACGCGGACTGGACAAAAGGAGGCACAGATGAAAACCCAGGCCCCATATCAGAATAAAATATCCGCCGGGAAAAAGTTCTTTGCTGCGAGCATCGCCGTAATGGCACAAGGCTGGGCGGGAAACCTGATCGCCCCGGCTCGCCCAAAAGAGGACGGCCTGCACGGGAACGATGAGCTGCGCACCACCTCCTGGCGCAGCCTGTGGAGCCTGCAGCTGTTCCTGACAATCAGCATTGCCGCCTTCCTGGTCAGGGATTTCAACCTCTATGAAGCGCTTCCGGAAAGCGTTCTGCAGATCCTTGGCTGCCCGCCGCCACCCACCCTGGCGCACATTGCCCTGGCCGGTTATGTCTTCACCGTGCTCATTCCGCTGGTGATCCATCTGCTCAGTGGTGAGCAGCCGGTGGCGCAGTGGCGGCACCTCGGCTACCGGAGCGCCTTCTACTGCTTCTATCTGTTCTCAAACACGCTGGCCGTGAACTTCTTTTTGGTCTTCGCCACGGGGATCATCCTGTATCTGTTGGAGCAGGCGACCATCTGCTTCTCGCTCGCCAAGGCCGGTCACGGCGGCGGTCAGTTCGCCGGCTAGCTGGGCGCGCCCACCCAAAACGGAGAAGGCCGCCTGAACAGGGGCGGCCTTCTCCGCAGGAGGAGATCATGGACGGTGACAAGAAATTATTGATTGAGAAACTGGCCGAATACGCCGAGCGCAACCGGTTCACCCTTGAAGAGCTTGGGCGATTGATAAGGCTCTGCCTGCAACTTGAGCGGGACTGTCCCGGCGTGCAATTTGACATCCCCGGCGGCAACGCCTACAGCGTGGAGCGAGAGCTGAAGCTGCAAGCGCAAATCTCGAAGCAGTCAAAAATGTCGCAGGAGGAGTTCAGCAAACTACCTGACGAAGCGCGGGCGCTGTCGTCTCATGAGTTGTGTCGCTGAAAGTCACAGGTACCTGCACTACGGGGAGGATGATCTCAACCTCCCCGGTGACTGCGCATGGTCAAAGCAGATCCCCCTGAATGACGGAAACACTTATCCCTTGTCCTGACGCACCAGCGCCATCCCGCACACACTGCAGTTTGTCCCCACCGTAGCGCTGGTGATCCATGGGTGCATCGGGCAGGCATAGAGGCCCTCGCCTCCGGCTGGAGGCGATGCAACGGTGCGCTTGCCGAAGAAGAACCACAGGGCCATGACAATCAGGGCGATGCCGCCAAAGGTGACGAGCAGTTCCGTCGCATCCATGATCAGCTCCTTGCCACGGTAAAGCCGCGCAGCCGCAGGGCGTTGGTAACCACGCTCACCGACGACAGGGCCATTGCCAGGGAGGCGATGACCGGGCTGAGCAGCCAGCCGGTGAGGGGATAGAGCACCCCGGCCGCCAGCGGGATGCCGAGGATGTTGTAGATGAAGGCGAAGAACAGGTTCTGCTTGATGTTGCGGATGGTGGCCTTGGAAAGCGCGATGCTGGCGGCGACCCCAAACAGGTCCCCCTTGACCAGGGTGATGTCGGCGGCCTCCATGGCCACGTCGGTGCCGCTGCCCATGGCGATGCCGACATCGGCGCGGGCCAGCGCCGGGGCGTCGTTGATGCCGTCGCCGACCATCGCCACCACCTTCCCTTGCGCCTGCAGCTTGCGGACCTCCTCTTCCTTGCCTTCGGGGAGCACCTCGGCCAGCACCCGGTCGACGCCGACCTGCCGGGCGATCGCCTCGGCCGTGTCGCGATGGTCGCCGGTGAGCATGATGACTTCGAGCCCCAAGGCGTGCAGTTGGCCGATGGCTGCGCGAGCCCCGTCCTTGACCGGGTCGGCGATGGCGATGATCCCGGCCGGGCGGCCGTCAACGGCCACGAACACCGGGGTTTTCCCCTCCTCCGCCAGCCGCCTGGCCGGCGCCTCGTCGGGAACCAGCCCCCGATCCCGGAGGAACAAGGCGGTGCCGAGCAGGACCGGGCGACCCTCGACCGTCGCTTCGATGCCGTATCCGGAAACGGCCTGAAAGTCGCGCACTGCCGGGCGGTCGAGCCCCCGCTCCTGTGCCGAGCGGACGATCGACTCGCCTAGCGGGTGCTCGCTGCCGGCCTCCGCCGCGGCGGCCAGTCGCAGCAAGGCGTCCTCGGCCATCCCGAAAGCAACGATGTCGGTAACGACGGGGGCGCCACGGGTGATCGTGCCGGTCTTGTCGAAGACCACGGTGGTCACCCGATGGGCCGTCTCCAACGCCTCCCCCCCTTTGATGAGGATGCCGCTCTGCGCGCCACGCCCGGTGCCGACCATGATTGCGGTCGGGGTGGCCAGGCCAAGGGCACAGGGACAGGCGATAATCAGCACCGAAACGAAGGTGATCAGTGCCATGGTCAGCCGCTGGTCAGCGGGTGCGAAGTCGAACCAGAGCACAAAAGTGGCGATCGCAATGCAGATAACGACTGGCACAAAATACCCGGCGATGATGTCGGCCAGCCGCTGGATCGGCGCCTTGCTCCCCTGCGCCTGCTGGACCAGGCGGATGATCTGCTGCAGCACCGTGTCACGGCCGACCCGGGTGGCACGCAGCCGAAACGCTCCGCTCTTGTTGAGGGTGGCGCCGATGACCGGGTCGCCGGCCTGCTTGACCACCGGCAGCGGCTCGCCGGTGAGCATGCTTTCATCGACCGTCGAGCGGCCGTCGATCACGGTGCCGTCGACCGGCACCTTCTCGCCGGGGCGCACCAGCACCACGTCACCGACCTGGAGTTCAGCGGCCGGGATGTCCTGCTCGATCCCGTTGCGTTCAACCCGCGCCAGCTTCGGCGCCAGATCCATCAGGGCGCGGATCGCGCCGCTGGTGCGGCTGCGGGCACGAGCTTCGAGCAGCCGCCCCATCAGGATCAGGGTGACGATGATCGCCGCCACTTCAAAGTAGACACCAACCTCGCCGGCACGGCCAGTCGCAGCATGGAGCCACCCGGGGGCAACCGTCGCAACCAGGCTGTAGAGATAGGCCGACAGGGTGCCGATCGCCACCAGGGTGTTCATATCGGCGGCGCGGTGGCGGGCAGCAGCCCACGCTCCGCTGAAGAACTCGCGCCCGGCCCAGAAGAGCACCGGCGTGGTCAGCGCCAGCTCGATCCAGGGACGCGCGGGAAATGCGAATGCCTCCCGCAGCGCCGGCAGCAGGTGGCCGGCCATCGCCAGGATAGCCACCGGCACGGTCAGCAGCACGGCGAGGATAAAGCGCTGCCGCTGCCGGGCATATTCCTGGACACGCCGCTGCTCCTCGGCATCGTGCAGCGCTTCGGGTGCCAGCGTGCCGGCTTCCGGCAAGAGCACATCATAGCCGAGACTACGCACCGCGGCCTGAAGTTGCTCGACACCGGTTGTGGCCGGATCGAACTGCACCGTGGCCCGGGAGGTGGCGAAATTCACCGCGGCGTTGACCACCCCCGGCGCTTCCGCCAGCCCTTTTTCGATGCGTGCCGCGCAGGAAGCGCAGTGCATCCCCGTCAGCGATAGCTCGCAAGATGTTGGTTTTTCCATTGCGCCCTGACCTTTCTGTTCAGCGCAGGAACTGCGTCAGCGGAGAGGTTGTACGTACTCTCCGGACAAATATTCTTACAGAGAGCGGATCACCATGACTTCGACGTCACTTCCGGCAGGCAGCGAATCACACCCTGCCGGCACCGGCAGCAGCGCTCGCGCCCCCTGCAGGCTGCGGTTCTGGCCGGAGCCCTGGCGGGAAGAGGGGTGAAACACCATGCGGCCCTGCTCCTCGCCGAGCCGGCCCCAGAGGAAGCATTCCCGTTTTCGGTCGCCGTGCACATCACCACCGAGAATCGCCCGCAGGTGCAGGGGCGCCGCCAAGGGGAAACCGGCGAGGCGGCGCAGCGCCGGCCGCACGAACAGCTCGAAGGTGGCGGCCGCGGCCGCCGGGTTGCCCGGCAGGCCGAATAGCGGCCGGCCGTTGAGCAGGCCGAACAGCACCGGCTTGCCCGGTTTGATGGCGACTTTCCAGAAGACCGTTTCGAAGCCGCGCTTGGCGAGGGCCTCGCGCAGGTAATCGCGGTCACCCACCGAAACCCCGCCCGTGGACAGGATCAGGTCGGCCTGCTCCCCGGCGGCAAGGTGCCGGGCCAGGACCTCCGGTTCGTCCCTGCAAAGGCCCAGCGGGAGAACGCTGCACCCTTCCTCGCGCAGGCGAGCGGAAAGGAGGTAGCGATTGGAGTTGACGATCTGCCCCGGCCCCGGCGTCTGCCCGAGTTCGACCAGTTCGTCGCCAGTGGAGAGGAGCGCGACCCGTGGCGCGGGATGCACCCGCACCCGGGCGAAGCCGGCGGCGGCCAGCAGGCCGCTCTCCCCGGCATACAGCGGGACGCCCGCGTCAAGCAGCCGCTCGCGATTCCGGAACTCTTCGCCCTGCCGGCGCACGTGCTGCCCTTTTTTCAGCTTGTCCGGCAAGCGAATAGCCTGTCCTGTTTCGATAACGTCCTCGAGCGGCACCACCGTATCGCACCCTGTCGGCAGCGGTGAGCCGGTCATGATCCGTACCGCCTGGGCCGGACCGGGCGAACCGAGCCATGGCGAACCGGCATAGGCACTGCCAATCACGGTCAGTTCCGTTCCCGAGAGCGATTCTCTCCAGGCAAAAGCGAAACCATCCATCGCCGAATTGTCGGCCGGCGGCATGTCCCAGCGGGCGTCAACCGCCTCGGCCAACACCAGGCCGTCGGCTTCGTCGAGAGAGATCTCCACCGGCGGGAGGGGCATTACACTGGCCAAAACCTTTGCCAGGGCTCCTTCATAACTGAGCATGGGTCGACCCCCTTACGGAGAGCTTGAATTCATGGGAAGAGTCCAAAGGCTACGACGGCGCAGGGCAATCCGCAGGGAATCGCCAACCGCGTAGCCGAGATCACGAAACGCGCAGTTGGGTAGTTCGACGTCCAGACGCACCCCACTGTCGGCGATGGCGACGGTCAAGGTGTGGGTGCCGCCGAAACCGAGGATGTCGACCACCCGCGCATCGAACAGATTATCCAGCAAATCGTTGCCAATCGGCCGATCAGGACGGATGATGACCACTTCCTCCGAGCGGATTCCCACGGCGACCCGTTCGCCCGGGCGTATACCAGTGCAGCCGGAGGTGACCAGGGGGAGGGAACCCACCAGTTTGCAGCTGCCGTCGGTACCGACCTGATCAACCTGCAGCTCGAGGATATTCTGGTTGCGCAGAAAGCGGGCGACGGCCAGGCTGGCCGGCCGGTAGTAGATGTCGTCGCGCCGGCCGACCTGGCGCAGTTTCCCCGCAATCATCACCGCGATCCGCTCGCCGAGCAGGAACGCCTCCTCCTGGTCGTGGGTCACGTGGAGAATGGTGACCCCCAGCTCGCGGTTGATCTGCCGCAGCTTGATCTGCAACTGGCGCTTGATGGCGGCATCAAGCGCCGAGAAGGGTTCGTCGAGAAAGAGCAGGCGCGGTCCCGGCAGGAGCGCCCGGGCAAGGGCGACCCGCTGCTTTTCGCCACCAGAGAGGGTGGTGACCGTGCGGCGCGCAATTATCCCGTCCAGATCGAGCAGAACCGTCAGCTCCTGGAGCCGGCCCAGGATGACCTCCGGGGCCAGCCGGCGTTGTCTTGCACCAAAGAGGATGTTGTCCCTCACCGACAGGTGCGGAAAGAGTGCCAGGTCCTGGGGGAGGTAGGCGATCCGGCGTAGCTCCGGCGGGAGCTGGGTGGCCTCGATGTCATCCAGCCAGAGCCGGCCGGCGGCGGCTGTCGCCAGCCCCAGGCAGACCTCGAGCAGAACGGTCTTGCCGGCCCCCGACGGCCCGAGAATGGTCAGGTAGCCGCCACGTTCCAGATCGAGATCGATCGGGCCGAGGCGGAAGCTCCCCTGCCGTGCTGTCAGCTGTTCGATGCGGATCATGGCCGGCTACCCAAAGCGAAGCGCACCGCCAACAGGACTGCCAGAGAGATCAGCAGCAGCAGGACGATCAGGGTGACTGCCCGCGGCAGGTCGGCGACGGACATGGCCAGATAGATGCTGCTCGGCAGCGTCGCGGTCGCCCCGCGGGCGGTGCCGGCAACCATGACCGTGGCGCCGAATTCACCGACAGCGCGCGCCCAGGTCAGGATAAACGCGGCCAGGATGCCGCGTCCGGCCAACGGCAGGGTGACACGCCGGAAACTGCTGGCCGCAGTGCAGCCAAGGGTGCGGGCGACCTGCTCGTAACGGGGATCGATCTGTTCGAAGGTGGTCTTGAGCAGGCGCAGGGCGATGGCCGCCACCACGGTGAACTGGGCGGCGATCACCCCCGCGACCGTGAACGGCAGCGTCAGACCGAGATCATCGAGCAGTCGCCCGGCCGGGGTGTTCCACGCCATCAGGATCAGAGTGCCGAGGGCGATCGGGGTGAGTACCACCGGCAGGTCGAGGAAGGTGTCGAGCAGGCGTTTGCCGGGGAACTCCCGGCGGGCCAGCAGATAGGCACCGGGCACCGCGATTCCCACGGCGAGCAGGGCACTGACCGTGGCGCTGCCCAGGCTGAGGACGATCGCCGCCTGGATCTCCGGCAGGGCAAGCTGGTGCAGGAAGGCAGCGGCACTGAAGAAGACGTACTGGCTGCCGATCAGCAACAGAAAGTAGCCGGTCAGCCCGGCCAGCGGCACAATCAGGGCCAGCCGGAACGGCAGGTCGCGCTTGAAGCTCATCGCCACCCCTCGGGGAGCCGGTAGCTGCCGCCGATGCGGGCCTGCGGCGCCAGGGGGCGCACGTCGGCCTCCCGGGTGAGGTAGCCCCATTTACGGAAGATCGCTTCCCCTTCTGCGGAGGTCAGAAAAGCTGTGAACGCGGCGGCGCCGGCCGGATTACCGCAACCGCGAATCGTGACGGCCGGTATGTACGCCAGGCGCGGCACCTGCTCCGGGCGCAGCAGCACCGTTTCCATCGTCGCCGGGTTCCAGGCAGCGAACTCGCGCCAGCCAAGGACAGCATCGGCCATCCCCAACGGGATCATCGAGGCGGCCCGGGCGCAGCTCTCCACCTGGCCTCGCAGGTTCGGTTTGACCTTCGCGGCGATACCGTTGGCGGTGAGCACCTCCACCGCGTAAAGGCCGACGCAGACCCCGTCCGGATCGGCCATGCCGACCTTCAGGCCGGGGCGGATAAGGTCAGTGAGAGTTTTGATCTCCAGGGGATTGCCCTTGGCGACGATGATGGCCGGCACCAGGTAGGCGAGGATCGTCGCTTCCCCCTCCACCAGCCGCTGTTCGCGCGCCAGTTCCAGATAGTCGGGGGAGCCGGGGATGTAGAGATCGCCCCGGCCGGCCAGGCGGATCTGGCTGAGCATCGCTCCCGAGCCGCCGAGCTGCAAGGTCACGGGGATGCCGGTCTTTTTCTCGAAAGCTTTGGCGGCCTCTTCGAGGGGTGGCTGCGAGGCGGAACCGGCGAAGACCATGAGCGGCCTGGGCTTGTCGCCGGCAAAGGCCGGGCAAGCCGTCACCATGGCGAGTGATAACCAGATCAGAACACGGATCATCGTGTGCTCTCCCCGGTAAAGCAATGCGCGAAGTGCCGGTCGGCGTCGTGGTTGACCGCTTCGCGCAATGTGCCGAACGCCGCCAGCAGCCGCAACGTCTCGTCGGTCAGAACGGTGGCGCCGCCGGCTTTGCCACCGGTGCGGCGCTCCAGCAGCGGGAAGGGCGCATGGGCCTCCATGGCGGCAAGCTGGGCCCAAGCCTTGCGGTAGGAGATCCCCAGCTCGCGGGCGGCAGCGCTGATCGAGCCACCGCGCTCGACAGCGCGCAGCAGACGGTAGCGACCGTCGCCGAGGAACGGCTCGCCGTCGACTTCCAGCCACACCTTGGAGCGCACCGTCAATTCGCTCACGCCAAAAATCTCTCTTCCAGGAAATCCGCCAATCCCTGCGGATCGTTCAGGTCGAAACCAGGAACGTCGAGGTTAAGGGCGCGATCGCTGGCGACGGCAATCAGCGTCGGATCGTGCCGCTCGTCGCGACTGAGCAGCGAAGCGCCGAGTTCGGCCCGGTGCACCTCGACCTTCGGCAAGGAACTGTGCTTGAACCCTTCGGTGATGACCAGGTCGACGCCGCCGAACTCGCAGGCGATCAACTCCTCCACCGTCGGTTCCAGCTCGTGCCGGCGGATCACCGCCTGTTTGGCCGGCGAGCAGATGGCGGTCACCGTGGCACCCGCCTGCGTCATCCGCCAGCTATCCTTCCCCTCGTGGTCGATCTCGAAGCGGTGGGCGTCATGCTTGAGGGCACCGATCGTCCAGCCGCGCCGGACCAACTCAGCAATCAGTTGCTCGATCAGGGTGGTCTTGCCGGTACCGCTGCGGGCGATGAAGGTCACCGCCGGCGGCGGCGCCTGCAGCCGGGCGTAGTCCTCCGGGGCATTCAGGTTGCGCAGCGCCCGGCGCCAGCCGGGCGGCTGATCGAAGGAGTCGAGGTAGACGACTCGCAGCCTGCTCAGCAAGGTGGTCAGGCGCAGTTGCCCCTGGTTCAGTTGCTCTTCGACCAGCGGCAGAATGGAGCGGCGGTAGCAGGCGATCAACGGCTCGCTCCCTTCGGCATGGCGCGGGACCACGGCATCGGCAGTGGGGCCGCGTCTGGCCAGCAGCGCCCGCAGCAGGCGTGGCGATGGATAGGGGAGGTCGCACGGCAGGACGCAGACCCAATCGGTGCCGGCGTGGTGCAGGGCGGTGTGTAGCCCGCCGAGGGAACTGCCGGGAAAGCGGTCGGCAAAAGCCGGGCAGTCGCTGGCGGCCAGGTCGGGGCGATCGCCGGCAATCAGTACCTGGCCGCAGACGGAGGACAAGGCACGGCGCACCCTGGTGAACAGGGGTTGACCGTCCAGGAGCAGTCCGGCCTTATCGCGCCCCATGCGGGAACTCACCCCGCCGGCCACCAGCACGCCGGTCACATCCGTATGGATTTCGTTGTGCTGATTTTGCATAACGAAATATTTAGCAGGCAAGCGACCTTCGGGCAAGTGCCAATTTTGAGTCGAACCGATCGCTATTTGACAGGACTCAGGCGGTTGCACGCCACAGGGTGCAAACAACGATAAAATCCGGCGCAAGCAAATCTCGCCTTTTCAGTTTGATGCCGTGGGCGCGGCCGTACTTCATTAATACCCGAAATCACAACAAAAACTGTCATTTGGATATTGGCATCAAGCCTGCTAGAGTATCTGGAGTTAATCTGTCATGCCATTCGGAGTCATTGCCCGACGGCTATCATCTGTTGATGCACTCGACAGCCAACAATCAGGGAAAGGAGACAGGAACATGTTGCGTTTGATGGTGTTGTTCGCGGCAGTGCTGGTGCTTGCGGCCGGTCCGGCCATGGCCGTGGTCGGCGGCGGTGAAGTCGTCCTCAAGAACAAGGGAGGCGATGTCACCTTCAGCCATGAGTCCCATGTGGCGGGGGCGAGTCTCAACTGCCAGGCCTGTCATCCGAAGCTCTTCGTGAATGCCAAGAAACACAAAGCGGTGACCATGAAGCAGATGGAAAAGGGACAATCGTGCGGAGCCTGCCATAACGGCAAGACCGCTTTCAGCGTCAAGAGCGACTGCAAAAGCTGTCACAAATAATGATGAGGAGGCTTCGATGGACAAGGATATTCTAGTCAGGATGCAGGAAGACCTCGTGCGGGCCCTGCAAAAACCGGCGGAAAGCCGGCGTTGGGCCATGCTCGTCGACCTGCGCCGCTGCACGGGCTGCCGGGCTTGCACCGTTGGCTGCGTATCGGAAAACAAGTTGCCGCCGGAGCTCTGGTATCGGCCGGTGTTTGACTATGAACAGGGTAGCTACCCGAAGGTCAGCCGGACCTGGATTCCCCGGCCCTGCATGCAGTGCGACAAGCCGCCCTGCGTGACCGCCTGCCCGGTCAAGGGACCCGATGGCGCGACCTGGAAGGAAACCAAGGGGGTCGGCGCGGGCATCGTGCCGGTGAATTACAACCAGTGCATCGGCTGTGGCCGGTGCGTTCCTGCCTGTCCCTACAATGCCCGCACCATGGACGAAGGAAAGTTCCACTCCGAAGGAACTCCGCAGTTGATGCAATATGAAACCATGCCTGCCTTCGAGTACGGCAGGCAGTGGCCGCGCTCCGGCAAGAACCAGCCGATCGGCAATGCTCGCAAGTGTCACTTCTGCATGCACCGCCTGGCGGCCGGGCAGCTGCCCATGTGCATCAGTACCTGTGTCTGCCGGGCTGGCTACTTTGGCGACGAAAACGATTCGCAGAGCCTGCTCGCCGAGGTCAAGAAGGCCAACAAGATCCAGATCCTGAAGAAGGGCAAGGGCACCGCCCCGCGGGTCTACTACATTGCCAACGAAAAGCTGGAGGTGCTTTATGGCTAAGAAACCGACGACGATGGCCCCCGAGACAACTGTGGACAAAGGGGTAAGCCGCCGTGATTTCCTGCGCACCAGCGCGTTGGTCGGCTGCGGCGCAATGGTCGCCTCGCAGCTCGATTTCGCCCGCGGCCTGATCGCCCGGGTCGAGGCTGGTGAACTCACCCCGGCCGAGGCCTATGAACTGCTCAAGGCCGAGAACACTCTTTACACCGTCTGCCTGAACTGCAACACCGGCTGCGGGATCAAGGTCAAGATCCTTCAGGGGGTGGCGGTCAAGATTGACGGCAATCCCTACAACCCCTTCACGCTCTTCCCGCACCTGCCGATGAGCGAGAGCATGGACAATGCCGTCAAGGTCGACGGCGCCATCTGCCCCAAAGGCCAAGCGGGACACCAGGGTGCCTACGATCCCTACCGCATCCGCAAAGTCCTCAAGCGCGCCGGCAAGCGCGGCGAAGGCAAGTGGCAGACGGTCCCCTTTGACCAGGCGATTAGCGAAATCGTTAACGGCGGGCTCCTCTTCAAGCATGTTGCCGGAGAGGAAAACCGCCAGGTCGCCGGCCTGAAGGAGCTCTATGCCCTCACCGATCCCAAGATCTATGAGGAGATGGCCAAGGACGTGGCCGCCCTGCGCAAGAAGAAGACTGCCGAGGACAAGCAGAAGGCGATTGCCGAGTTCAAGGTCAAGCATGCCCTCAATCTCGACAAGCTGATCGACCCGGACCATCCGGACTTCGGCCCGAGGAACAACCAGTTCGTCTACATGTGGGGACGCAAGAAGGGCGGTCGCTCCGACTTTTCCAAGCGCTTTTACGAGACCTTCGGCACCGTCAATGGCCACGGCCATACCACCGTCTGCCAAGGGTCCCTCTACTTCGCCTGCAAGGCGATGAGCGAGCAATACGCAGGGGACACCTTCAAGGACGGCCAGAAGTTCTACTGGCAGGCCGATACGGAGAATTCCGAGTACGTCATCTTCGTCGGCGCCAATCTCATCGACGGCAATTATGGGCCGTCCAACCGCAATCCTCGGACCATACCGCAGATTGCCGCCGGCAAACTCAAGGTCACGGTCATCGATCCGCGCTTCACCAAAATGGCAGCCAAAGCTCAACGCTGGGTGCCGGTCAAACCGGGAACCGACGCGGCCTTTGCCCTGGGGATGACCCGTTGGATCCTTGAGAACCAGCGTTTCGACGCCAGGTATCTGGCCAATGCCAACAAGGCGGCAGCCGCCGGCGACAAGGAGAGCACCTGGACCAACAGCGCCTGGCTGGTAAAGCTCGATGACAAAGGGACACCGGGGGCCTTCCTGCGCGCGCACGAGATCGGCCTGAAGGACAAGGAGACCCGCAAGGACAAAGACGGCAAGGAGTTCAACTTCGAGTACCTGGTGGCAATGGTCAACGGCCAGCCGGTCGCTTTCGACCCCAATGACGATAAGGAAGCGGTCAAGGGGGAACTGTTCGTCACCACTGAGTTGAAGGACAAGGAAGGCAAGCCGGTCAAGGTCAAGAGCGGTTTTCAGATCATGCTGGAAGCCGCTCAGGAGAAGACCATCAGTCAATATGCAGAGATTTGCGGCAGCGATGTCGCTACCATCGAAGCGGTGGCGAAGGAGTTCACTTCCCACGGCAAGAAGGCCTGCGTCGACATTCATCGCGGCCCGGCCCAGCACACCAACGGGTTTTACAACATCGCGTCACTGATGAACCTGAATCTGCTGGTCGGCAACTTCGACTGGACCGGCGGCATGATCGCAGCTTCGACCTGGAACACCGACGGCACCAAGACCGACAAACAGCCCTTCAGCTTCAAGAAGATCACCCCCAAGGCGGGCAAGCCCTTCGGTCTTTCCATTATCCGCCACGATGCCAAGTTCGAGGAGTCAACCCTCTTCACCGGGAAGGAGTCCTATCCGGCCAGGCGCAACTGGTGGCCGCTGGCTTCCGACGTCTATGAAGAGATCATCCCTTCCTGCCTCGAAGCCTACCCGTATCCGACCAAGGCGCTCTTTTCCTATATGGCGGCGCCGACCTATGCCCTGCCGGCCGGGCAGACCAACATCGCGGCGCTGGCAGATCTGGATAAGCTCCCCCTCTATTTCGCCAGCGACATCCTGGTCGGCTCGACCTCGATGTATGCCGATTACATCTTCCCCGATCTGCATTATCTGGAGCGCTGGGAATTCCAGGGCTCTCACCCCAACATGCCGGTCAAGGTGCAACCGGTGCGCCAGCCGGTCATCGCCTCTCTCAACGAGATCGTCACCGTCTTCGGCGAAGCGCAGCCGATCTCCTACGAAACCGTATGGCTTGCCTTGGCCGAGAAACTCGGGCTCCCCGGCTTCGGCCCCACCGGTTTCGGCGAGGGACAAGCCTTCACCCGGCCCGACGATCTCTATATCCGCATGGTCGCCAACATCGCCACCGACGGCAAGGAGCCGGTGGCCGATGCATCGACGGCCGAGATCGAACTCTTCCTGAAATCCCGCAAGCACCTGCCGAAGAACGTCTTCGATCCCGAGCGCTGGCAGGCAATCACCGCTGCGGCCTGGCCCAAGGTCGTCACCGTCCTCAACCGCGGCGGCCGCTTCGCCACCCAGGAAGAGTCCTTCAAGGGCGATCATGTCGCCAACAAGTACGGCAAGCTGATCAACATGTACCAGGAGAAAACCGCCAAATGTAAGGATGCCTTCACCGGCAAGCCCTTCCATGGCATGGCCCGCTTCACGCCGATTGTCGATACCCTGGGCAAGGAGCCGACGGAACTCAGTGCCGGCTATGACCTGCATCTGGTCACCCAGCGCGACAACCTGATGACCAAATCGCGCACCATCACCCACCCGTATCTGACCGACCTCCTCCCGGAGAACGGCATCGTCATCCACGCCAGCGATGCCAAACGGCTCGGTCTAAAGACCGGCGACCAGGTCAGGGTGGTCTCGGCCACCAATCTGGCTGGCGAGTGGGATCTCGGCAATGGCAACAAGAAGGCGATGATCGGCACGGTCAAGGTCACCGAGACGATCCGCCCCGGCGTCATCACCTTCACCCTTGGCCACGGCCACTGGGCGACCGGGGCTTCCGACGTGACCATTGACGACCAGTTGATCAAGGGCGACCCGCGCCGGGCTGCCGGCGTGCATGCCAACGCTGCCATGTGGATCGATCCCAATCTGAAGAACACCTGCATGATCGACAAGGTCGGCGGAAGCGTGTCGTTCTACGATACCAAGGTCAAGCTGGTAAAAGTTTGATCCATGCGTAGATGAATGCAAAGGCCGGCGGGGCGATACGCCCCGTCGGCCTTGCTTTAACCGGAGACTGCTGCAACGTCAAACGAGAAGGAGATTGTCATGTGCGGTCTTGGCACCAGCGAAAACCACCGCGGCCAAAACTGAAATTATGAGTGGTTCGATGGCAGCTATCATGAATTATTCTCCGTCGCCCAGCTCAAATCAAATCACAAACACTTTATCAGTTCTGCCGATGATCAAATTGTTATATTTGATATTAAATAAAGTCCTTGGTTTTCCCATAAACTCTTCTACATGACTGTCCAACACCTCGAAGTTAGCATAGATATCAATTTTTCTCTTGTATTGAAATTTGTCCCATCCGACTTGATCCAATATTTCAATGTTTTCCCCTTTATTGCAGCGGGCAATGATCATCGGCGTTGCGTCTCTCTCATTGTTATCCCAAAGATAAGCGGCATCAGCTTGCGGGAAAATCCTTTCCACAGAAGCCGGCATGTCACGATGTGCCTCCAGAAATATTTTGAAGGTTGGTCGCAAGGCTTCGGCAATATCGAGTTCCTTGTTAAAAAAAACCGTAAAGGCATTGTATTCTCCAGCGACATGCCTGGTTAGCGCTCTTTTCCATGCTTCAGTCGCCTGGGCTGTAAAAAAATTGCATTCAATGAAACGCCCCGCCATGCGGCCAATGGACATATACTCTTCGGCCCGCTTCGAGATACAAAAAGGCCAGTCCACGGTCACGCGTTCAGCAACTCCATACATCACCGTAGCCCGTTCGCGACCGTAAATCATGCTGACATAATCCCGAATATCCTGCTCCCTGACTTCGCCATGAGTTCTCGCTACTTCCCTGACGACCATTGCATCATAGTCAAGATGCAGAAACTCCCTGCTGTTTCTATTCCCGTAGGTAGCCCGAACGTAGGTGCTTTTGCCGGACGCGGGCGGGCCGCCAACAAGTTCCAGGATTTTATCCATGAGTTGTTGCTCCCGTATCTATTTACTCATCTTCATCATGAATCATGGCGGGGGCTCCGGGGCTGCGCAGTCGGCCTGTATCCAGGGCGATCACCGTTCTCACCGCCAAGGTGTAGATGAGGCAACCCAGAGCCCAGATGCCAAGCCCGACTGCGACCTCCCGCAGCGACGGCGAGTATTCGTAGATCTCATGCAGCGTGTCGGGGATGAAACCGGGAACGATCAGACCGATGCCTTTCTCGATCCAGATTCCGACAAAAATGAGCAGGCACCCGATATTCAGGGTAAAAAATCTTTCCCTGGTCCTGGGGAGCAGAAACAGAATAAATCCGACCGCATTGAATATCATCGCAGTCCATATCCAGGGGACCAGACGGTGATGGCCATGCAGCCCTTCATAGAGATATTGCAGGGGGGCCACATGCACGGTTCCCGAGTAGTACTCCTTGAAAATTTCCGCAAACATGAGAAACAGGTTGATCGCCATGGCATAGGCGATAATCTCCGCAAGCTTGAAGATCGCCCGGTCCTGGACCTTGAAATTCATGACCTTTCGCAAGAGCTGGAAGATGATAATCATCAGGGCCGGCCCGGCGCAGAACGCCGAGGCGAGAAATCGCGGGGCAAGAATCGAGGCATTCCAGAAGGGGCGGGCCGACAGCCCGTTGTAGAGATAGGCGGTGACCGTGTGAATCCCGATGGCCCAGGGGATGGAGAGCAGGATCAACGGGATGACCAGCCGTTTGTCGGGCTCCCGGCCAAAGTAGGTGCAGCCGCCGATATAACTGGTGATGGCGAGGTTGAGCAGCAGGTAACCGTTGAGAGCCAGAATGTCCCAGGCAAGGATCGAAGACGGGAAATTCAGCCGTCCCAGGCCGGGGAGGATATGCCAGAAGCGGTCGGGACGGCCGAGGTCAACGAGGACGAATAGCATGGCCATGCTGACTGCGGTGACGGCGAGCAGTTCGCCAAAGGCAACTATCTTTTTGATGGACTTGAAATGGTAGAGATAGGCGGGGATGACCAGCAGCACCGCCGCCGCGGCCACCCCGACTAAAAATGTGAAGTTGGAGATATAAAAACCCCATGACACCTGATCGGTCATGTTGGTCATCGCCATGCCTTGCATGAGTTGCGCGGCGTAGGTTGCAACTCCCGCCATGATGAGCACCGTCAGAAAGATCATCCAGACATAAAAAGCCTTGCCGCCGACAAACAGGACTTCCAACAGCCCCTTGACGAAGTGACGTGTCCCGACTTTGAATTGCTTGATGGCCAGTTCCATGTCGTACCCACCGATCAGATCTTGTCGACGATGAACTCGGGAAACAGCGTGGGCGACTTGGCGACGCTGGAAATCCTCAGGGATTTCAGGCGGCCGTAGTAATTGGCAACATGGTTCAGAGTGAGTCTGCCCGGTTCCTGGTCGATCTTCCCTGCCGCAGCGATTCCGGACCGGCGGCCGAACACGAAGATATCCAGCAGCGCGTTCCCCATTGCCCGGTTCCTGCCGTGGATACCGCCGGCTGCCTCTCCGGCGACGAAGAGGTTTCTGACCGAGGATTCACCCGTCTCATCGATCAGCACCCCGCCGTTCTGATAGTGCAACGTGGGATAGACCAGCAGCGCCCGTTTGGTGATATCGATCCTGACACGCATGAATTTTTTGAAGAGCGCCGGGAAGCGCTTCCTGAGCAACCCCTTCCCATAGAGCTCTTCGAGTACCGGTATGTCCAGCCACACGCCGACCTTCCCGGACGGGGTTCCGACCCCGTTGCCGGAGGTACACTCCCGAATGATTGCCGCCGAGACGACATCCCTGGTTTCCAGTTCGTTGACGAACCGTTCGCCGCGCGCGTTGACCAGATGCGCCCCCAGGCCGCGAATGGCCTCGGTCACCAGGACACCGACCATGTGCTCGGGAAACATTACTCCGGTCGGATGATACTGAAAGGAGTCCAACCCTTCCATGCGGGCCCCGGCCCGGTAAGCCAGCACGATTGCGTCGCCGGTGGCGCCGAAATTGTTGGAGGTCGGGAAACCCTGGTTGTGCAGCCGGCCAGCCCCGCCGGTGGCGAGGATGACTGCCCTGGCTCTGACCGTGAAATACCGCCGCCGGCCCAGGTCGTACAGAATCGCCCCGTTGCAGGCCCCGGCATCGTTGGTGGTCAGTTCCACGGCCGGAGTGAATTCGGAGAGCTCGATCCGATCACTCTTGTGCAATTCATCCTTCAAAACCTTCATCATGTTCAGGCCGGTATGGTCGCCGATCGAAAGGATCCTGGGCGCCGACAGGCCGCCGGCCATCCTGGTGGCAAGGTCGCCATTCTTTTCCCGGTCGAAGTTGACGCCGATCTTCAGCAACCATTCGACGATTGCGGGCCCGTCCTCCACCATGGCCTTGACCAACCGCCGGTTGCCGGCGAAGCCGCCGGCGATCATGGTGTCGGCAAAGTGCCTGGCAGGCGAATCCTGCTCCGCCACGGCCGCCTGCATCCCCCCCAGGGCCATGATGGTATTGGAGTTGCCAAGCCGTAGCTTTGTGGCCAGCAGCACGCGCGCGCCCCGGCTTTCGGCGAACAGGGCTGCCGTTACCCCTGCCCCGCCGCCGCCCAGCACCAGGACATCCGTGGTGATTTCCGGCACAAGATCGACCCTGGCATGATCCAGGCTGCTGAAGGATTCCAGCAGATCGGCAAACTCATGGGTCACGCGGTCGCCCTTGTTGGCCCCGATCCGCAGGTCCCTGAAGCCGGCATCCTTGTGATCGGGATGGTAGGTCTTCAGCAATGCGGCCTTTTCCCGCGCCGCAAGCGGAGCCGGAACCACGGATTTTCTCTGCTCCCGGGTCGCGTTCACCAGATCCAGCTGCTCAAAGAAGAGTTCCGGATACATCGGCTACGACTCCTTGATGGCGCAGGCAAGCTTGCGGCAGTAGTCTTTCAGTTCGTCATCACTCATTGCCATGACCCCGGCAAAATCCGTGTCGTAGGCCGGAGCGGCCATTTCCTGCAGGCGTTTTGCCAGATTCGCCGGCATCGCCTCCCCCCGGGCACAGGCACGCTGGATGTAGAGTCCGACGTACTGCGGCGCGATGCTTTTCGGGCAACGCGAGGCACACAGACCGCACATGTGGCAATCCTTGACCTTGTCCGCAGTAATGGCGTATTCGCCGTCCCTGGCACTTTTCACGAAGTTTGCGACGTGAATCCATTCGGGGCAGACGTTGCAGGACTTGCAGTCGTTGCAGGCATAAAGTTCGGGATAATGCTCCGGCAATTCCCCTAAAGGATTATCCATGGCCGCCAGATCATAGCGGGCCATGCGCGACGGGAAATACGGGAGCATGATGACGTTCATCCCCTCCGCGACGACCGTCTGACAGCCCAGTCCGAATTTCACCCGTTGCGCCCCGGCTTCCAGATAGGCAACCGTGCAGGCGCCGCACAACCCCGACAGGCAGCCAATCCCCCGCTTGACATCGTGCCCCGTATCCCAGAGCGCCTCGATCACGGTCAACCCTTCGGGAACCCTGATCTGGCGTCCTTCAAGTTCAATGGTGATCATCTTCTTCACCTTTCACCGGCGGTTCCCGGTCAGAAGCTCAGGTCGCAAAGAAATAGAAAAATTTCGGCTGGGTGTTCAACTCCTGTTTCAAGATAAATACGCGTTTACTTTCGAGCAGTTGACGAATTTCGCCCGCGGGATCGAGCAGGTTGCCGAACTTGCGGGCGCCGACCGGACATGCTTCCACGCAGGCCGGATAGCGTCCCGGCTGTTCGCGGGTGCGCTGAATGCAGAAGGTGCACTTCTCTGTGACCCCGACAGGGCGTGGGCGGTTGCCCAGGTAGTGCGTATCGGGATTGAGTTCCCCGGCCGGGATAGCCGCCTTTTCCCAGTTGAAATGGCGGGCGCCGTAGGGGCAGGCGGCCATGCAGTAGCGGCAACCGATGCACCAGTTATAGTCGATGACCACAATGCCATCCGCTTCCGTCCAGGTCGCCTTGACCGGACAGACTTTGGTGCAGGCGGGCCGCTCGCATTGCTGGCATTGGACCGGCAGATAAAAGTGTCCGTCCAAGGGTACCGCGGCCGGATTGTAGTAGTGCTCGGCGTGGTCGAGATCGATCCCTTTGTCCTTTTGCAGCTGCAGGGCCCTGATCCAGTGAATTTGCGGCTGCCGTGACTGGTTGTTCTCGGCCACGCAGCCATGGACACAGCGCCGGCAGCCGATACAGCGGGACAGATCGAGTCCATAGCCAAACTTGACCCCGTCGAGTGGCGGCGTGGCCTTCACGGTGATCTCCCGGCCACATTCCTGACGATAGGCCGCTTCCAGACGGGCCAGCACCTGCTTCAGCTCGTCCCGGCTCAGTTCGCGAAAGTGTTTCTGGAAAAAGGCTTCCCAGACCGATGCCGACGCATTCGACGTCGGCATTGCCAGGATGCCAATGCCGGTCGCCACGCTTTTCAAGACCTTTCGCCGGGACAGTTTGACAATCGGCTCGTTGCGGGAATTTTCATCTTCCATGGCTTGGCACTCCTTTCCGAACAGGGTTCGGCCCTGTTCAGTGCCCGGTCCGGCCGGGCCGCGCAGGTGGCGGCAGGGGCTTCAGCGCTTTGAATTTGGGGTCGTGGGGATTGTGGCAATGGGTGCAGAGCAGGTATTCCTTGTCGCCATTCCAATAGCCGGTCCGTTTGCCATGGAGACCGGCCTGCCAGTCATGCAGTTTCCTGCCGTGACACTGGCCACAAAGCCGGTACGATTCGGTAAGGGGGATGCTTTCGCCAGACGTCATCCGCAAGGTGTCCCGGTTTTCCGGGTGGTGGCAGTCGAGGCACCAGAACTGCCCCGCGGCATGCTGCAGGGAAATAGCGGCATGCTCATCCTGAAGCTCCCGGCGCCTGAGATCGGGCGTCATCCCGGCGTGGCAGTCTGAGCAGGGGAAAATTCCTTCGGAAAGGTTCGGAGCAGCAACAGCAAATCGGTGAAGGGGTGTCGCCAGGTTGTTCTCGCCAGCTGCCTGCGCCAGCGAGGGCACACCGAGACCGGCGGCGTCCACCGTGCCCGGCATGACCAAGAGGATCAGGATGGTTAGTGCCCTCATTCCCACCTCGACGCATCGTCCAGGCAAAGCTTATCCGGTTGTACCGCACAATCAAGACGATCTCCGATGTTTGCCCGGGAGCAAAATCCTGTCCGGTCAAAGTCTGCGCGTAAAAAACCGGCAAGCCGAGGTCCGTTGTTACGAAACTAACCGGAAAGCAGGCGACAATTTTTGATGCAGGTCAATTGCAATACAAAAACTATGTTTTATCGTTTAGTAAATTGTAGCTCATTTAGAAATTCTCGCTATTTAGAACCATAGCAGTCAGCATTTCTACCGGACGAAGAGGTGAGACAATGTTTGAACAAAGCGCAGGGAAAGGTACAGGACTGCTCGGCGCACTGCTGTTGGTGACGAGCGCGGCTGTTGCCCAACCGACCGGTGAGCAGCTGACCCGACTGGCCGAGGAGGGAGAAAGCCTCTTCCGGCAGAAATGCCTTGCCTGCCACACCATCGGCGAGGGGGACAAGCCGACCGGGCCCGATCTGGCCGGAGTCGCGGAACGCCGCGACCGGCAGTGGCTGAGCGCGTTCATTCAGGATCCGGGGAAACTGTTGAAAGCCGGGGACGTCGTCGCGACCCAGTTGCTGCAGAAGTTCAACAACCTGGAGATGCCTGCCCAGCAGCTCGAACCGGCGCAACTGGAGGCCGTGCTGACTTATCTCGCCCACCCCGAGGAAGCCGCGCACCATCCTCCGCCGGCGGAAACTCCGGCGGTCACCGGCGACCCGGCCCGCGGCGCGCGGCTCTATACCGGCGAAGCGGCCTTCGCCAAGGGCGGCGCCCCCTGCCTGGGTTGTCACGGCATTACCGGTTTCGGTCTGGCCGGCGGCGCCAATTACGGCCCCGATCTGACGACAATGTTCGAGAATTTCGGCGACGAGGGGATCGCCGACATTCTCGAGACTCTGCCGTTTCCAAGCATGGAGCCGATCTATGCGACCCGCCCGCTGACCGACGAGGAGCAGGCCGACCTGCGGGCGTTCTTCGCC
>JAMPXI010000039.1 GCA_023701265.1 Desulfuromonadales bacterium | reverse complement strand
GGTATGTACGTTTATGCACGGCAGAACCCGGCGCGCCGGTTCATCGTCGGTACCGAGGCGGGGATTCTTTACCGTCTGCGCCTCGAGAACCCGGAGAAAGAATTTATCCTGCCAACCACCCGGCTGATCTGCCCGAACATGAAGCTGACGTCCCTCGAGGATCTCCGCGACGCACTGTTAACCATGAGTCCGCGCGTGACCGTCCCCGCCGACATCCGCGAGCGGGCCCGCCTGGCTCTCGACCGCATGCTGGCGGTGCCGCGCGATTGACAGACCGTTGAAAATCTGCTGCGGAGGCCCTCTGCGGCGTTGCGCGGTGCTCCTTCCCGCGCCCATCCTTCCGGAGGGGTCTCGGGTTTTGCGCTCCGTGCGCCTGGCAGCCGGCCATCCTCACGACGATTTTGAACGGGCGGTTCTTCGTCTTCAATTGTTACCCTTCAGTCAGCCATGACGACTCCCGTCGAACCAACCATCCATTACCGCATCCTCTCGGCTCTGCCTGCTGAGCTGCTCCCGCTGCCGCGCGCCGAGTTGCTCGGCCTGGCCGGGAGCAGCGGTGCTTACCTGGCCGCCAGCCTGATCGCCGCCGGCGAGCCGCGGCTGGCGGTGCTGGCCTCGGACCAGGCGGCCGCCCAGCAGTTCTGCGAGGCGCTGGCCTTCTACCATGGCCGGCCCGACGAGGTTGCGCTCTTCCCGGGATGGGAACTCGACCCCTACGCACCGCTCTCCCCGCATCCCGATGTCGAAGCCCAGCGCCTGGCCACCCTGACGGCTCTGGCTGCCGGCCGGTTGCGGGCGGTGGTCACCACCGTCCGGGCCGTGCAGCAGCGCGTTATTCCGCGCACCGTGCTGTCATCCCTGCACCTGGTCCTGCACGCCGGCGCTGAATACCCGCGCGACGAACTGTTGGCAAAGCTGGTGGCGCTCGGCTACCAGCGGGTACCGCTGGTCGAGGAGCGCGGCACCTTCGCGGTCCGCGGCGACCTGGTCGACCTTTTTCCCCCGGCGTTTGCCACGCCGATGCGCCTGGTGTTTTTCGGCGATGAGCTGGAAGAGCTGCGCCCCTTCGAAGCGCTCACCCAGCGGACGATTGGCGAGCGCCTGACGACCCTGGAACTCTCCCCGGCCCGCGAGATGGTCCTGGCCGGCGAACATCTGGCCACCTACTGTGCCCGGGTGCGTGAGCGCTGCGACGAGCTGGAGCTGCCGCGCAGCGTGCGCGAGGCGCTGCTCACCGAAGCCCGCGAAGGCTTGCTGGCACCGGGACGCGAGCAGCTGTTGCCGTTCAATTATCCGGCCCTTGACACCCTGTTCGATCATTTCGGCCGGGTGCGCTGGCTGGTGCTCGATCCTCCGGCGGTGGCCAGCGCAGCCGATGAACTGGCCACGCTGGTGCGTGAAGGGGAGCGCCGCCAGCGGGAGCGCGGTGAAGCGTTCGTCCCCGCAGGGTCTTTCTACCTGAGCCCGGAAGAGCTGGAGGCACAGTTGGGCCGCTGTCCCCGCCTCGATCTGGCGGCTCTGCAGGTCTATCGCCTGGAGGCCGATTATCCGGTTTTCCGGGTAACGGTGCAGGGGAATGGCGATCTGCGCCCCGATCATGCGGCTCATGACGGCACGCTCGGCTATCTGGTCGAACGGCTGCGCGATTGGCAGGACGATGGCTGGCGGATTCTGCTGGTCTGTCATCAGGAAGGGCAGGCCGAGCGCCTGCGCGACCTCCTTGAACCGAGCGGTCTCCCCCTGCGCTGGCTTCCTGAACTCACTGCAGGGGCAGCGATGCCGCCGGGACTGACCATCACGGTCGGCAACCTCACCGACGGCTTCCGCCCGGCCGAAGAGAAATTTGCGGTCATCACCGACGACGAGATCTTCGGCCCGCGCGTCCATCGCCGGGTCCGGCGGCGCGACCGCCGAGTCTTCGAATCGACGTTGGCCGATCTGCGCCCCGGCCATCACGTGGTCCATGCCGACTACGGCATCGCCCGCTACCATGGCCTGCTGCATCTGCAGGCCGGCGGCACCGAGGGCGATTTCCTGCATCTCGAATTCGCCGGGGACGACCGTCTCTACCTGCCGGTGGAGCGGATCGAAAAGGTGCAGAAATACGTGGCTGACGGCGGCGAGCCGCGCCTCGACAAGATGGGGAGCGGTTCCTGGGAGAAGGCCAAGCTCAAAGCCCGCGCCGCCGTTGAGGAACTGGCCCGCGACCTGTTGCATGTGCAGGCCAAACGCCAGCTGGCCGAAGGGTTCCGCTATACCCCGCCCGATCGGCTCTACCGCGAGTTTGAAGCGGCCTTCCCCTACGAGGAGACCCCCGACCAGCTTGAAGCGATCGAAGCGGTCCTGGCCGATCTGCAGTCAGGAAAGCCGGTCGATCGGCTGATTTGCGGTGATGTCGGCTACGGCAAGACCGAAGTGGCGATCCGCGCTGCCTTCAAGGTAGTGCTCGATGGTCGTCAGGTGGCGGTCCTGGTGCCGACCACCGTGCTGGCCCGCCAGCATCTGGAAACCTTCCGCCAGCGTCTGGTCGATTTCCCGGTGACCGTCGAGATGGTCTCACGCTTCCGCAGCCCGGCCGAGCAAAAGGCGATCCTGGCACGCACCGCTGACGGCCGGATCGATATCCTGATCGGCACCCACCGACTGCTACAGTCCGATGTGCGCTTCAAGAATCTCGGCCTGGTGGTAGTCGACGAGGAGCAGCGCTTCGGGGTCTCCCACAAGGAGCGGCTCAAGAAGCTGCGCGCCGAGGTCGACCTGCTGACCCTGACCGCGACACCGATCCCGCGCACCCTGCACCTGAGCCTGACCGGGATTCGCGACCTGTCGATCATCGATACTCCGCCGGTCGACCGCCAGGCGATCCGCACCTACGTGACCCGCTTCGATGACGATTTGGTGCGCGATGCCATCCTGCGCGAACTCAAGCGCGGCGGCCAGGTTTACTTCGTGCACAACCGGGTGCAGACCATCGGTGCCATGGCCGAATTCCTGCGCACCCTGCTCCCCACGGTGCGGATCGGCGTCGGTCATGGGCAGATGAACGAGGCGGTTCTCGAAAAGGCCATGCTTGACTTCATCGAAGGACGCACCGACCTGCTGCTGTGCACGGCGATCATCGAGAACGGCCTCGACATCGCGCGCGCCAACACCATCATCATCGACCGTGCCGACACCTTCGGTCTGGCCCAGCTCTACCAGCTGCGCGGCCGGGTCGGCCGCTCCAATGTGCGCGCCTATGCCTACCTGTTGATCCCCGGCGAAGGGTCGCTGACCCACGACGCCCGCGAACGGCTCAAGGTGCTGCAGGAACAGACCGAGCTCGGCGCCGGTTTCCGTATCGCCCGCCACGACCTGGAGCTGCGCGGCGCCGGCGACCTGCTCGGCGCCCGTCAGGCCGGGCAGATCGCCGCCATCGGCTTCGAGCTGTATACCGAGCTACTCGAAGAGACGGTCAAGGAATTACAGGGCCAGGTTCACGAGGCGCGGATCGACCCCGAGGTACGGCTCGGTCTGTCGGCCTACCTGCCGGAAGGCTACGTGGCCGACCCGAACCAGCGGCTGGTCCTCTACCGGCGCATGGCGGCGGCGATTGACGAGGATGAACTCTACGTTGCCGGGGATGAGCTGCGCGACCGCTTCGGCGAGTTGCCGGAGCCGGCCAAACTGCTGCTCGAGGTCATGAAGCTGCGCGTGCTGATGAAGCAGCTGCGCATCGAGCAGGCCGAGTACGATGGCCAACAGCTGGTCTTCAGCTTCCCGCCGACCACCCGGGTCACCCCGGAGCAGATCATGGCCCTGCTGGCGCGCCCGGAACGTTACCGTTTCTCCCCCGACTACCGGCTGTCGATCCGTCTCGGCCGGCTCCCCGCGGAAGAGGCCCTGTCCGCAGCCAAAAAGGAATTGCGTGCCCTTTGTGCGGCATGCTAGCTTGATTTGCCATGATCCCGAGCCGATCCGAGAAATCGATTTTAACGTCAATGCGGCCCATTTTAACCGGCCTGTCGGTTGCGCTGCTTGTCATTGGCTGCAGCAAGGATCCCACGGCGCAATCGCGCCCGTTGGTCAGGATCAACGAACGGCAGATCACCCTGGCCGAATTCAAGACGGTTTTTTCCCGAACCGTCAAGCCTGGACAGCCGCTCTCTGCGGGAGAACGCCAGGAGCTGGAGCGGGCTTTTCTGAGCCAGCTGGTCGATCGCGAGCTGACCCTGGACGAGGCTCGCCGGCGAGGCCTCGCGGTCACCCCTGCGGAGCTTGCCGCCGCACTCGAGGAGCACCGGCGGGATTATCCGGCGGGCGGCTTCGACACCATGCTTAAGGAGCGCGGTTTGACCCTTGAGGAGTGGCAAAGCGAACTGACGCAGAATCTGCTCCTCGGCAAGCTGGCCGATCAGGTGGTTGGCGAGCGCGGTCGGGTCGGGGAGATGGAGATGGACGCCTACTACGCGGTTCATCGTGCCGATTTCGATCGACCGGCTCAGGTTCGGGCCCGACAGATCGTGGTGGCCGACCAGGCCGAAGGGGAGCGGGTGCTGGACCGCTTGCGCAAGGGGGACGTCTTTGCCGATGTGGCCAAAAGCGAGTCTCTCTCCCCGGATGCCGCAAAAGGCGGCGACCTCGGTTTCTTCGGCCGCGACGAGATGCCCCCCGAATTTGATGCGGTCTTCTCTCTGCCGGTGGGAAAGGTCAGCCCTTTGGTCAAGAGCGACTATGGGTATCATCTCTTCCTGGTGGAGGAAAAGCGCCCGGCGGCACGTCTCGATCGCCGGGATGCGGCGCGGGAAATTCGAGCCCTGCTCGAAGCGGAACGTCGCGAATCGGTTTACCATGAATGGCTTCAGGAACTGCGTGGCAAAGCGACCGTCGAGGTCGATTGGCGTCAGCTCGAACCGCAACCGTAAGAGGAGGATTATTCCGACCATGAATATGAAGCGACTTGTCCTGTTGGCCGGCATGCTCAGCCTTGCCGCCATGGCCCCGGCAGGGGCTGAAACGGTCAGCCGCATCGCCGCTGTTGTCAACGGCGATATCATCACCACCTATGAGCTGGACCAGGCGCTCAACGCCCATTTGGCCAAGACCGAAAAAAAACCCTCGCCGGCACAGATCGGGGCGCTGCGCAAGGAACTGCTGTCTCGGCTGATTGAAGAAGAGCTGGTTCAGCAGAGAATCCGGGCGCTGAAGCTGCAGGTCGGCGACGAAGAAGTGGAAACTGCAATTCTCGATGTACAGAAGCAGAATCAGCTGACCCGCGAGCAGCTTGAACAGGCCGTTCAGAGCCAGGGGCAGACCTTTGCCGCCTACCGGGAGAACCTGCGCAAGCAGATTCTGCGCTACAAGTTGGTGGGGCAGGAGGTGCGCAGCCGGGTTGATGTCCCTGAACGCGAGGTGCGGGACTACTATCGGGCGCATCTTGACGAATACCGGCTGGCGCCGTCGGTGACGCTCAGTGCGATCACTTTTCCGGTGCCGGAAAAGGCCGGAGCTGCCGAGCGCGAAGCGATCCGCACCACGGCCCGCGACGCGCTTGGCAGGCTGCGCAAGGGCGAGAGTCTTGACCTGGTGGCCGGATCCTATCGCGACACCTTCGGGGCGACCGGTGGACCACTCGGCACCTTTGCCGAAGGGGAGTTGATCCCGGAATTCGCCAAGGCCATTGCCGGGATCGAAAAGGGTGGGCTCGGCTCCCTCGCCGAAACCGATAAGGCAATCATTCTGCTCAAGGTTGACGACCGCAGTGCCGGAGGTCTGCGCCAGTTCGAAGCGGTGCGCCCTGAAATCACCCAGATCCTGACGGATCAGAAGACCGACGGGCGGATCAAGGAGTGGACGCAGGGGCTCAAACAGAAGGCGTTCATCGATATCCGGCTGTGAGCAAAAATGGTTCTGGACCGCAAAGAGCCCGCATCGTCACCGGTGCGGGCTCTTTGCCTCTGGAAACAGGGGATGCCCCGCTTATTTCACAGGAGCGGTACTCAGCAACTCGAAGTAACGCTGAAAGATGCGGCGCTCGGCCTCGGCGAATTCAACAAACTGGACTCCGGTAGTGCACAGGCTGTCATCAATCGGCCGTGAATAGGCGACCCGACCGGTCACCTGCACCAATTCATTCTCCAGCCCGAGGGTAATGCGCAGAAGCTGTTCCGCCTCGAAGAACTGCCCGGTTTCCAGCAACAGGCCGCTCGCACTCACGTTCAGGGTCCGTGCCAACCCCCGCCCGATGGTTTCCCCTTCGGAGGAAACAATTTCGTAATCGAGAAAATTCATCGCATAACGGCGCTCGGCACGGCGCCGCTCGAACGGGTCGTCAAGCATGGGTCCTCCGCAGTGAAGCATGGTAGGCTAATTATAGCCACGATATGGCGATTTGAAAACCGTCCGGTTGAGACACCGCCGCGCGATCGGCTATAATTCTTTCTCAGGCTGCCGGATACCATACCAATAAGAGGGTCCCGAATGAACCGGCCACTGCTTATCACCATGGGCGACCCGACCGGGGTCGGCCCGGAACTCATCATCAAGGCGTTGCTGGCAGGAGCCTTCGACAATCTTTCCCGACCACTGGTGGTCGCCGGAGATACCGGGGTGCTGCGGCGGGCGGCGCGGCTGTTCGGAGTAACCGCCACCCTGGAGGCTCTGGTCAGCGATGGTCTCGGTACCCATCGGCTCACGCTCGGCGACCGCCGTCTCACCGTACAGCCCCTGTCGGTCCTGGACGCCGAAGCCTTGCGTTACGGTGTTCCAGGCGCGACCTGTGGCCGGGCGATGCTCGACTACGTGGTCTGGGGCTGCGACCGCTGCCGCGACGGTGCTGCCGCCGGGATGGTGACGGCGCCGATCAGCAAGGCCGCCATTCATCTAGCCGGCTGCCCTTTCCCCGGCCACACCGAACTGCTCGCGGAGCGCTGTGGCGTGGGAAAAGTGGTCATGATGCTCGGCGGTGACCGTCTCAAGGTTTGCCTGGCCACCACCCACCTTGCCCTGCGTGAGGTTGCGGCGGCGCTCTCCACGGCCGCAATCCTGGAGAGCCTGCGGATCATCGACACGGCCTTCCTCGACTTTTTCGGGATTGTCCGGCCGCGCCTGGCGGTTCTCGCCCTCAACCCGCATGCCGGTGAGAGCGGGTTGTTCGGCGACGAAGAGGCGCGGGTCATCGCGCCGGCCATTGCCGCGGCCTGCGCCGCCGGGATCGACGCCAGCGGACCGCACAGCGCTGACACGCTTTTCCATTTTGCCGCGCAGGGACGCTACGATGCCGTTCTCGCCATGTACCATGACCAGGGGCTTGGCCCCCTCAAACTGCTGCACTTCGAGGACGCGGTCAATGTCACCCTTGGCCTGCCGATCGTGCGCACCAGTGTCGACCATGGCACGGCCTACGATCTCGCCGGCACCGGCCAGGCGAGCGAGAAGAGCCTGGTCGCGGCGGTCAAAATGGCTGAACAGATGGCAGCACAACACCAATAAACGGAGCGCGATTCGCGCAAGGCGGCACGGCTTACCGCTCCGAACCGCACACCGCGTACCAGGGGTTATGACCGACAAGATCATCATCAAGCAGGCCTGCGAACACAATCTCCAGTGCATCGATGTCGACATCCCGCGCGACCGGCTGGTGGTCATCACCGGCGTGTCCGGCTCGGGAAAGTCAACGCTGGCCTTCGACACCATCTACGCCGAAGGCCAGCGCCGCTACGTGGAAAGTCTTTCCGCCTACGCCCGCCAGTTCCTCGAGCTGATGGACAAGCCTGATGTCGAGAGCATCGAAGGGTTGTCGCCGGCGATCGCCATCGAGCAGAAGACCACCTCGAAGAACCCCCGCTCCACCGTTGGTACGGTGACCGAGATCTACGACTACCTGCGCCTGCTCTTCGCCCGCGCCGGGCAGGTGCACTGTCCCGAGTGCGACCGGGCCATCACCACCCAGACGGTCGAGCAGATGGTCGACCGGATCCTGGCGCTGCCGGAAGGGACCCGGCTGCTGGTGCTGGCGCCGATGGTGCGCGGCCGCAAGGGGGAATATCGCAAGGAGCTCAAGCAGCTGCAGGCCGACGGCTTCGCCCGGGTGCGCATCGACGGGACCCAGTACGAGCTGGCCGAAACCCCGGAATTGGACAAGCAGAAAAAACACACCATCGAGGTTCTGGTCGACCGGCTGGTGATCAAGGCGGGGATCGCCACGCGGCTGGCCGAGTCGCTGGAAACTGCCCTGCGGCTGGCCGAGGGGCTGGTGCAGGTGGAGGAGGTACAGGCGACCGATGACGCACATGTAGGGGCACGGCGCGCCGTGCCCCTACTCTTCTCCACCCGCTACGCCTGTGTCGACTGCGGGGTGTCGCTGCCGGAGATCGCGCCGCGCACCTTCTCCTTCAACAGTCCCCACGGGGCCTGCCCGGAATGCACAGGCCTCGGTACCAAACTCTATTTCGATCCGGAGCTGATTGTCCCCGATCCGGCGCTGTCCCTGCGCCGCGGGGCGCTGGCGCCGTGGAGTACCCGCACCGGCTTCTACTATCTGCCGATCCTCGAGGCACTGGGCGAGCACTACGGTTTCGATCTCGACACCCCGTATGCCGAGATCGAAGCCAACCATCGCGAAATCCTGCTCCACGGCTCGGGAAGCGAACAGATCCGCTTCTACTACGATCAGGGCGGACAACGCGTTTACTACACCCGGTCCTTCGAAGGGGTGATCCCCAACCTGGAGCGGCGTTTGAAGGAAACCGAGTCGGAACAGCAGCGCGAACGCCTCGAGGAGTTCCTCAGTATCAGGCCCTGCCCGGTGTGTCACGGGGCGCGCCTGAAGCCCGCCGCCCTGGCGGTGCGCATCGGCGGGAAGAACATCCGCGAGGTCTGTGCCCAGAGCGTCACCGAGGCACAAGCCTTTTTCGCTGAGTTGCAGCTGCCGCCGCGCGAGGCGGAGATCGCCCGCCGGGTGCTCAAGGAGGTCCGGGAACGCCTGACCTTTCTGGCCGGGGTCGGTCTTGACTACCTGACCCTCGACCGGACCGCCGGTACCCTGTCGGGAGGAGAGGGGCAGCGCATCCGTCTGGCCACCCAGATCGGCTCCTCCCTGGTCGGCGTCCTCTACATCCTCGACGAGCCGTCGATCGGCCTGCACCAGCGCGACAACCGTCGGCTGCTCGACACCCTCAAGCGCCTGCGCGACCTGGGCAACACCGTGCTGGTGGTCGAACACGACGAGGAGACGATTCTCGAAGCCGACCACGTCATCGACATGGGACCGGGGGCCGGTGTGCACGGCGGGCTGATTGTCGCCGAAGGCCCGCCGGCCGCAATTGTTGCCGCCGCCGATTCGCTGACCGGCGCCTATCTCTCGGGGCGCCTGCGCATCCCCCTTCCCGACCGGAGGCGGCAGGCAAAAGGTTTTCTGACCGTGCGCGGAGCGGCGGCCAACAATCTGCGCGGCATCGACGCCCGCATCCCCCTCGGGGTGATGACCTGCGTCACCGGCGTCTCCGGTTCGGGGAAGTCGACCCTGATCATCGACACCCTCTACCGGGCCCTTGCCCAACACCTGCACCATGCCAAGGAACGGCCGGGAACTCTAGGATCAATCGACGGTCTCGACCAGCTCGACAAGGTGATCGACATCGACCAGTCACCGATCGGTCGCACTCCGCGTTCGAACCCGGCCACCTACACCGGGGTGTTCACCGACATCCGCGACCTGTTCGCCCAGCTTCCCGAGGCGAAACTGCGCGGCTACGGCCCGGGGCGTTTTTCCTTCAACGTCAAGGGGGGGCGCTGCGAAGCGTGCCAGGGGGACGGCATCCTGCGCATCGAGATGCACTTTCTCCCCGATGTCTACGTCCAGTGCGAGATCTGCAAGGGGGCGCGCTACAGCCGCGAAACGCTGGAAGTGCGCTACAAGGGGAAGAACATCGCCGAGGTGCTGGCCATGACCGCCAGCCAGGCGGTGGAATTTCTCGGCAATGTCCCGGTGATCCGCCGCAAGCTGGAAACGCTGTGTGCCGTCGGTCTCGGCTATATCACCCTCGGCCAGAGCGCCACCACTCTCTCCGGCGGCGAGGCGCAGCGGGTCAAGCTGGCCAGGGAACTGGGCAAGCGCGCCACCGGGCGGACCATCTACATCCTTGACGAGCCGACCACCGGTCTGCACTTCGACGATATCCGCAAGCTGCTCGAAGTTCTGCAGCGCCTGGTCGATACCGGCAACACCGTACTGATCATCGAGCACAACCTTGATGTCATCAAGAGCGCCGACTACCTGATCGATCTGGGACCGGAAGGAGGCTCTGGCGGGGGACTGGTGGTGGCCTGCGGCACGCCGGAAGAGGTGGCGGCATGTCCGGAATCACATACCGGAAAGTATCTGCAACCGTATTTGCAGCGCTGACGACAACGGCCGGGCACAAGCCCGGCCGTTGTCGTCAGGGTTGAGAAGAGAAGCTCAGCAGGGGCTGATGTCGCGGATTTGCGCGACGTTGACGAGATAGTACGCCTCGCCGTTTTGCATGGGGAAGTAGCCGGTCATCGAGTTGATGAAATCGAACAGGCGGTTGCGCCCCTCGGGCATTTCGATGACCACCGTGCCGCGCAACTGTTCGCGGCCGGCGAAATTAACCAACACCTCGACCGGATTGCCGAGCGGCGCATACTCTGGTTCAACGGAAATCGGCTCATAACGGATGTGGGTGATGGTGGCTTTGTTGGCCACGCAAAACGCACCGGCATCGCTGCGGAACGGGAAGAACTCCCCCTTCTCGCGCAGCAGGTCGGCCAAGGTCTGCCGACCGATGTGGCTGTAGGCGGAGGCGCTGAGGAAGACCACACCCTTCATTACCGAACCGTCAGCCTGGAACAGCACCACCGGCTGTTCGGATTTGTCCACGCGATAGATGCTCATTGGCTCGACCCTCCCGGATCGTTGGGGGGAGATGTCCGGTTGACATGCCGAATAAAATCGATAATATGGAAGGAATTTCTACTTTGTCAAACATTTTCAGGGAGGGAAAAATGGCTGACCTTAAAGGGAGCAAGACCGAGGCTGGCCTGCTTGAAGCCTTTGCCGGGGAATCCCAGGCAAATCGCAAGTATCTGGCTTTTGCTGAAAAGGCTGATCAGGAGGGATATACCGCGGCGGCCAAGTTGTTCCGCGCGGCAGCAGCGGCGGAAACCGTCCATGCTCATGCGCACCTGCGGGCACTCGGCGGCATCCGTACGACCGCGGACAACCTTTTGGAAGCTCTGGGAGGAGAGACCCACGAATTTACCGCGATGTATCCGCAAATGATCGAGGATGCCGCCGCCGAGGGTTTCGATACGGCGCACCGCAGCTTCCGTTTTGCCAATGCGGTGGAAAAGGTGCATGCCGCCCTCTATCAGAAGGCGATCGACAATCTTGGCCTGAATGCCGCTACCCTTGAATATTACGTTTGCAAGGTTTGCGGCAACACCGTCGAGGGGTTGCCGCATGGCCCCTGTGCGGTCTGCCAGGCACTGCCTGCTGCGTTCTTCAAGGTCGACTGACCCCTGCCCTGCCAACAACAACACAAGCCGGGCCCCGGGGTCCGGCTTTTTCATTGGTGACCGAGGTGCCATCATGGAGAAGTGTCCCGTTTGCAAAGAGATGACCAAGGGAAAATACTGGTGCAAGGGCTGCCAGACGGTCTTTGTCTGCCCGAATCCCCGTTGTGAAGCACCCAACCACCGTCGTGACGCCAAGCTCTGTGCCCGCTGCGGGCTGATCTTCGAGGATTACGTGGCCAGCAGCAAGATGTATCGGGAATGCCCTAAGTGCAAACGCAAGCAGGGACTGTCCGACCCGCAGTGCAAGTATTGCCGCTACTGGTTCAACTGCCCGAGTTGCGGCCACAAGGTGCCGTCGACCAGCATGCTGACCTGTCCAAGATGTGCCACGAATTTGCGGTGATGGGGTTGCTGAAAAAGGCCCATCTGCGGCGTTGCCTTCGCTCTCGTCGTTGCAGCGTACCTTTGGGTACGCCTCACTCCTCAAGCTTCAGGCGCCTTGCACCTGGACCTTTTTGAGCAACCCAGCAATTTTCTACCCAACAAAGAGAAATGGGGACAGAATTGAATTCTGTCCCCATTTCGTTTCAGAGCCTTTTGGTCTCAGCTATTTCTGCGGCGGATCCTCTGTCTCTTCTTCGGTTCTGTTGGCCTCCCGCCCGGGGAGGCTGCATTGGTCGGACAGTCAGGTCTGCACGCCGAAGCGCGGCAGCACCCAGCGGTTGAGGATGTACCAGACAGCAACGACGCCGACCAGCAGCAATAGTGATTTCATAATACCGCCTCTCATATATTTGGAAATCAATATATATGGTCGCCGCGAAAAAAACAAGGCCCGCTGCGCGGTAGCGCAGCGGGCCTTGGCAATTTACAGTGGAAGCAGGCTCAACCGGCCGAAACGCTGACGAACACCAGACCGCCGCTGCCGTTGTTGTCGATGCCGTGGGAGATGCCGGCGGCGGCGACCACGACGCTGCCGGCCTTGACCGGCAGCCCTGACTGACCCTCGCTGAGAAAGGTTCCCTCCCCTTCCAGCACGACCCAGACATGATCACCAGCGTGGACGTGGGCATGGATGTGCTGCCCTGGCTTGAGGCACCACAGGGTGGTGCGGGCATGTTCGGCTTCGCTGATGACAATCTTGTTGGCCTTGACGTCGCTGTAGGCGATCTGTTCGCGGTAATTGCAGGCAGTGATCGACATACCGTTTTCCTTAGGCTTTGACCGCGGTAACCGCGATGCAGTTGGCGCCGGCCGGCATGATTTGCTGGATGTTCAGATCGGCGAAGTGATCCGCCGCGGTCAAAAGTCCTGCCGGAACCTTCGCGGTGATCATTGCCTTGCCGCTCGCCGAGCCGACCGGACCGGTGACCTTGAGCTGGTCGCCCTCGGCAACGCCAAGCCGTTTGGCGTCGGCCGGATTGATGAGAACCGCCCCGGTCGGCGCCAGCTCAAGATTGGCGGGCGAACAGGTGGTCACGGTTCCGAAATGGAAGGGGCACTTGCCGACCAGCAACTGCAGTTCCGCGGTGGCCGGAGTGGTGAGCGCGGGGATTGCGCCTTTCAGGCTGCCGCTACCCGGGGCAAGTGGCTGCGGTTCCGTCAACTGGCGCAAGGTCGCTTCGCTCGGCGCCGGCTTCCCGGAGAGGGCGGTAAACAGTTCGGCCAGGATCGCCAGATCGGGGCGGGCCTCGCCCGGAGCATCCACGGCCTTGCGCAAAGGATTAACGCGGCCATCGAGGGAGATGACGCTGCCGCTCTTCTCGCTGCCGGCGGCACCGGGAAGGACCACGCCGGCCATGGCTGTCACTTCACTGGCAAGGACATCCTGAACCACCAGCAATTCGAGCTTGGCCAAAGCCGCCTTCCAGCGGCCGCTGACCGGGAACTCGACCAGCGGGTTGCAGCCGGCCAGGTAAAGTGCCTTGATCTCGCCTTTTTCGATGCCGGCGAGGATGCCGTTGGCATCGGCGCCAGCGGCGGCATTGGCCTGGAAGCCGGGGAGAAGTTCGGGGCAGACCCCGGCTGCGAGCAGGCCGAAGGTGTTCCCTTGATCGGCCACGGGGAAGACCCCGCCGCAATCCCCCTGCAACGCGCCGCTGATCAGGGCCAGGTTGGCCAGCGCGGCCACGGACTCTTCGGCATTGGCGGCGTGAGTGACGGCACGACCGAAGATCACGGCAACCGATTTGGCGGTGCCAAGATGGTCGGCGGCTTCCTCGAGCAGCGCCTGGTCGATGCCGCTGGCGGTGCAGGCCGCAGCAACGTCAATGCCGTCGAGGTAGGCCAGCAGTTCACTCTGGTTGCCGACGTACTGGCTGAGCCAGGCGCTGTCGGCCTGGCCCCTGGTGACGATCAGCTTGGCCAGGGCGCCGGCCAACTGGGGTTCGCTACCGGGACGGTACTGCAGGAAGACTTCCGCCTGACCGGCCAGCTTGATGCGGCGCGGGTCGGCGACCACCAGTCTGGCGTCATGCTTGCGATGGGCCAGCTGCACCTGCCAGTCGACGGCGGGTGCTTCGGACGTCGGGTCGCAGCCGAAGACCAGCACGGCCTCGGCGTTGCCGATGCTGGCCAGCGGCCGGCTGGACGAGGTCAGGCCGAGCTGGCTGCGCAGGACCTTGATGGTCCGCAGCAGACCGAAACGCGCCGGGCTGTCGAGATTGTTGCTGCCCAGGGCGATCCGGAAAAGTTTCTGAAACAGGTAGTTCTCTTCGTTGGTCAGGCGTCCCGAAGCCAGACCGGCCACGGCCTGGCCGCCATTGGCGTCACGCACGCGGGCCAGCTCGCTGCTCACCTTGCCGAGCGCGGTGTCCCAGGAAACCGGCTGCCCGTTGATCAACGGCGTGGTCAAACGCTGCTCGCTGTTGAGATAACCGTGGCCGAAGAAGCCGCCGACGCAGAGGGTGCCGTCGTTGACGGTCACGCCGTCCTCCGAGGTCACCCGCAGCACCTTGCCGTGCTTGCTCTCGAAGCTGACCTGGCACTGGGCGGAGCAGAGGGTGCAGACGGAAGGTGTCTTGCGCAGCTCCCAGGGGCGGGCCTTGAACTTGAACGGTTTGGAAATCATCGTGCCGGTCGGGCAGACCTGCACGCAGTTGCCGCAGAACTCGCACTTGGCGAGATCCTTGTCGATGAACGCCTTGTCGCCCTTCTCGTTGAGGAACAACGAGTCGGCTCCAATCACTTCATGGCAGACCTTGACGCACTTTTCGCAGAGGATGCAGCGGTTCGGCACCTGCTGGATCAGCGGCCAGTGATCGATGGTCGGGGCATTGACGTCCTCGGCGGCAAAGGGCTGGGTGGTCACATCCTGTCCGTAGCAGACATCCTGCAGGTCGCACTCGCCGCCGGCATCGCAGACCGGGCAGTCAAGCGGATGGTTGACCAGCAGCAGTTCCACCACCTGGCGGCGGATGGCGCCGAGCTTCTCGGACTGGGTGGTGACCGCCATGCCATCGACCGCGCGGGTGTTGCAGGCAGTCATCGGTTTGTCGGCTCCGGCTACCTCGACCACGCAAACGCGGCAAGCACCGGTCGGCGAAATCTTTTTGAGGTAACACAGGGTCGGGATCTTGATCCCGACGGTCTCGGCGGCTTCCAGGATGGTGGCCCCGGCCGCGATCTGCACGTCCCTGCCGTCGATCTTCAGGTTGATCAGCGCATGACTCTGACTCATTGAAATCTGCCCTCGGTCAGCTGTTCGTGAATAAGCAAATTTATCCGTTGACGGCCAGCATGCCGACGCGGTAGCAACGCAGACAGCGTTCCGCTTCGCGCACCGCCTGGCTCTCCGGCATGGCCAGTTCGATCTCTTCGTAGTTTTGGGTCCGCTCGGCGCCCTGAATCTTGGGCTGGTGCTCGCGGTGCAGGCCGCCGGCGATGCCGACATTCTCGGTCTTGTCGAAGGCACCGAGGCCGTTGATGATGTCCTCCATGGCATCCGCTTCGTCGAGGTAGACCCGTCCCTCGGTCAGGTAGCGGTGGATGGTCCGCGCGGCGCGCCGCCCGTGACCGACCGCAACCACCACGGTCATCGCCCCGTATTCACAGTCGCCGCCGGCGAAAACCCCCGCGTTGTCGGTCATCATGGTGCCGCCGTTGGTGACGATGCTGTTCCAGCGGGTCTTCTTGATGCCGTAGTCGCCTTGATCCAGGTAGTCGAGGTCGGGATCCTGGCCGATGGCCGGGATCACCAGGTCGCAGGGGATGATGTATTCGCTGCCGGGGATCGGCTGCGGGCTGCGCCGCCCCGAAGCGTCGGGTTCGCCGAGTTCCATCTTGAGAACCTCGACGCCGACGATCTTGTTGTTCTCGGTGATCAGCTTGGTCGGCAGCGCCAGGAACATGAACTTGACGCCTTCCTCCTCGGCGTCATCGACCTCATAGGGCTCGGCCGGCATCTCCTTGCGGGTACGGCGGTAGAGCAGGATCGATTCCTCGGCCCCCTCGCGCAGGGCGACGCGCACGCAGTCGATGGCGGTGTTGCCGCCGCCGACCACGATCACCCGCTTGGGCGTTTCGATCGGTTCGCCGAGGGCCACCGCGCGCAGGTAGTGAATGCCGCCCGTTGAGAAACCCTCGTAGCCCTGATCCTCCCCTTCGACCCCCATCGGCTTCGACTTGAAGGCGCCGGTGCCGAGGAAGACCGCGTCATACTGCTCCTTGAGCTGCGCCAGCGTCACGTCGCGGCCGAGTTTGACCCCGTACTCGATCTCGACGCCGAGCGCGGCAACGATGTCCGCTTCGCGCTGCAGCAGCTGGCGCGGCATGCGGTAGTCGGGGATGCCGACGGCGACCGTGCCGCCCGGTTCGGAGAGCATGTCGATGATCTTGACCTGGTGCCCTTCGAGGGCCAGATAGAAGGCGCAGGTCAGACCGGCCGGGCCGGCGCCGACCACCATGATCTTCTTGCCGGTCGGGGCCTTGGGCTGCATGGGCGGCTGCTGGTGGTGCATCCACTCGTGGTCGGCGGGAACCCGCTTCAGCACCATGATGCTGATCGGTTCGTCAACCAGGGCGCGCCGGCACGACTTTTCGCAAGGATGCGGGCAGACCCGGCCACAGACCGCCGGGATCGGCATGTTGCGGCGAATGGTCCCGAGGGCCTCGTCGAAGCGATACTCCTTGATCTCCTCGATGTAGGCGGGGATGTCGATGTGCGCCGGACAGCGGTCGGTGCACGGCGCGGTCACCTTGTCGTGATAGCCCTTGGCCGGGCGGATCGTGCGCTCGCCGCGCATAAAGGCCAGGTAGTCGCTGCGGAAATACTTGACGGAATCGAGTATTGGCCGGGCTGCAGTCATGCACAGGGTACATTTGCAGTTTTCGAGCAGGTCGGCCAGGTCCGTCAACGTGTCGAGATCACGTTCCTTGCCCTGACCGGCGACAATTCTCGCCAAGGTGTCCATCATGACCCGCGTGCCGCGCTTGCCGGGGGTGCACTTGGCGCAGCAGTATTTTTCCTGCACGCGCTTCATGTACTCGGCGGCCATGGCGACCACGTCGACCTCGCGGTCGTAAAGGATGATCCCGTCCCACCCCATGAAGGCGCTGATGCGTCCTTCACCCAGGTAGTTCTCGGGGAGCTTGAATACGGCGGGCTGCGGCTCGCCGCCCTGGCGGTTGTCGACTACCTTGCCGCCCCAGCTGGAAAAGACCACGTCAGCCAAAATGTTCCTCCCGTTCGGGTTGTGCCACGCACGACACCGCAGCAAAAGGCGCCTGCGCGCTCCTTCCGCCACGGTTTCCGGGCCGGCATCCGGGTTCCGGTAACTGTATACAGTATGCAGTTTTTAGCACACTGCAAGGCGGCAATCAAGGGGGAAGTGTGCCCTTGTGCCGAGAAGATTCCTCGGGGAATTCGGGGAACGGCGTGGTGATCAGGAAGCCGTTGGCTTCCGCATCGCTAACCTCGAAGTAAATCCACGTCTGGTCGATCTTCAGGGTTTTGAGTGTTGCCGAGGGGAGAAGATAGTAGTCCATCTCCAGAACGGCCTCGGCGCGGCGCCCCTCGTCCTTGAGGTCGAGCCGCTTCAGGCGAACGTCCGTCACGTTCAGATCCTTGCTGATTTTATCGATTTGGCCGAGGAACGTCTGGCGGTGTTTGCTGGTGAAATACGTGGCCGCTTCGGGATAGCGCTGCCAGCGCAAGGCGTACATGAAATCGTCCAGCGCCGTTTTTCGCTGTTTTTCCGGCGGCGTCAACAACGCACAGGCGGTGAGTGCCAGGACCAGGAACATGCCGATGCCGAAAAGAATTCGCGAATGCATGAGTAACCTCCTTGATAAACTTGCATCTTGACGTAATCGGGATAGAATGAGACATCCATGGGAGGGGGCACCTCGTGGAGCCGACCGATCCAACATGAAAGTCGAAATCTATACCAAACCGTACTGCCCCTATTGTGAGCGCGCCAAGGAACTGTTGCGCATCAAGGGGATTGCCTTCGTTGAATACGTGATCAACGGAGATCCTCATCGTGCCGAGGAAATGCGCCGCCGGGGAGTGGGGGAAACCTTTCCCGGGATTTTCATCGCTGACCGCCTGATCGGCGGTTGCGGCGAGTTGTTCGATCTCGACGAGCGCGGTGTCCTGGATCAGCTGCTCTCGCCTACCCCCGGATAGCCGCGATCAACTCCTGAGCCAGTTCGACCCTGCCGAACGGCGGGATCAGGTAATACCCGCCAACCCCCTGTTGCTTCCCCTCGTTCAGAAGTTCCCGGCAAATCGCCATTCCCTGACGGACGCCGGTGGCGCCACTGGCTCCGCGCATTCTCTGCCGCACCTTATCCGGCAGCATGATCCCCGGCACCTCGTTGTGCAGGAACTCGGCGTTGCGTTCGCTGACCAGCGGCATCAATCCCATCAGCACCGGCACGCCAAACGGTCTGGTGGCGACCACCATCCGTTCGAGGGCCCGTGGATCGAAGATCGGTTGAGTCAGGACGAAGCGGGCACCGGCCGCCAGTTTCTTCTCCAGCTTGTGCAGCTGGCCGGAGAGGTCGGCAACATTCGGATTGAAGGCGCAGCCGGCCAGAAAACGGGTCGTGTCGCCAAGTTCGGCGCCATACAGGTTCCGGCCATGATTGAGAGCGTCGATCAACCTCAGCAGGCCAATGGAGTTGAGGTCGAAAACATTGCTGGCCCCGCTTTCGCTGCCGACCGCCACGGGGTCGCCGGTCACTGCCAGCACATTGCGGATGCCGAGAAGATGAGCGCCCATCAGCGCGGAGTGCAGTCCGAGGAGGTTGCGGTCGCGGCCGGTGACATGGGCAATCGCGGCGATGCCAAGTTCCTCCTGCAGGCGAGCAGCCAGGGCAAGGTTGCTCATGCGGATGCGTGCCAGCGGATTTTCCGCCAGGGTAACGGCATCGATCCCGGTTTTTGCCAGAACCCTGGCCCGCTCCATGGTGGCGGCGATGTCGAGCCCCCTGGGAACGTCAAGTTCGACGGCGATGACCGGGCGGCTTCCCCACGGGTCGAGGAAGCGCCGCTCGGCAGTCATGACCGGCTTTGGCTGGGGAGATGGTGACACGACCGTGGTTAGCTTGGCGCGGGAACCCGGTCGGCGTCCCTGCAACGCCGCCGCCAGCGCCTGCACATGGGCCGGTCCGGTCCCGCAGCAGCCGCCGACCAGACTCGCACCGGCATCGGCCATCTCAAGGCCCAGCGCGGCAAAATAGTCCGGGGTAGCCAGATAAAGGATGCGGCCGTCAACCCGCTCGGGAAAGCCGGAGTTGGGGAAGGCCGAGAGCGGCCGGTCGGTCGCTGCCGCCAGCCGGCGCAGGACCTGGAGCAGTTCGCGTGGTCCGGCGCCACAGTTGGCGCCGATGGCGGCGGGTTCGGCGAGGGCCAGTTGCTGCGCGGCCTGCTCAACGTTCAGGCCGTCGCTGGTAAAGCCGCCTTCCATGAAGGCCAGCTGGGCGATGGCCGGAATTCCCAGCCCTCGGGCAACCTCGAGGGCCAGCTGCAAGTCCGCCACGCCGGGGAAGGTCTCAAGCAGGAAGCAGTCGACCCCGGCATCGGCCAGCACCCCCATCTGTTCGCTCAAAATTGACCGGCGGGTGACGGCATCCAGCTCGACCTCGCTGCCGCGCGGCGGTAGCAGGGGACCGACCGACCCGGCAATGAAGCGCCCGGGGCCGGCGGCCGCGCGGGCCAGCCGGACTCCGGCCCGGTTGATCGCGGCCACTTTCTGTTCCAGACCGTAGGTGGCTAGGCGCAGGGCATTGGCGCCGAAGGTGTTGGTTTCGAGCAACTCGGCACCGGCCGCCACGTAGTCGGCATGCACCTGGCCGACGAGGGTGGGATCGATCAGATTGAGATATTCGAAGACGGCATCCGGAGGGGCGCCGCGATGATGAAGCAGGGTGCCCATGCCGCCGTCGCCGACAATGACCGGGCCATGCTGCAGGCGCTGCAGCAGCAGCTGGCGCCGCTCGGCGGGGGTCATGGCCGGGCCTCTCTGACGAGGGGGTCGGTCACTTCCAGGAACTGGCGGAGAATGGCGGCGGTCAAGCCCCAGATCACCTGGTCTCCGTAGCGGTAGAAGTCGACCGGGTGGCTCCGGCCGTGGTGGGTCCAGTCCTCGACATGGTGCACGCCGGGAGCGCGAAAATGATCGAGGGGGGCCTCGATCAGCGCGGCAATCTCGCGGTCGGCGACCTGGTAGGTGAACGGGTGAGGGATGGTGCCGACGAAAGGGACCACGTGATAACCGTGGATCGACCAGAAATCATCGAGCCGGCCATGCAGCTGGACGCTGGCGGCGGGGACCCCGATCTCTTCTTCGGTTTCGCGCAGGGCGGTGGCGGCCAGATCGAAATCGTCCACATGGCGGGCGCCGCCGGGGAAGGAAATCTCGCCGGCATGGTGCGGCAGATGCTCGGTGCGCCGGGTGAAGAGCACGTACTCTTCGCCGTCGCGAATCAGCAGGGGGAGCAGGACGGCAGCCGGACGCAGCGTCTCCAGCGGGATGATTCGCTGCGGGAAGGCATGCAGGCGCTTGCTCAGCCAGACCCGGTCAAGCATCAGGCACAACAGCTGCCGGCGCCCCGGCGCAGCTCCTGGATGGTTGCGGCATAATCCCTGGAACCGAATACCGCGCTGCCGGCGACAAAGACATCCGCGCCGGCGGCGGCGATCCGGCCGATATTGTCGATTTTCACCCCGCCGTCGACCTCGAGTTCGACCCGCAGGCCGCGGCGGTCGATTTCATGGCGCAGGGCGGCGATCTTGGCCAGACCGCTGTCGATGAATTCCTGACCGCCGAAGCCGGGGTTGACGGTCATCACCAGCACCAGATCGAGATCGTCGAGGATGACGTCGAGGGTTGCTGCCGGGGTCGCCGGATTGAGCGAGACGCCGGCCTTTTTGCCGAGGCTCCTGATCAGCTGCACGGTGCGGTGCAGGTGCGGCACCGCTTCCTGGTGAACGGTGATGAGATCGGCGCCGGCCCTGGCAAAGTCGGGGATGTAACGGTCCGGGTTCTCGATCATCAGGTGCACGTCAAGGGGGAGGTCGGTGATCTTGCGCACGGCGGCAACCACCAGCGGGCCGATGGTGATGTTCGGCACGAAGTGCCCGTCCATCACGTCGATGTGGATGTAGTCAGCGC
>JAMPXI010000038.1 GCA_023701265.1 Desulfuromonadales bacterium | reverse complement strand
TCGGTCCGATCGATGGTCGTTTCGAGGCGACCGACCGTGCGGTTGATGCGCACCATGACGATGATGAAGTAAATCAACGCCGTGATGCCGACTCCGGCAACCAGGGTCAGCAGAAATGCGGTGTAACTGATGGTCACGGTCATAATCAAGTGTCCCTGTTTTTGGTACTATAGAAGAGAATGACGACTTTGCAAGCCCGTGGGGTTGCAAAATCGTCCTCGATGACTTCTGATCGCTCAGCCGTTCGCCAACCGCCGTCCGCCGAGTTTTTTAAGGGTGGCATGTGCATGGCGCAACATCCGTTCGGTGGTTTCCCAGCCGACGCACTTGTCGGTGATGGAGACGCCGTAGCGCAGGCGGGTCGGATCGCCGAGGGGCTGGTTGCCCTCTTCGAGGAAGCTTTCGATCATCACCGAAGAGATGGCGCGGTTGCCGGCTTCCAGTTGATCGAGCACATTGTGCAGGACATTTTCCTGGCGGGTGTGGTCCTTCTCCGAGTTGGCGTGGCTGCAGTCGACCATGATCGACTGCAGAAGTCCCGCTTTGGCCAATAGTTCCTCGGTCCGCTGGATGTCCTCCGGAAAATAGTTGGGGCGGTCGTTGCCGCCGCGCAGTACGATATGCACGTCCTGATTCCCCAGGGTCGAGACGATCGAGGTCTGCCCGTCGTTGTTGATGCCGATGAAGTTGTGCGAATGCAGCGCGGCCTTCATGGCGTCGACGGCGATCTGCAGGTTGCCGTCGGTGCCGTTCTTGAAGCCGACCGGGAAGGAGAGGCCGCTGGCCATCTCGCGGTGGGTCTGCGATTCGGTGGTGCGAGCGCCGATCGCCCCCCAACTGATTAAGTCAGCCAGGTAGTGAGGGGTAATCGGGTCGAGCATTTCGCCGGCGATCGGCAGGCCGAGGTCGTTGATAGCGCAAAGCAGTCCGCGGGCGACGCCGAGCCCCTTGGAGATCTGGTGGGTGCCGGTCAATTCGGGATCGTTGATCAGCCCCTTCCAGCCGATGGTGGTGCGGGGCTTCTCGAAGTAGACGCGCATCACCACCAGGATCTGGTCTTCAATCTCGCGGGCCAGCTGTGCCAGGCGCCCGGCATAGTCCAGCGCCGCCTTGGGGTCGTGGATCGAGCAGGGGCCGATCACCGCCATCAGGCGGGCATCGCGGTTATGCAGGATATTGGTCACACTCTCGCGGGCGTGGGTGACGAATTCGGCGCCGCGCTCGGACAAGGGGAAGACCTGTTTAAGGCCGGTCGGCGCGATGATCGGTGTCAGGGCGCGAACGCGGAGATTGCTGGTGCGGATCATGGAAAACTCCCGAAGTCGATTGTTAACAAAACATTATCGACACAACCTTGAGGAGAAATCAATATTTTTGCCGGGTTTGGTGGCGCGCGGGGTTTGACTGGTCTACCGTCGCTGGGTTATAAATGTGAAGTTAAGTGCCAGGTAGTAAAGCCTGTTATTTCAGCTGGTTTACGCGAGGTGGCATGGATATCCTGTGGGGCGCCTTGTATCAGGTGGTGAGCCTGGTATTCCAGATCTACATTCTGATCGTGGTCGCCCGGGCGATCGTTTCGTGGGTCAACCCCGATCCTTACAATCCGATCGTACGTTTTCTGCACAATGCCACAGATCCGGTTCTCGACCGGATTCGCCGGGTACTCCCCCTGCAGTTCAGCGGGATAGACTTCACCCCCATTGCCTTGTTGCTCGCACTCTCGGTGCTGCAGCAGGCTTTGCTGCGGTTGATCGCCCGCATGGCTGGCGGCGGGTTTTAGTGCAGGGAACTAACCGCACGGGACACTAGGAGCCTTTACATGCGCATTACCCCGATTGACATCCAGCAGCAGCAGTTCAGATCCCGCCTGATGGGTTATGACAAGGCCGGGGTCGACCAGTTTCTGGAAGTTCTGGCCGGAGAGATCGAACGCCTGTTCAGGCAGAACCAGGATCTTCAGGAGGAACTGGCCCGGACCAAAAGCACGCTTGCCGATATGCGTGAACGTGAAACCAACCTCAAGGAGACGTTGCTCACGACCCAAAAGGTCACCGACGAACTCAAGGCCAACGCCCGGCGGGAAGCTGAACTCGTTTTGACTGATGCCGAAATGCGTGCCGAACGGGTGATGCGCAATGCCGAGGACCGACGCCTGCAGCTGATCGAGGAGATCCAGGAGATCAAGCGCCAGAAGATCGACTTCGAGACCAGTCTGCGCTCCCTGTTGGAAAAGCATGTGCGCATGCTGGACCTGAATATCCTTTCGATCAGCGAGGATAAAGCCGAAGCGAAACTGCTCGAAGAGCCGCTGCCGTTCGATCGACAGCCGCCGTCGGCTGTTCCTGCGCGTATTCCGGAGGAGTCTGCCGCTGCGGCCGCCCCGGCGCCAGTGCGGCCTGCCCCGGTTCAAGCCGCCCCGGTGCAAGCTGCGGCTGAAGAGGATGACCTGACATTTGACATCCCCCTGATTTCCGATCCGGAGCGGAAGCCCACGCCGTGAACCAACCTTGGCTGCGGCCGGTTCCGGGTGGCACCGAGTTGCGCATCCTGGTGCAGCCGCGCGCCAGCCGCGACCAACTGGTCGGCATACAGGGGGAAGAGCTGAAAATCCGCCTTGCCGCCCCGCCGGTGGACGGCGCCGCCAACGCTGCCTGCTGCGCCTTCTTTGCCAAGCTGTGCAAGCTCCCCAAGAGCCGTGTTACACTGGTTGCAGGAGAGTCGTCCCGCCACAAACGGCTTTTGCTTGCGGATGTCGATGTCGCGACGGTTCTCGTAACGCTGGGGCCGGTGTCAGGGTTGACATCCGGGGACTAACTGATTAAATTACCGCCGCAAAGTGAATCCGGAGGTGCTTTCGCCATGCCTGTCTACGAATACAAGTGCCACGATTGCGGGATCGTTTTTGAAGCCCGCCAGAAATTTTCCGATGAACCGTTGACGGTCTGCAACACCTGTGGCGGCCGGGTCGAAAAGCAAATCTCTCTGACCGGCTTCGCCCTCAAGGGCGGCGGTTGGCATCAGTCCGGCTACAGTGCCGGTCAAAAGCCGGCGGCCTGCCCGAGCGCGGGGGAAGGCGGCGGCTGCGCCGGTTGCCCGAAGGCCGCGGCCAACGAGTAGCGTTTGCTGAAAAAAGTGAGTATTCCGGCGCCCCGGTCTCCAGGATCGGGGCGCCGTGTTTTTGTCGATCTCGCCAGCTGCGCCACCTTTACAATCCCCCCTCCCTTGTTTATAGTCAGATTTTCAATTTCCGGGGAGGTGTGGTGCATGGAAAAAATCATCGACGGCAAGGTGATTGCCGCGAAAATCCGCGAGGAGATCGCTGCCGGCGTGGCAGTGCTGAAGGCTAAGGGAGTGACGCCGGGGCTGGCGGTGGTGCTGGTCGGCGACGACCCGGCCAGCCAGGTTTATGTGTCGATGAAAGAGAAGGCATGCGCCGCCGCGGGGATCTTCTCCGACGAGCACAAGCTGCCGAAGGAGACCACCGAGGCACAGCTGCTGGCGCTGGTCGACGAACTCAACCGCGACGAGCGGATCGACGGCATTCTCGTTCAGCTTCCCCTGCCGAAACAGATCGATGAAGGCAAGGTTCTCGAGGCGATCTCGCCGAAAAAAGATGTCGATGGTTTCCACCCCTACAACGTCGGCCGCCTGGTGACCGGCAACCCGCTCTTCCAGCCCTGCACCCCCTATGGGATCATGAAGATGATCGAGCACACCGGCATCGATCTGACCGGCAAGGAAGTAGTGGTGGTCGGCCGCTCCAACATCGTCGGCAAGCCGGTGGCGCTGATGTGTCTGGCCCAGCACGCCACGGTGACCCTCTGTCATTCGCGCACCAGGGATCTGGCCGCCCAGGTCGCCAAGGCCGACGTGCTGATCGCCGCGGTCGGCCGCGCCGAGATGATCAAGGGGAGCTGGATCAAGCCGGGGGCGGTGGTCATCGATGTCGGCGTCAACCGGGTCGGCGACAAGAAACTGGTCGGCGACGTCGAGTTCGATGCCGCCCTGGAGCGGGCCGGAGCGATCACCCCGGTCCCTGGCGGGGTCGGGCCGATGACGATTACCATGCTGCTGTACAATACGCTGGAAAGCGCCAAGCGGAGAGTCAAGGGTTAAGAGCCAAGATTAAAGAGCCAAGCGCCAAGAGCGAAGAATAAGTCTTTATTCTTGAGTCTCGGGTCTTGGCGCTGTTTTGCCTTTGCCAGCAACCAGTCACCAGTCACCGGGTTTACAATGATTATCAGCGAAGCCAAACCTCTGGCCGAACTCCAGGAGGCGCTCGCCCCTTTCGGCAAGCTCTTCCTGGTCGGCTGCGCGGCCTGCGCCACGGCCTGCAAGGCGGGCGGCGAGGAAGAGGTGTTCCGCTTTCAGGAATGGCTGACGACGCTGGGAAAAGAGACCTGTGGCAGCGTGGTTATCGATGAAGCCTGCCATATCCAGCGTGCCGCCCGCGATCTGCGGCATCACGCCGAAGCGGTGGCTGCAGCCGACGCTCTGGTGGTCCTGGCCTGCGGCTCGGGGGTCCAGTCGATTTCCAGCAATACCGACAAGCGCGTGGTCGGCGCGCTCAACTCCCTGTTTCTCGGCAACGTGCGGCGGTTTGGCCAGTATGAGGAGATGTGCTCGCTGTGCGGCGATTGCATCCTCAACGAGACCGCCGGCATCTGCCCGGTGACCAACTGCGCCAAGGGGCTGCTCAATGGTCCCTGCGGCGGGATGAAGAACGGTCGCTGCGAAATCGACGAGAATCTCGACTGCGCCTGGAAGCTGATCTACGAGCGGTTGCAGCGCCAACAGCGCCCCGGTGTGTTTGCCCGTCGGGTGCCGCCCAAACAGTGGAGCCGCCGGCGCAAGCCGGGGCGGCACAAAATCAGATAGGACCCATAGGACCTATGAAACCAATTGGTCCCGTGAGGTTGATTCGTCATGTCATGTCTTTCTGAAAGTCTTGCCGCTGGCCAATTTGTCGTCACTGCCGAGGTCGCTCCGCCCAAGGGGATCGACCTTGCACCGGTGCTGGGTGTCGCCGCAAAACTGCAGGGGGTCACGGCGGTCAACGTTACCGACAACCAGGGCGCCAACATGCGGATGTGCGCCCTGGTGCTGGCCGGGGAGCTGCAGCGGCACGGCATCGAGACAGTGCTGCAGATGACCTGCCGCGACCGCAACCGGGTTGCCCTGCAGTCCGACCTGCTCGGCGCGGCGGCGCTGGGGATCGAGAATCTGCTGCTCCTCTCCGGCGATCACAGCAAGTTTGGCGACCATCCCGATGCCCGGCCGGTGTTCGATCTTGACGCTGTACAGCTGCTCGACGTTGCCGTCAGTTTGAACCGTGGTATCGATATGGCCGGCAAGCCGCTCACGGGGGCGCCGCGTTTTTTCCCCGGCGCAGCGGTCAATCCCGCGGCTGAACCGTTCAACCTGGTGCTGCAGAAGGTGCGCAAGAAGGTTGACAGCGGTGCCCGTTTCTTCCAGACCCAGGCGGTGTTCACCCTGGCCGAACTGGAACGGCTGAGCACTGCGGTCACGCCGCTCGGAGTCCCGGTGCTGGCCGGCATTCTGCTGGTGCGCAGCGCGAAGATGGCCCGTTTCCTCAATGCCAACATTCCCGGCATGCAGGTTCCGGACGAGGTGATCGCCCGTCTGGAGCATGCCGCCGACCCCTTGGCCGAAGGGGTGGCGATTGCCCGCGAAACCGTTGGTTGGGCGCGCGGCCTTTGCCAGGGAGTGCACCTGATGACTTTGGGATATGAAGAACGGATCCCGGAGATTTTGGAAATGTAGGGGCAAAGCAAACGATTGATCTGCTTTGCCCTTGTCGCCGGGCGAAGCAGATGAAGCATGCTTCGCCCCTACAGAGGACATTTTATGACTGACACTATGAAGCAGACACCCCTCAACGCAGTGCACAAGGCGCTTGGCGCCCGGATGGTTCCCTTTGGCGGCTGGGAGATGCCGGTGCAGTACGCCGGGGTCATCGAGGAACACCTGGCCGTGCGCGAGCGGGCCGGCCTGTTCGATGTCTCGCACATGGGGGAGGTCGAGGTCTCCGGACCCGAGGCATTGGCCCTGGTGCAGCGGCTGACCACCAACGACGCCGCCAGGCTGGTCGATGGCCAGATCCAGTACAGTGCCCTTTGCTATCCCGATGGCGGGGTGGTCGATGACGTCACCCTCTATCGCAGCAGCGCCACCCACTTCCTCTTCTGCGTCAATGCCTCCAATACCGATAAGGATTTCGCCTGGATGCAGCAGGTACATGCGGAAAGCGGCATCAAAGGGGCGACCCTGACCAACCGCAGTGCCGAATTCGCCCAGTTGGCCCTGCAGGGCCCGGCGGCGGCGGAGATTCTGGGGCGGCTCACCTCCGGGCCACTGACCTCGATCCGCTACTATCACTTCTCTCAAGGGGAGGTTGCCGGGGTGCCGACGCTGATTTCGCGCACCGGCTACACCGGCGAGGACGGTTTCGAGCTGTACATTCCGGCGTCAGCCGCGGTCGGGATGTGGAACCGCCTGCTGGAAGCCGGCCGGGCCGATGGCCTGATGCCGATCGGCCTCGGTGCCCGCGACACCCTGCGCCTGGAAAAAGGCTACGCGCTCTACGGTCACGAACTGTCCTCGACGATCTCGCCGCTGGAAGCCGGCCTGGGCTGGATCGTCAAGCTGGACAAGGGCGACTTCGTCGGCCGCGACGCCCTGCTGAAGCAAAAGGCCGCCGGCCTCCCGCGTCGACTGGTCGGGCTGGCCATGGAAGAGCGCGGCATCCCCCGCGAAGGTTACCCGGTCTATGCCGGTGAAAAGCAGGTCGGTGCGGTCACCAGTGGCACCATGTCGCCGTCGCTGAAAAACGGCATTGCCCTGGCGCTGATCGAATCCCCCTGCGCCGTTTTGGACAAGGAACTGCTGGTCGGCATCCGCGACCGCAAGCTGCGCGCGAAAATCGTCAAGCCGCCGTTTGTAAAGAAATAAAGAATTCTGTAGGGGCGGCCCCCTGTGGCCGCCCTGGGCAGGCACAGGGGCCTGCCCCTACATCCGATCGTCAATAGGTTGTCGTAAAGGAGGACATTATGGAATTTCCTGAAGAGTTCAAGTACACCGAGGAGCATGAGTGGGTGCAGGTCGAGGGTGACCTGGTCATCGTCGGCATCACCGATTTCGCCCAGGATGCGTTGGGCGATGTCGTGTTCGTCGAACTTCCCGAGGTCGGCACCGAAGTCACCGCCGGCAAGGCCTTCGGCGTGGTCGAGTCGGTCAAGGCCGTTTCCGACGTCTATGCGCCGGTGTCCGGGACCGTCGAGGAGATCAACGAGGAACTGCCGGACGCTCCGGAAGTCATCAACACCTCCCCCTACGGTGATGGCTGGATGATCAAGATCCGCATCTCCGACCCCACCGAACTTGAAGAGTTGATGGACGCCACCGAGTACCAGGCCCATATCGCCGAGGAGCATTAGTTATATGCGCTACATTCCCCACACTTCGGGCGATGTGGCGCAGATGCTGGGGCGCATCGGCGTCGGTTCCCTGGAGGAGCTGTTCGTCGAGATCCCGGCATCGGTGCGTCTCAAGCGCCCGCTCGACCTGCCGCCGGCCCTTGCCGAAGGCGAGCTGCTCCGTGAGTTGAAAGTCCTCGCCGGGCGCAATGCGACGCCGGAAAACCACATCAGCTTTCTCGGCGGCGGCGCCTACCAGCATTTCATCCCCGCGGCTGTCGACCAGCTGATCTCGCGCAGCGAGTTCTATACCGCCTACACCCCCTATCAGCCGGAGATCAGCCAGGGGACGCTGCAGGCGATCTTCGAATTCCAGACGCTGGTTTGCCAGCTGACCGGCATGGAGGTCGCCAACGCCTCGATGTACGATGGCGCGTCGGCCTGTGCCGAAGCGGCGCTGATGGCGGTACGCCTGACCCGGCGCCGCAAGCTCCTGGTGTCACGGGCTCTCAACCCGCGCTGGCGGGCGGTGATCACCACCTACTGCCGCTATGTCGATCTCGATGTCGTCGAGGTCGGTTTTGCGGCCGACGGCCGCACCGATCTCGACGATCTGGGTGCCAAGCTCGATGGTCAGACCGCTGCGGTCATCGCCGGCTATCCCAACTACTTCGGCGTGGTCGAGGATCTGGCGGCGCTGGCTCGGCTGGCCCAGGGGGCCGGTGCCAAGCTGGTCGCCGGGGTGGCGGAAGGGGTGGCCCTCGGCCTGCTCAAGTCGCCGGGGGAACTCGGCGCCGACATCGTCGCCGGCGAAGGGCAGAGTTTCGGCATCCCGGTGTCCTTCGGCGGCCCGTATGTCGGTTTCTTCGCCGCACGGATGAAGGATGTGCGCGCCATGCCCGGCCGCCTGGTCGGCGAAACCCTTGATCGCGACGGCAAACGCGGCTTCGTTCTGACCCTGGCCACCCGCGAGCAGCACATCCGCCGCGAGAAGGCCACCTCCAATATCTGCTCCAACCAGGGCTTGTGCGCGCTGACCGCTACGGTTTTTCTTAGTCTGCTTGGCAAACAGGGGCTGCGTGAACTGGCGCAGCAGAACCTGGCCAAGGCCGCCTATGCCAAAGCTCAACTCGGCGGCGTCGAGGGGGTGACCCTGCCCTTTGCCGCCCCGGTGTTCAACGAGTTCGTGGTACGCACCGCCAGGCCGGTCAAGGATCTGCTTGCAGTTCTTGAACAGCAGGGGATCCTCGGCGGCATCCCGCTCGGGACGGATTATCCGGAACTGGCCGATGCCTTTCTGGTCTGTGTCACCGAGCAGCACCGCCGCAATGATATCGATGTCCTGGCGCAAGCTCTGGCGGGAGGTGCGGCATGATCGTGGGAACGAGTGGCCTGGTTCTGAACGAAAAACTGCTTTTCGAGCATTCCGATGCGGGGCGCAAGGGATACAGTCTCACGCCCCTTGACGTGCCGGCGGCCGATTTGCCGGACGGGCTCTGTCGCGAGGAGATCGCCGGCTTCCCGGAACTCTCCGAGGTCGACGTGGTGAGGCACTTCACCCGGCTGTCCACCTGGAATTACGGGGTCGACTCGGGTTTCTACCCGTTGGGAAGCTGCACCATGAAGTACAACCCCAAGGTCAACGAACTGGCGGCGCGCTTGCCGGGGCTGGCGGATGTCCACCCGGCGACCCCCGACCACCTCGCCCAGGGGACGCTGGCGATGATGTACGAACTGCAGACGATGCTCGCCGAGATTTCCGGCTTCGCCGCCGTGTCCGTACAGCCGGCAGCCGGGGCGCACGGGGAACTGGCCGGAATGCTGACGGTGCGGGCCTGGCACGAGGCGCAGGGAAGCAAACGACGCAAGGTGCTGATCCCTGACACCGCCCACGGCACCAACCCGGCCACTGCGGCTTTGGCCGGCTACGAGGTGGTGCCGATCGCCTCGGAAGGGGTGCTGACGCTGGAAGAAGTCGAAGCGCACATGACCGACGAGGTCGCCGCGCTGATGGTCACCAACCCCAACACCCTGGGGCTGTTCGAGACCAACATTGCGGCGATCTGCGAGCTGGTGCACGCGCGCGGCGGCCTGGTCTACTGCGACGGTGCCAACCTCAATGCCCTGCTCGGCATTGCCCGCCCCGGCGACATGGGGATCGACGTCATGCATTTCAACCTGCACAAGACCTTTGCCACCCCGCACGGCGGCGGCGGTCCCGGCTCCGGTCCGGTCGGAGTCAGCGCTGCGCTGGCGCCGTTCCTCCCCGGTCCACGGGTCGTGCGGGACGGGGAAGCGTTTCGCTTCGTCGGGACGCAGGAGTCGGTCGGCAGGATGCTGGCCTTTCACGGCAACTTCGGCATCATGCTGCGCGCCTTCGCCTACATCCGCAGTATGGGTGCGGCGGGGCTGAAGCACGCCACCGAGATGGCGGTGCTCAACGCCAACTACGTGCGCGCCCGCCTGGAAGGGGGCTACCACCTGCCGTATGCAACCCGCTCGCTGCACGAGGTGGTCTTCTCCGACCGCGACCTCCCCAACGACTGTCACACGCTGGATGTGGCCAAGCGCCTGATCGACTACGGCTACCACCCGCCGACCATCTACTTCCCGCTGGTGGTCAAGGGGGCAATCATGATCGAGCCGACCGAGACCGAGAGCCAGGAGACCCTCGACGAGTTCTGCGACGCCATGCTGGCCATCGCCAAAGAGGCGGAAATGAGCCCGGATCTGCTGCACGCCGCCCCGGTGCGCACCCGCACCCGGCGTCTCGACGAAACCGCGGCGGCACGGCAGCCGCGGTTAAGGTGGGAGGAACGGTGAAACCAGTGATGAACGGTGGGTGCTGAGTGGCAAACGACAAAAAAACGGGGACAGAATTGAATTCTGTCCCCGTTTTTTGTCCCCGCACCATTTACCTCTCCCCAAAAACCCGCCCCGGATATTTGATCCCCTTGCTGAGGCTGTAGCGGAAGTAGGCCATGATGTGGAGTTGTTCGTTGGGGTAGGCGGCCGGTAGCGGTCCGTACGGCTGTCCTTTGCTGACCGCGCGGATGGCTTCCTGGTCGAGGTCGTAGGATCCGGAGCCTTCCAGCAGTTGGACATCATCGATCGTCCCCTGTCGGCTGACCGTGATGCGCAGCAGACAGGTGCCTTGTTCTTCGAGCACCCTGGCGCGTTCCGGGTAATTCCAGACGTTGTAGATATTGGTCTTGAAGCGCTTGAAGAACGAGATCAGCAGATCCTGCTCGGTGTCGAGCCAGACCGTATCCCCCTTTTCGACCCCTTCGCGATACTTGCGTCGCCAGTCCTTTTCGATGCGGGCCTTGGTGGTCGGTGTCAGAGTGGTCAGCTGGCCGAGGCTGGGGCGTGGCCGTTCGCTGCCAGGTGGCTGTGCCGGTGCGAATTCCCCCGTCGGTGAGGTTGGCCGGAGAGGAGTTTCGCTGCCGGTGACCGGTGGGGCGGTCGCGGTGGCCGGAGGCATGGGCGGGGTGGGTGCTGCCGGCCGTGCCGGCGGGCGCTGAGCACGTGCCGTGCGCTGCTGGTCTTCATCATCTTCGCCGGTCGGGGCGGTCTCCCGCGGCGCGACCCGGTCCTCCGGGCCAAGCCGTTTGGCCGGTTGTTCGCGGCGCTGCACTGGGGGCGGCTGCCTTGGCTGCTCGAGTTCGCGTGTCCGGGGCGGCGGCATCTTGCGGGGCGGCACCACCTCGACGAACATCGGTCCCTGGTCCGGCGGTTTTTGGACGAACCCCGGCATCACGGCCAACAGCAGACCGAGCAACAGGTGCAGCAGAATGGAAATGATCAGGGCCCACAGCAGCAGTGGCTCCCGTTGGCGTGCGAACGACATTGAAACGATCCCCGGTTCCTTCCGGCACATTCATCGAATTATACAGGAGCCGGCAAGGTGCAGGCCAGAGCCGAATTGCCTTGTCTAGTCAAAGAGTTGACCAGTCAGGGGGCATCGGGTATAAGTGTAGTTTATATCAAACTCTGTTTTAGGAGGCGCTCAGATGCATTTGGTTGACCAGATCAAGGCCAAGGCCCGGCAGAAACTCCAGACCGTGGTACTCCCCGAGGGGTATGATGACCGGATGATCCATGCGGCGGGTCAGATCGTCCGCGACGGGCTGGCCAAAGTGGTGCTGCTTGGCAACCCCGACACCCTCAAGGCCAAGGCGAAAGAACTCCTCTGCTCCCTGGACGGCGTCGAGCTGATCGACCCAAAAAACGCACCGAAGCTGGAAGCCTATGTCGACCAGTTGTGCGAGATCCGCAAGAGCAAGGGGTTGTCCCGCGATGAGGCACGCAATCTGCTGACCCAGGACGACAATCTCTTCTACGGGGCGATGATGGTCAAAGTCGGTGATGCCGGCGGAGCGGTGGCCGGGGCGTTCAACACCACCGGCGATGTGTTGCGTGCCGCGTTCCAGTGCATCGGTACCGCTCCCGGGATCAAGACTGTCTCCTCCGTCTTCCTGATGATCACCAAGAATCCCGAGTTCGGCGAAAACGGCATCCTCTGCTTTGCCGACTGTGCGGTCAACCCCAACCCGAATGCCCAGCAGCTCGCGGAGATCGCCGTGGCGACCGCCGCCAGTTGTAAGAGCTTCCTCGGGGTCGAGGGGCGGGTGGCCATGCTCTCCTTCTCCACCAAGGGGAGTGCCAGTCACGAGGACGCCGAGAAGGTGCTCAAGGCTCTGGAGATCGCCAAGTCGATCAAGCCCGACCTGCAGATCGACGGCGAGCTACAGGCCGACGCCGCCCTGCTCCCCAAGGTTGGCGCCAAAAAGGCTCCGGGATCACTGGTGGCCGGCAAGGCGAACACCCTGATCTTCCCTGACCTTGACGCAGGCAACATCGCCTACAAGCTGGTCGAACGCGTTGCCGGTGCGGAAGCGGTCGGGCCGATTATCCAGGGGCTGGCCAAGCCGGTCAATGACCTGTCGCGCGGCTGTTCGGTCGAGGACATTGTTGCGGTGGCGGCGATTACCGCCGTGCAGGCGCAGGCTTGAAAAACAGAGATCTTCCTAGCGATGTATTTCGACAGGTAGGAGCCTTGTTCCGATGACGACTTCGGGGCTGGCGGCGTTTTGCCGCCGGCCCTTTTTTCTGGTAGGCTGTTGAAGGACGTTTGTGGGCTGCCGCACGCGGCGGCTCGCGGGATTCGCCGGATGGCACGGGGGTGAGATATGGCGAGTGGGGAGGAGATTTCCCGGCAGATCGGGGCGCTGGCCGAAGAGTTGGGACATGCGTTGGCCGGGGCACAGGACCGCATCGAGGCATTGACTGCGGAGCTGGTCGAGGCGCGTGCCGGCGGTGCCGATATCCTGGCCGCCAAGCAGGTTGAGCTGGAGACCGCCGAGAAACGTATCGAATCGCTGGTACAGAAGCTCAAGGAGGCGCGGCAGGAGGCTGCCGACGCGCGGGACGAGGTCCGGAAGGAACTGCAGCAGCAATTGGAGACGCTGGAGAAGGCGGCTGCAAATGCGCGTGATGAGTTCGAACAGGAACGCAGTATCAGGAAAAGATTGGAGAAGGGGGCGGCAACTGATGAGCGGCGCCTGAACGAGCTGGAAAAGGCTCTCGCCGAGGGGAAACCCGGCGGAGATTCTTCCGGGACCGGCAAGGATGCAGGAGGTGCTGAATTTGCCAAGCTGCAGGCCGCCTTGAACGAGGCGCTCGCGGCTATCAAGGAGGAACGCCAGGCCAAGGTGGGTTTGGAGGATGAGCTTGGCGAGGCGCACAAGCTGATCGAAGCCCTGGAGAAAGCCCTGAAGGACTCCCGCGAACATTCTAGGGGTTCCGGTCGCGAAGTGACGGAAGAAGATGGGCGACGAGTACAGGCCCTCGCCGAAAAACTTGCATCCGCCGAAGCCCAGCTTGAAGAAGAACGGTGCGAGGGGCGGAAATATGCAAAGGCTTGTGCCGATGCGGAAAAACGGCTTGCCGAACTGGAGCAGGCCCTAAGCGCCGGGAGCGAGACCCGGGGGCAACCGGGACTTTATGGCGGGGGAACAGCCGCCGCGTCCAAGTTGTCGACGGAAAAACCTCTACCGCACGAATTGCGCCCGTCGCCCAAGCCGGGAACGTTGTTTCGCCCCGACTGGGAGTTGGCGGCGCTGCCGTGCAAATCCGCCGATCAGGTTCTGCAGGCCTGGGGTTCGGCCTTCAATGTGCAGCTCTCCCTGGAAGGATATCCAGCCCAGTACTGCACGGCCTTCCTGGTGGTGCTCAAGCAAGGGAAGCAGAAGCAGCTCTATATGGTTTTTAACCTGAAGTCTAACAAACATGTGCTGGTCTGTGTTCCAAGTAAGCCGCCGGGAGACGAGGCCGCTCTGAACAAGCTGATCGGCGAGGGCCAGAAATACCTGCAGATGAGCGGGTTCGAACTCGAAAAAATACCGCAGGTCGATATGACCCGCGTCCTTGAGGGATACTTCCTGCAGAAATAGTCTGGGCGGCGGTCACGGGACGACAAATGCGCAGGCCGGCAAAGGGTGAAAAGCGAAAGGCGAATTGTAAAAAGCAAAAGCCCCGGAGCGATCCGGGGCTTTTTGATTTCCAGTCTTTAACTTTTTCCGTTTAACGTTTCACTTTTCACAGTCTACTTGCGCTGGAACTCCGGCGAAGAGAAGCTGTATTTGAAATGCATGTGGTCGGTGTAGCTCTGGTCGAGGATCGCAACCACGTCTTCGGTGAACACCAGTTCCTCGTCGGTCGGGATAACGAAGACCTTGACCGGAGAATCCGGGGTCGTAATCACGCTTTCCTTCTTGCGGGTGGCGGTGTTGCGGTTTTTCTCCTTGTCGAGGATGATCCCCATGAATTCCAGCCCTTCCAGGGTCTTTTCGCGAACCAGCGAGGCCATTTCGCCGACCCCGGCGGTAAAGACCACCGCATCGATGCCACCGATCGCCGCGGCATAGGAACCGATATACTTCTTCAGGCGGTAGGCTTCGACGTCCAAGGCCAGTTGGCAGCGCGGACAGCCGCCATTCTCCGCGCCTTCGATGACATCACGACGGTCGGTATACTGGCCGGTGATGCCGAGAATCCCCGCCTTCTTGTTGAGAATCGAATCGATTTCCTTGGCCGAAAGCCCTTCCTTCTGCTGGATGAACATCGGGATCGCCGGGTCGAGGTCGCCACAGCGGGTGCCCATGACCGCACCCTCCAACGGAGTCAGGCCCATGGAAGTGTCGACCGATACGCCGTTCTTGATGGCCGAATGGGAGACGCCGTTGCCGATGTGCATGGTGATGATGTTGCAGTCCTTCGGATCCTTGCCGAGCATGACCGCCGCACGCTTGGAAACGTACAGGTGGCTGGTGCCGTGGAAGCCGTAGCGGCGGACACCGTGTTTCTCGTACCACTCGTAGGGAACGGCGTAGGTATAAGCGTGCTTCGGCATGGTCTGGTGAAAGGCCGTGTCGAAGATGGCGATGTGCGGCACGTTGGGAAGCACCGCCTGGGCGGCCTCGATGCCGGCAATGTTCGGCGGGTTGTGCAGCGGCGCCAAGTGCTGGACCTCCTTGATCGCCGCCAGCACCGTGTCGTCGATGCGCACCGAACAGGTGAACTTCTCGCCGCCGTGCACCACCCGGTGTCCGACCGCGGAGATCTGATCCATGGTGGATACCACGCCGTGAGCCTTGTCGGAGAGGGTCTTGATGATCAGGTGAATGGCGACTTGATGATCAGGGCACTCATATTCCTCGCGATAGGTCTCGCGTCCTGGGACCTCATGGATGATGAAGGAGTCACCGATCGTCACGCGCTCGACCATCCCCTTGGCAATGACTTCGCGCTTATTCCAGTCATAGAGCTGGTACTTGACCGAAGAACTGCCGCAGTTCAGGGCCAGAATATCCATGGTTGACTCCTCTCGCTTCCGATAATGTTGCGGGGCAGGGCCCCAAACAGGCAAAAAGTCGTTTTAATACCGTTAAAATTTAATCTGAGTGAAAGTTCTTTATTCAGGTTTTAAGAGGCTTTGGCAGTGAAAACGCGTTGTGGAAGATTACTGGAAGGGGTGGCGAATTGCAAGCGCTTTGTACCGGCATAACCTCCGGATTCCTCTAGACAGCCGGTCGATGATGGTATAAACTCCGACCGGTTTCGAAGTCCCGGACCATCCATTCCACACCCGATAGAGGAGGTAACATCATGGCTCATGTCATCAGTGACGACTGCACCAACTGCGGCGCCTGCGTCGACAGCTGCCCGGTCAACGCCATCGCCCCGGCTGGCGACAAGCACAAGATCGATGGCGACACCTGCATCGACTGCGCCGCCTGCGTCGACACCTGCCCGGTCACCGCCATCAGCGCCGCCTGAGCAGAATCGACAGTCTGTAACACGAAAGGCCGCGCCCCTAAGGGCGCGGCCTTTCGTGTTCACATTAACCTCGCGGTCGGTCAAAAACGATCGCCTGGGGTCAGACACAAGGCCCCCGAAAACCGAGAAGCGAGACGTACCCAAAGGTACGTCGCAGTGACGAGGCTAAGGGCAACGCCGCAGATGGCCGGTTTTCATCGCCCTAAGTGCCGCCCGGTTTGGAGTCGACCACTTCCACGTTGATGTTGGCCATCTCCTTGGGGATGTTGCGGAAGACGATGGTGAAGTTAAGCACCTTCCCCGGGCTGACGTTCATGTTCGAGAGGCTGTCGCCGAACTGGTTGTTCATCGCCTCTTCGATCTGCGCATATTTCATCGACCGCAGTTTCTCTTCGTCAAGATAGTTTCCGCAGAAGATCGTCTGCTGCTGAAGAACCTTGCCGGCGGCGTCAAGCAGGACCCCCTTGACCGAAATGGCAGTCCTGGTGGTGGTGAAATTATTGGTCGCAGTCCCCTGAACGACCAGGAGCTGGCCGGCTTCCCGGTTGTTTACATAGCTGCTGCCGGTGATGTTCAGGCCGATGCGCTGCTCGACCGGAGTCGACGGCGCTTCCCCCTTGGCTTTCAAGAGCAGGCTGTCGACGATCTGCTGACCATTGCCCATGAAGTAGAAATACCCGCCCGCCCCGCAAAGGATCATAAGCAGCAGAACCAGCATGAGCATGACGCGCGACATTGGGCTCTTGCGCGGCAGCGCCGGGGCAGGCAAAGGCTCCCCGCCGCGGGGGCGCTCGACCGCCGGGCGTGGTGACGGCGGGGGCGGCGGGGGGGCTTCCGTCTCGGCGGGACGGGCCAGGGTCGCCTGGGAGAAGTCCGGCTCGCCCCCGAAACTTGGCGTCTCTTCACTGTCCCCGTCGGAGAAGTCGATTTCGCCGAAACTCAGTCCGGCTTCGTCACGCCCCTTGGCGACCTTCCCCTCGGTTTTGGTCTCGAAGTTCGGTTCGTCGAAATCAAAGGACGGGCCTTCCTCCTTCTCGGGCTGTTCCCAGGGGGAGGCCCCGTCTTCACCTAAGGCCGGTTCCGCCGCGGAACTCTCGAAAGCGTCCCCGGTGCCGAATTCGAAACTCTCGGCAGGCTCCGCCGCGGCAGGTTCCTCCGCAGACGCGGAACTCTCGAAAGTGTCCCCGGTGCCGAATTCGAAACTCTCGGCAGGCTCCGCCGCGGCAGGTTCCTCGGCGGCCGCGGAACTCTCGAAAGTGTCCCCGGTGCCGAATTCGAAACTCTCGGCAGGCTCCGCCGCGGTCAAGCCCTGGCCGAAGGCAGCGCTTTCTTCGCCGGTTTCCGGTTCAAAGCCGAATTCTTTCAGGCCCGAAGCTTCCGCTTCGGACGCAAGGTCGAAAGTGGCGCTGTCCACAGGAATTTCGGGGCTCCCGCTCTCCGCGAATTCCTGGTCGAAAGCAAATTCGGAGGGCCCTGCGGTGGGAGGTGCAACCGTCGGCTCTTCGGTTTCGGCGAAGGTCGCGTCAAAATCGAGTTCACCAGATGTACCGCTTTCGCCCGGGAAACCTTCAACGACAAAGTCTCCGGTTGTTGGTGCGGGTTCCTCGTCTGCCGGTGGTTCTGCTGCGGCGGAGGTGTCGGCAAAGGAAAATTCCTCGACCAGTTCGTTGTCACCAGTCCCTGGCCCCATCGCTTGTTCCAGACCGCTGAAGTCGAGTTCAACGCCCCCGGTCGCGGCGGCGGCCGGTTCGATGTTCGGAGCAGTCGATGGTTCCGGGGGTTCGGGGGGCTGTGCGGAAGTTGCCGGCGGCGTCGGGGCGGGTTCCTCGTCGGTGACCCTCTCCATGTTGAAATCGCCGTAGTCGACGACCTCTTCGGCTTGGGGCGATTCCGGCGGCAGGACCGTGAACACGTGCTTGCATTTCGAGCAGCGGACCTTGGTGCCGCCTGGCTTGAGCTTCTCATCGGCCATGCGGAACCTGGCCCGGCACTCTTCACAGGTGATGATCATCAGTTTCTCCCTCGGCCGCCTGCCACTCAGGAACCAGTCTTGACCAGGTAGATGTCGGGAAGTCCACGAAAGCGTTCATCGTAGTCGAGTCCGTAGCCAACGATAAAGCCCTTGTCCAGGGTGAAGCCGACATAGTCGACCGGCACTTCCGTGGCGCGCTGCGACCTCTTGTCGACCAGGGTGCAGACCCGCAGGCTCGCCGGTTCGCGCAGCAACAGGAGATTGCAGAGCGCTTCCAGGGTGTAGCCGCTATCGACGATATCCTCGACGATCAGGACATGGCGGCCACGGATCGGCATTTCCAGGTCCTTGCGGATCTCGACAATCCCGGAGGAGCGGGTTTCCGAACCATAGCTGGCGATACGTACGAAATCGACGTCAGCCGGAGTGCTGACGGCACGCGCCAGATCGGCAACGAACAGGAAGGACCCCTTGAGAATGCCGACCAGCAGGAGCTCGCGACCAGCGTAGTCGCGGTCGATTTCGCGGGCCAGTGCCGTCACCCGCGCAGCGATTTCCGCACGTGGGTAGAGCATGGTCATGGCGGGCTGGGCCGCGGGGTGTCCGGTCGTCGACATGTTAGTACTCTCATATAGCAAAGGCGCTGAATCAAGTCAATTTTCTCGCTGGCGCCGAAGAGGTTGGCGGTGTCGCCGTCGATTATGCTATATTGACGTCGACTTAACGAAAAGGAGTTAGAACGATGCGCCGATGGATGCTTGCCTGTGCCGCCTTTTGCGCCCCCCTGCTGCTGGCCTTCCCCGTCTGGGCTGCGCCGGCGGCCAGTGTTCCCCAGCCCGATCATGATTTCGGCACCATCTATCAGGGCGAGAACGTGCGCCATGCCTTCAGTTTTTCCAATAGCGGCAATGCTCCGCTCACCATTGAGAAGGTCTCCAGTTCCTGTGGCTGTACAGCGGCCCTGGCTTCGGCAAAGACCCTGGCCCCGGGCGAGAGCGGCGAGATCCAGACGAGTTTTGACAGTACCCGGTTCCGCGGCGCGATCAGCAAAACGGTTTATCTCTATACCAACGATCCGGCTCAACCGATGGTGCAATTGCACTTGAATGGAAACGTCCAGGAAGAGGTGTCTCTCGACCCGCAACTGGTCAACTTTGGGGTGGTGGCTCCCAAGCGCACGGTCAAATCGACGGTCAGCCTGATCAACCGGGGAAAGCGCGAAGTCCGTCTCGAAGGGTTGGAAACCACTACTCCGGAGCTGGTCGCCCGTCTCAGCGCAGCGATCGTCCCCCCTGGCGGCAAAGTCTCCATTGAGTTGACACTGACGCCCAAGCCGGGGCAACCCCGATTCAGCGGGTATGTGCTGTTCAAGGCTGACGGTGCCATCCGTCACGATCTGCGCATCCCTGTCTACGCCGACCTCGGCGAGCATTCCGCAAGCCTGCATTAATGGCACGTCCGTTCTCTGCTTGCAGGCCGGATAGCACCGACTATAATCTTCCCTGGTCTTCTTGACCGGCGGGAGTTTCTTGTGTCCGCAGGAGCCCGGATGGATCCTCAATCCACACCGTCGACGCAGCGACGGCAATTTTTGTACATCATTCTCGGCGGCGCGGCGGCTGCTTTTGCTGGTTTGGCCGCCTGGCCGGTCTGGCGTTACCTGTTGCCGGGCAGGAAGGCCGACCTTGAGGCGAAGATCCCGGTGGCTCGTCGCGAGGTTCCGCTGGGGAGGGCATTCTTCTTCAATTTCCGGGGACAACCGGCGGTAGTTCTGCAGCCGGCTCCCGGCCAGTTCGTCGCCTTGTCGGCGGTTTGCACCCATCTCGGCTGTGTTGTGCAATGGTTTCCGGACAAAACGGAATTTTTGTGCCCGTGCCACGGCGGGCGATTCAATGCCGAAGGTCAGGTGCTGGGAGGGCCACCTCCCAAGCCGCTCACTCTCTTGCCGTTGACCATTGAGGGCGACCAGATTCTGGTCGGCTAGACAATGAATCTGAAGAAGCGTCTGCTCGACTTTGTGGATGTTCGCCTTGGTGTGCGGGATCTTCTGGCACAAAACCTGACCAAATACCTGCTCCCCCGCAACATCAACGCCTGGTATACCCTTGGAGCGGTTCTGCTGACCCTGTTCATGATCCAGGTCGCCACCGGCATCCTGCTGCTCATCTATTACGTACCCAATCCGGACGAGGCGTTCCAGAGTGTTGAGCGCATCATGAACGAGATCCCCTTCGGCTGGTTGATCCGCAACCTGCATGCGATCGGGGCCAATGTCATTGTCATCGCGCTGCTGCTGCACATGCTCTCGGTCTTGTTCATGGCCAGCTACAAGCGTCCGCGGGAGTTGACCTGGCTATCCGGGTTTCTGATCTTCAATCTGGCCCTGGGGCTCTGCCTGACCGGTTATCTGCTCCCCTGGAGCCAGCTTTCCTTCTGGGCAACCACCGTGGCGACCGATGCGGCCGGGGCGATCCCGGTGCTCGGCGACGAAATTGTCCGGTTCCTGCGTGGCGGAAGCATGGTCAACGAGGCAACCCTGGGGCGCTTCTTTGCCCTGCATGTCATGGGCATGCCACTGCTGCTTGGCGGGTTGGTCGGTTTTCACCTGTTCTGCGTGCGTCGCGCCGGGATTTCCCGCCCGCCATTCGGCCCCACTTATCAACCGCGGGAGATCCCAGATCATTTCGAGCATGAGGAGCACCCCGGTGGCATCCCGTTCTTCCCGAACTATGTCATCAAGGACCTGGCGGTCATCTGCTTCTTTCTGGCCTTTCTGCTGGCCATCGTCTTTTTTGCGCCGACTCTGCTCTCCCCGGAATCGGCCTTCGTGCCGGCCGATCCTTTCGTCACCCCGCCCCACATCAAGCCGGAGTGGTACTTCCTCTGGGCCTATCAGACGCTCAAGATCTTCCCCAGCGAACTGATCGGCCTCGGTGTTCAGGGCGCGTTCATGACCTTCCTTGCCCTATTGCCGTTTATCGATCGCGGCCCGGAGCGCCGTCCGGCCATGCGCCCGATCTTCGTCACCAGTTTCTTTCTGACGCTGTTTGTCTTCGTGGCGATTTCCATCTGGGGGCACTTCTCATGATCGGGCGGGTTGCAGGGGTGGTTTTGCTTGCCGGGCTGTGGACCGTGGCTCCCGCACTGGCCGAGTCGCCGGCGGAGACGGTCTGCATCCAATGCCATTCCGGGCAGGGAGAACGGCTGGCCGCTCCTGTTACCCAATGGCGGCAGAGCGTCCATGCCGGCAGCGGGATTTCCTGCCACGACTGTCACGGCGGCGACCCAACCGACTTTACCAATGCCATGAGCCCGGCCCGCGGCTTCATCGGTGCCCCCGAGTATGCAGGAGTTCCGGATTTCTGCGGGCGCTGCCATGTCGGCGTGCGTCAGGACTATGGTGAATCGGCCCACGGTCGGGCCGTCGAGCGTGGCGGCGCGCAATGTGTGATCTGCCATGGCTCCCACGCCGTGAACGTGGCGCAGATCGACCTGATCAACGAGCAGGACTGCTCGCGCTGTCATGAGTATGGGCGCGCCGGCGAGATCAAGGCGGCGATGATCGAGACCGAACGGCGTATCGGCACCGTCGAGACGGAACTGGCACGCCTGCAGCGGCTGGGGATTGCGACCAGCAAGATGAAAGGGCCGCTGTTCGCCTTGCGTAACCGCTTCCACCGGCTCTTCCACAGTGTCGAGATCGCCAAGGTTCGCCACGATACGGCCGGTTTTCAGGCGGAACTGGACAAGATCGTTCAACAGGTCAG
>JAMPXI010000162.1 GCA_023701265.1 Desulfuromonadales bacterium | reverse complement strand
GCTTCTGGGGTGCGCCTTGTCGTACACCGCCATCAACTGGTCGACACTGACCTGGGTATAGCGCTGGGTGGTGGAGAGGGAGGCATGACCGAGCAGTTCCTGGATGGCCCGCAGGTCGGCCCCACCGTCGAGCAGGTGGGTGGCAAAGGAGTGCCGCAGGGCATGTGGCGAAATGTCTTTGAGCACCCCGGCCTTGATTAACCAGGTTTTGAGGTGGCGCTGCACGCTGCGCGGGGTGAGCCGGCCGCCGCGATGGTTGACGAACAACGGCTGGTCGTCGCCGACCGCGCCCCGCGCCTCGAGGTAGGCGACCAGAGCTTCGTGCGCCTTGCGGCCCACCGGCACGATTCGCTCCTTGCGCCCTTTGCCAAGGACTCTCACCAGGTTCTCGCGCAGGTCGAGACCACCGACATTCAGACCGGTCAGTTCGCTGATGCGCAGGCCGCTGGAGTAGAAAAGCTCGAGGATCGCCCGGTCGCGCAGGGCCAACGTGGTGCCACCATGGCCGCGCTCCATGAGCGCAGCGGCCTCATCGACCGACAACGTCTTGGGGAGGTAGCGGTTGCGCTTTGGCGTAGCCACAGCTGCGGCCGGGTTGGTCGGCAGAACCCCTTCCCGCACCAGGTAGCGGAAGAAGGTGCGCAGGGTAGACAGCTTGCGGGCAATCGAGGTCCGCTGGTTGTGCTTATGCAACTCGGCCAGGTAGCGGCGCAGCAGCAGGTGGTCGATCCGCGGCAGAACCGCCGCATCGGCATCACCGCTGCCGGCGAGAAACTCACGGAACTCGCCAAGATCGCTCCGGTAGGCCGCACAGGTGTGCGGCGAGAGATTGCGCTCGACGGCAAGGAACTGCTGAAAGCGATCGATCCATATTTGCATGGCCGACAGCTTAGCATAGACGCAGGCACTCCGGAAGGCGTCGGTTGACCGCCCCGGCCGCATGCGCTAACGTCACGGCATGACCATCGTCCCCGGAATGATTGCCATTCTGCTGACCCTGGCGGGCATCCTCGTGATGATCGCGGCCGGGCTGTTCGCCCTGTCCGTCATCCTCAGCTTTGCCGTATCATGGTGCGAGCGCGTCAACAGCGATCCGACCGTGGCTGCCCAGCGCCGTCCGGTCTTGGCCGTGCGCCTGTTGATCACCGAATTCACCAGTCTGCTCCTGACGCTCCTGCTCCGCCCGCTGGGCTGGCTGCCGGCGAGAATTCCCGCGGGGCCGTGCCGACGCCCCCCGGTCATCCTGCTGCACGGCCTGTTCCAGAACCGCAGCTGCCTCATTCCCCTGCAGTGGCGCCTGCGGGCCGCCGGCTTCGACCGGGTCATCAGCGTCAACACGCCGCCCTGGCTCGACCTGGAAACGCTGACCGACAGGGTACGGCACACCATAGCACAGGTCCGCGCCGCGACAGGGGCAGAGCAGGTTCACCTGGTCGGGCACTCCATGGGCGGGATTATCGCGCGCAACTTCATCCAATTGCATGGTGGTGCTGCGCTGGTCGCCAACTGCGTCACCCTCGGTTCGCCCCACCGGGGCTCAAAGCTGGCCCCGTTCGCAGTCTCGCGCCTCGGCCGTGCCCTTCTTCCCGGATCGGGATTGATGACGCGCCTTGCTGCCGCACCACTGCCGGCAACCGTCCGCTTTACCGCCATCTACACCCGCCATGACAATATTATCGTGCCGATGGAGAACGCTCGCCTGGAGGGGGCCGACAACATCGAACTCGCTGGCATGGGGCATACCACCATGCTCTTTTCATCACGGGTGGCGAAGGCTGTGGTGGCGGCGTTGTTGAAAAACTCGTGAACCGTGATCATCACTCCGATGGATATATGCGAATGTAGGGGCAGGCCCCCGTGCCTGCCCTGGGCGGCCACAGGGGGCCGCCCCTACAAAATGACGCACATTTCACGCGCTACGGATACATTATGACGACCATCACCATCGACAGCCGGCAACGCGTCGAGCTCATCGACATCACCGAAAAGGTCCGTGCGGCCATCCGCGACCGAGGCATCGCTGATGGACTGGCCGTGGTCTATACTCCGCACACCACCGCGGCGATCACCATCAACGAAAACGCCGATCCTGATGTCGCCATTGATCTGGTCATGGCCCTCAACAAGCTGGTGCCGTTCGATGACCACTATCACCACGCCGAGGGGAACAGCGCAGCGCACGTCAAGAGCACTCTGGTCGGTGCCAGCGAAACGCTGATCGTGGAGAACAACATCCCCGTGCTCGGCACCTGGCAGGGGATCTATTTCTGCGAATTCGACGGTCCCCGCCGGCGACAGGTGCACGTCAAGGTCATCGGCACATGACACTCCCCGTCTCGATCCAGCCATTGGCCGACTACCACCCCGAACGGGTGCGAGCCGCCCTGGAGCAGGTGCTCGCACCGTTCGGCGGGATGACGGCCTTCGTCCGCCCCGGGCAGAAAGTGCTGATCAAACCGAACCTGTTATCCGGCAAAGCACCGGAAAAAGCGGTTACCACCCACCCCGAGGTCGTTCGCCAGACCATTCTGCTGGCCCAGGCGGCCGGGGGTATCGTCAGCGTCGGCGACTCGCCGGGACTCGGCACACCGGAAGGCGTGGCGCGCAAGTGCGGAATCCTGCAGGTGGTCGAGGAGACCGGTGCACGCTTCGCTCCGTTTATCGAATCGGTGCCGGTCAACGTGCGCGAAGGGACGTTTCACCAACTGGAAGTAGCCCGCGAAGTGCTCGACGCCGAGGTGATCATCAACCTGCCCAAGCTCAAGACCCACCAGATGATGGGCTACACCGGCGCGGTCAAGAACATGTTCGGCGCAGTGGTGGGGATGCGCAAGGTGCGCCTGCACCTGCAGGCCGGCGCCGATCCCGCGTATTTTGCGCTGATGCTGCTGGAGTTGGCCGAGCGCTTTCCGCCGACGTTATCGATCATGGATGCCGTGGTCGGCATGGAAGGGAATGGCCCGGGGAGCGGCGACCCGGTCCAGATCGGCGCCCTGCTCGCATCAAAGCACCCGCTGGCCCTGGATACGGTGGCCACCGCCCTGGTCGGGCTGCCGGAACGGCTGGTCTGGACCCAGCGGGTGGCACGGGAGACCGGCCGTCCCGGCAGCCGTTTCGAGGAAGTCACCATCTTCGGTCCGCCGCCCGCCAGCCTGCGTCCCCGGCACTTTCACCCGGCAGCGAGCTCGGATGTCGGCTTCGGTCTGCCTGCCCCGGTCAAACGGGCGCTGCGCAACAGCCTGACCGCCCGTCCGGAAATCGCCACCGGTTGCGTGCGCTGCGGTGACTGCGTGCGCCACTGCCCGCCCCATGCCATGACCATCGACCCAAAGGGCGTGCAGATCGACTACCACAAGTGCATCCACTGTTTCTGCTGCCAGGAACTCTGCCCCCACGGCGCCATATTGACCCGGCAGGGCGCCCTGTTGCGAATCGCGGCATTCCTTTCCGGGCGTCGCTGACAAACCCCGAGCATCGGCTATACTCGGAATACACTTCGAGGAGGTCGCCATGATCAGGAATAGTCCATCGCTGCGACTGCTGATCGCCCTGCTTCTCGGCACCGTGCTCACCGGCTGTGCCGCCATTCGCCCCGAACCGCCGGATGTGCAGCTTGCCGGTCTGACGATCAGCGACCTGTCCCTGAGTCACGCCAACTTTCTGGCTACCCTGAGTGTCTTCAACCCCAACAATTCAACCCTTGACATCGAAGGCCTCGAGTTTGCCTTGTCCCTCGACGAGGTGCAGATCGCCCGCGGTGCCACCGCCAAGGCCTTCAGCATCCCCGCCGAGCAGACCGGCGAAACCTCCCTGCGTCTCTCCGCCAGCCTGCTCAGCCTGTTCCGGCTCACCCATAAACTCAAGGGACTGAACGAAGTGCCATTTCGCATTGCCGGCCAGATAAAGGTCGGGGGCCCCGGCTTCTTGTGGATGACCGTCCCGATCAACAGCGAAGGGAGCATTCCCCTCGTCGGCACCTTCGATCAATTTCTTTCCACCCCCGACGATTTCTGGCGGCAACCGGACAGGCTCCTGCCGGAGGAAACCCCCGGGCCAGACACCACCAAGCCCCCAGGGAGGTGACCATGCGCACGTTTCATCATCGGGTGGCAATCATTGCCGCACTTCTCACCCTGCTCTTGCCTCTTCCGCTGGCGGCCCAGACCGACTGGATGAAGCTCGGTTCGGACCTGCTGGGCACTGCAGCTAAAACCCCGGCGACAACTCCGGCCGCCAACACCACGCAGATCGCCGCCGGTCTCAAGGAAGCATTGCGTGTCGGCAGCGACACCGTTGTTGGTCAACTGGGCAAACTGGATGGCTTCAATGCCGATCCGGCCATTCATATCCCCTTGCCCAAAAACTTCAAGACCGTGCAGTCGACCCTCAAACCGCTGGGCATGTCGTATCTGCTCGACGACCTGGAACTGAAACTGAACCGGGCGGCGGAATTGGCAACCCCCAAGGCCAAGGAACTCTTCCGGTCATCGATCGAGCAGATGACGCTCGATG
>JAMPXI010000037.1 GCA_023701265.1 Desulfuromonadales bacterium | reverse complement strand
TCGCGCGTCTGGCCGGCTGTTTTATTAGCGGGATGGCCACTATTGACTGGATCTGCAGTGGTGAATCTTTCCACCGCCGCAGATGCGCTACGATATTTCACCGGGTGCAATAGCGTGAATTGTCACATTGTGATACTGCCCAAATTTCATCGGGCTGCTGCTGCGTCAGGCAACTTGCTGGATTGTTTGGGCGGCAGTGAATCGCACATTTGGCAGCATTTGTTGGTACAGTCATTGCAATCTGAACCGATTCAGTTCTTTATTCCGGAAGGTCACCCATGAAAGCCATAATTAACGTTGTCCTGTCACTGAGCGTGCTTGTCCTGTTGGTCGCGCCGGCGCTTGCCGGAGAAACTCTTCCGGACAAGGTCAGCTACCTGAAGTTGGATCAGGGGGCGGCACCGGCTGCATTCAGCGACCGGGCGAGTGGTAGGCGCGGAGGTCAGGATGCGCAGCTGGATAGCCGCAAGGCTGATTTCGAGAAGTTCGCCCGTGCGAAAATCGGCCAGATGAACAAGAATCTCAACTTTTCCCGTGATCGCATGCAGATTCGCAAAGAAGCGGATGGTTCATACCGCGCCGTTTTTCATGAGATTGATGGTTCCTCGCTCGGTTATGAAGTCAGTTGTTCCCAGTCCAAATCGATCCCCTATGTAGCGGTTCTGACTTATCGCGAACAGATCTTTGCGGCCTCTGGCCAGACGCCTGAGCAGTGCCGCAAGGGGCCCTTCAACCCGGTGGGCTTCATCCCCAACCGCCATATCTTCAGCTACAGCAAAGGAGTCTGGAACTAGCAGATTATTGAAGACCTGCCGCGGAAAGCCCTCCGCGGCGGCGTGCGCCCTCATTCCCCCGCCGGAATTTTTGTGAAGCCTTCCGGGTTTGCCGCAACCTTCCTTTGATGCATATTGCTGACCGGTTCGTGCTCAAGGGAGTTCATCCCGGGGCAATCATGATTACGCATGCCAATGGCCGCGGTGGGCACACGGCGGAAGCGCTGCCACTGTTCATCCCAAAACTGCGCGCAATGGGCTATCGGTTCGTGACCGTCAGCGAACTGTTGGCGATGGGCGAGCCGGTCACTGCCGACGAGTGCTATGAGCTCAAGCCCGGCGACAACCGGCGGGGCCAGTGAACGTTCCGCCGGGAGATAGTGTCCTGTGCGGCCAATTCTATCCTTTCAAATTGTGGCTCTTTCGGTCCCTGGCTGCGTTGCGGTTCCTCGGCGTAGTCCCACTATGCCTGCGTTACCGCGCCTTGCCAGAAACCGAAATCCCTCACAATTTGTGCAGGGAACTAACCGCACAGGACACTAGTGAATCGTCGGGAAATAGATGTACGGTTCGGGAGGGGTGACCCCCGCCGGCAACGCGGTTGGTACCGGCTGTCCGGCCGGACCGAGCCAACGCACGTAACGGTAGATGGCCCGCAAATCGGCATCGTTGATCTCGCGCAGCCGGTACCACATCATCGGTGCCTTGGTTTTCATGGTGCGCGCCATGGTGACCCACTGGTTCTCGTCGAGCTGACTGAACAGCAGCCGCAGGTTGGTCGCGTAAGTTGTCCCCTGTTCGTTGTGCCAGCCGCGCTTGCTGCCGGTCAGCCAATTTTTCTCCGGCATGTTGCCTCCCTCGTCCAGGAAACCCTCGGTATGGCAATCGTTGCAGCCGGAGATCTTTATCAGGTAGCGGCCGCGCTCGATGGTTGCCTGGTCTTCGGTCTGCGGTGGCGTGCAGCCCGAAAGAATCAGGATGATGAACAGGGCAGGTATCAAGAGTGTTGCGAGGCGCATTGGTGGTTCTCCGGAAAGCGTGGTTAACATTGCGACTATTTTACCAGTCGGGTCTGCCGCTCGCAAGTCCGGCAGGGAGACGGTGGACGTGCGCCGGCGCTTGCAGTATCGTGATCGGATAATGAATCCTTGGAGCCGATGATCGATGAACGTCGCCCAGATGAAAACGGTGCTGGCCGAGATTTTGCGCAACACGGACCTGACCCCTTGCGTGGTCGGTCATCGCGGGGTCGGCAAAACCGCCGGCATCGTCCAGGTCTGCCACGAGATCGGCCGGCGCTATGTCCCCCTGCGTCTCGGCCAGATGGAGGTCGGCGACCTGGTCGGCATCCCTTACCGCGAGGGGGAGATCATGCACTGGTCGCGCCCGTCGTGGTGGCCTCTCGACGATGATCCGCAAACGGTGGTCCACTGCGACGAACTGAACCGGGCCCAGCAGGAGGACACCCTGCAGGCGATCTTCCAGTTCGTCGAGCCGCCGGCGACAGGGCAGCTGCGCCGCCTGCACACCCACGCCCTGCACCCGAAGCACAAGGTCGTGGTGTCGATCAACCCTCCCGATGGCAGCTACCAGGTTGCCACGCTGGATCGTGCCCTGCTCGACCGCATGGTGATGATCTATGTGGAAACCGACTACCTCTGCTGGGCGCGTTATGCCAAGGAGCAGCGGTTCGATGCGGGGGTGCAGCAGTTCCTCGCCGCCTATCCGAATCTGCTGGCCAACCCCGGTTCGCCGCTCGACATGCAGATGGAGCCGACCGAGCGGGCCTGGGAGATGGTCAGCATCCTGCGCCGTGCCTGTCGCTTTCCTGCGGAGTTGGAGATGGAGGTCTACGCCGGGATCGTCGGCCAGGCGGCCGCGGTCAGCTTCCTGCGTTGGACGCATGATCAGGCGGAGCGGCCGGTCACGGCCCGGCAAGTGCTCGACAACTGGCCGGCGGTGGCTGAACAGGTCCGGAACCAGCGTGACGACCTGCAGGCGGTGACCCTCAATGACGTGGTCACCACCCTGGAAGTCGATCCCACCCTGCCGCCCGAACAGGAGCGGCACCTGGTTGCCTACATCGGTGCTCTGCCGCGCGATCTGTGCTTCGGCCTGGTCAAGGCACTGGTCAAGATCCCGGCGATAGCGGCGGTGCTGTGCAAGGATGAGTATGACGCCATCATTCTTGATGCGATCGAGGCGATCAGTCGGGAGGCTTCTTAAGTCCGTGAGGAGTGAGGAGTGAGGAGTGAGGAGTGAGGAGTTCGTGAGGGGACTGGCTCCGCAGGTGCCTGTCCCCGGAGCTGATCCCCGCCGCGTTCTCGAAAACGCCGTGGTACGGCTGCTCAAACTCCGGCCGTTCTATGGTCACCTGCTCCTCGGGTTTCGGCGGCGGCTGATCTCTGCCAGCCATCCGCTCGGCGTTACCATTGTCAACGGCACGCCTACTCTGGTTGTCGATCCCGATAAGTTCTCCTCTTATACCCCCTTCGAACAACAGGCCTTGCTCGAACATGGTCTCAAACACATTCTCCACCTCCACCCGGTGCGCGGCCGCGGCCGGCATCGCCTGACCTGGGATGTTGCCACCGATCTGGCGATCAATCCGTTTGTTGAAGAGATGCCTGCTGACGCCCCCCGTCCGGAACGGTTCGGTCTGGAGTCCGGATTGGCCGCCGAGGAATACGCCCGGCTGCTGTCTCCACGTTTCGACCTGGGTGGCCTGGAGGGCGAAGGGGTTGGCGATGCCAGCGAGGATGTCGGCGGCCGGCCGCGCGAGGATGCAGACAATCCGGTGCCCCTCGACGATCACCTGATCTGGAGCGAGGCCGACAGCACCCCCGAGCGCCTGGCCGAACAGGTGGTGCTTGATCTGGTGCGCGAAGCCTGCTGCAAGGTTCGTGGCGAGGTGCCCGACGATGTCCGTGCCCTGGTGGAGGGGTGGCTGGCCCCGCCGGTGATTCCCTGGCGGCAGGTGCTGTGCCAGTTCATCGGTACGGCCGGCCGGATCGGCAGGCAGAGCACCTGGCAGCGCGAGCACCGGCGATTCGAGCACGACACCCCGGGGACGCGCAAGCGCCGCCAGTTGAACCTGCTGGTAGCCATCGACGTCAGCGAGTCGACCGACCGTCAGCCGCTGCGAGAAGCCTTCGCCCATGAGCTGCTGCAGATCGCCCGTGGCCGGGAGTGCCTGATCACCGTCCTTTACGCCCACAGTCGTATCCGCCGCATCGAGCGGTTCCGCAGCAGCCAGATGGTGGCCGAGGTGGTATCCGGCGGCGGCTTCACCGACCTGCGCCCGGTATTCGATTTCGCCAGAGCGATGCATCCCCGCCCGGCCGCGATCATCTACCTGACCGACGGCGAGGGGCCGGCTCCGGCAGCGATGGAGTTCCCGACGCTGTGGGTGCTGACCCCGGAGGGGAAGAGGCCGGTGGATTGGGGGGTGGAGTTGCGGCTGAGTGCCGAAAAGCAGTTAAATCTCTGAGCCGTCGGAAATTCATAGGACTTATCGGCTCCATTGGTCTTATACAAACCTGTGACGTCCTGACCAATGATCCAACGAAATTGCGAGGTTACCCATGAACGACCAGCCGACGCCGATGACCGAGGAGTCGGTCCGGGAGATACTGGAAGCCGCCGGGGCGCGGGTCATGTCGCGCGGCGGCCGCACCGAGAGCTACGGTGCCCCGCGGGAGTTCTCCTTCGAGGTCAAGGGGGCGTTCCCCAACGGGCTGCTGCTCCACGTGGTGGCCCGCCAGTACGACTACCGCGACCCGTGGGAGGCGGCGGGGCGAGTCAACGAGGTCGTCGACGTGGCCCTGCTGCGCGACGGCGCTTATTCGCCGCTGCCGAAAGGGTATCCGTGCTTCCAGGGACGCGACGAGGAGACCGGGGTCGACGAGACCGGTTTGCGCGAGATCGTCACCTGCGTGGCGGGATTGAATCCGAAGCTGTTCAAGCTGCAGGAGTTGACGGGGGATTTATGATGCCGTGAACGGTGAAAGGTAAACATGAAAGGTAGGGGCGCAGCGTGCTGCGCCCTTTTTACGTCTAGTCGACCGTGAGCATCCCCGGATGAACGTCGGTCACCCGGCCGACGGAGAAGGCGGCGACGCCGCGGGTGCGCAGGGCCGCCTGCATGGCATCGAGCCGGTCGGGAGCGACGGCCATCAGCAGGCCGCCGGAAGTCTGCGGGTCGGCGAGGATGTCGACCAGTTCCGGCGGCAATTCGTCGCGGTTGATGACGCGCGGCAGGTAATATTCGCGGTTGTGGTAGCTGCCGGCCGGAACCAGGCCGATGGCGGCCATGTCGAGTACCAGCGGGAAAACCCGCAGAGAACCGGCAGCGATGACGATCCCCGCCTTGCTCGCTTCGGCCATCTCCAGGGCGTGGCCGAGCAGGCCGAAACCGGTGATGTCGGTGCAGGCGTGCACGCCGACCTCGCACATCGCCTCACTGGCTTGGCGATTGAGGGTGGTCATGCTGCGGATCGCGTCGGTCATCTGCGCCTCGGTGATCACTTCCCCCTTAAGGGCCGTGGCCAGGATGCCCGTGCCGAGTGGTTTGGTCAGCAGCAGCACGTCACCAGGCAGGGCGCCGACGGTCGATATCATTTTCGCCGGATCAACCACCCCGGTCACCGCCATCCCATACTTGGGCTCATCGTCCTCGACGGTATGCCCACCGACCATGACCGCCCCCGCCTCCGCCAGTTTTTCCGCCCCCCCCATAAGGATCGCCACCAGTACCTCGTGGTCCAGACACTTTGGAAAGCCGACCAGATTCATGGCAGTCAAAGGCCGAGCCCCCATGGCATAGAGGTCGGAGAGGGCGTTGGCGGCGGCGATCCGCCCGAAAGTCATCGGGTCATCGACGACGGGGGTGAAGAAGTCGACGGACTGCACCAGGGCGCAATCATCCCGCAGGCGATAAACCCCGGCATCGGCGAAGGGGATCGCGTTGGAAAGGAGGTTCGGATCCTCGATGGTCGGCAGCTGGCGCAGCACCTGCGCCAATGGCCCGGGGGCCATTTTGGCGGCTCAACCGCTCGATTTGGAGAGATGGGTCAGCTTCATGGTGTCACTTTAGCCTTTCGGCAGCTGCCAGGCAACCCGCTCGTCGCCGCGGCGCATGGTGTACTTGAGGGCATCGAAGTGCTCCAGCAATGCCTGGGTCTGCTTGCGGGCACTGCCGATGTGGTCGCGGAATTCCCCCAGGGTCAGGGTTGGCTTGCTGTTGAAATGCTCGCGCAGTGCCGTCAGTGCAACAGTGTAGGCGTCGCGATGAAAGATCATCTCGTCGGAAAGCCGCACCAGTTCGCCGCGACTGAACAGAAAAGCCAGACTGGTTTCGACAGTCTCCGCCGGAGCAGGCAGGGCGCCGAGCATCTCGTTGCGGTTGTTGGCCTGAGTGCCGGCCCTGCGGTAGAGCTCGGTGATCTGATCGATCAGTCGTTGCTGCTCGCCTGACGGTCGCGGCACAAAGCCGGGACGGGCGACGTGCTCGCCGCTCTGTTCGAAAGTTCCTGCGGCCACCATCCCGGTCAGCAGTTCCTCAAACGCTTTCGGGGCAACCTTGGCGGGGAGCACTCCCTTCAGCGTGGCATGAGGGATCCCCGGCAGGAGCGGATGGTCGCGGTGGCAGCCATCGACCGCATCCAGGAGCAGCCGTTCCCAATGCTGGGCCGTGGCTTCGGTCAGCCACTGGTCGCCCAGCCGCCGTGCCTGTCCGGCAGCCGCCAGGGCGTCAAGATGACCGGCGACCCGCTCGCGGCCGAGGCCGGAAGTCAGTTCCAGATCCTTGCCGCGCGCACAGACGAGTTCGGCGAGCTTCTGCAGCAGGAACGCACGCTCACCGGATTCCAGCTCACCCAGGATGGTCATCACCTCGGGGCGGAAGCGGCGGTGGCGCGGTGGGGCCGGGTCGATGATCTGCCCGCCGCCGATGGTGGTCATCGGCGAATAGGAGCGGACGATGAAGCGGTCCTGGCGATGGGCAACCAGCGGTTGGTCGAATTGAATCTGGGTGAGCACGCTCTCCCCGGGCTCGAGCTTGTCGCGGTCGAGCAGGATTACCTTGGCGGTGACCCGGGCGGTGCCGAGGTGCAGGTGCACCGGATCGCGGAATCTCAATGACCGGGGCGCTTCCTTGAGCAGGGTCAGGCGCGCGTCGACGCGGGAGGTCAGCTCGAAGAAGCCGGGGGTGGCGACCACTGCCCCGCGTTCCAGGTCGGCACGCTCGAAACCGGCCAGGTTGACCGCGACCCTTTGTCCGGCGCGGGCTTCTTCGGCCTTGCGGCCATGCACCTGCAATTCACGGACACGCACGGTTTCGCCGGGAGGGATCACCTCCACCAGGTCGCCGACCTTGATCCGCCCGGAGAGGAGGGTGCCGGTGACCACCGTGCCGAAGCCGCTGATGGTGAAGTGACGGTCGATCGGCAGGCGCGCGGGACCATCCTCGTCACGCGGCGGCAGTTCAACCAGGATTTTCTGAATGGTGGCGATCAGTTCGGGGATGCCGGCCCCGGTGACCGATGAGACCCGGCAGGCCGGCGCCTCGGCAAGGAAGGTGCCGGCCACCTCCTCGCGGATCTCCTCTTCGACGATATCCAGCCAGTCGGCTTCCGCCAGGTCGCACTTGGTCAGCACCAGGATGCCGCGCGGGATCTTGAGCAGCTTGAGGATCTGCAGGTGCTCGCGGGTCTGCGGCATGACCCCCTCGTTGACGTCGACCACCAGCAGCACCAGGTCGATGCCGCCGATCCCGGCGAGCATGTTGTGGATGAAGCGTTCGTGCCCCGGCACGTCGACCACTCCGGCCACCGTGCCGTCCGGCAGGTGCAACGGGGCGAAGCCGAGGTCGATGGAGATGCCGCGCTCCTTTTCCTCGCGCAGGCGGTCGGTGTCAATGCCGGTCAAGCGGCCGATCAGCGCGGTCTTGCCGTGATCGACGTGTCCGGCGGTGCCGATGATGTGGAAGCGGGGTTCAGCCATCAGCCGGCTTGGCCAGTGCCTGCGCGAAGGCGGTGGCGAGCAGCGGTTCCTCGCCGGGGAGCAGCGTGCGCGGGTCGAGGAGCAGGCGGTCGTTCTGGATCCGGCCGATGACCGGCGGGTCGCTCTTGCGCAGGCGCGCGGTCAACTGCTGAAGGGATCCTTGCCGGGGGGTGACGGCGATGGCGAAGCCGGGAAGTTCGGCCAGCGGCATGGCGCCGCCGCCGACGGTGGCCATGGCGGCTGTGACCTCGAAAATGGCCTGATCGCCGCTGGCCGCCTGTAGCTGCGGCAGCAGAGCCAGGCAGCGCCGCTCCAGTTCATGGGCAGGAATGGCGAGCATGCGCAGGGTGGGGATTTCGCGCAACGCCTGCTGTGGGTCAAGGTACAGGCGCAAGGTTGCTTCGAGGGCCGCCAGCGTCATCTTGTCAAGGCGCAGGGCGCGGGCCAGCGGGTGCTGCTTCAGTCTGGCGATGATGTCCTTGCGGCCGACGATCAGTCCGGCCTGCGGTCCGCCGAGGAGTTTGTCGCCGCTGAAGGTGACCACGTCGATACCGGTCGCCAGCGTTTCGCGCACCGTCGGTTCGCGCGGCAGCCCGTAGTCCGCCAGATCGAGCAGCAGGCCGCTGCCGAGGTCTTCCAGCACCGGGATGCCCCGCTCACGACCCAGAACCGCCAACTCCTCGCCGGTCACCGCGCTGGTGAAGCCGAGGATCCGGTAGTTGCTGGTATGGACCTTGAGAATCAGCGCGGTCTCCGGACCGATCGCCCGGCGGTAGTCGTCGAGGTGGGTCTTGTTGGTGGCGCCGACCTCGATCAGCTTCACGCCACCCGCCGCCATGATCTCGGGGATGCGGAACGAGCCGCCGATCTCGATCAGCTCGCCGCGCGACACCAGCGCGCTCTTCCCACCAGCCAGGGCGGCGAGGGCCAGCAGCACCGCACCGGCGTTGTTGTTCACGGCCAGCGCGCCTTCCGCGCCGGTCAGCCGGCAGAGCAGTTCCTCGACATGGACGTGGCGCTCGCCGCGCTGCCCTTCGCCGAGATCGTACTCCAGCGTCGAATAGCCGCGGGAGACCGCAACGACCGCCTGCAGGGCGCTCTCCGCCAGCGGCGCGCGGCCGAGGTTGGTATGCAGCACCGTGCCGGTCAGGTTCAGCACCCGGCGCAGGGAGGAGGTCTCGAGGGCATTCAGGTGTTTGGCGGCGAGCCTGGCCACCGCCTCGGGAGCCAGATCGGGGAGCGGTTCATCCCCGGCCAGCAACCGCTGGCGCAATTCGTCTACGGCCTGCTGGGCTGCAACGCGCAACTGCACAGGGGCATGGCAACCGGCCAGTTCACTGAGCGGTGGCATTTTGAGTAGCCGGTCAACGGCGGGGAGCTGGCGAAGGAGTGCTTGGCGGTCGGTCATGGACGAAAGCCGGTCAGGATGCCGGGTGTGGCAGTTAATGTTGCATGATTATTGGATTTTGCTGCGACATGACTGGTCTGATTTGTTTAGCAGGAAAGGGGAGAAAAAACAAGCAGGAGCTGGCTATATCCCATCTCGAAGGGAAAGAAAAGGAGTTGGAGGGGACGGGTAATTGAAGCGCCAGATTTCAAAGAAACCAAAAAGAATATATTGCACGTGTACGTTTCTTGACAGGATCTAATTATTCGATATCGTTGTTGCCGTATCTATGTTATTTAGCAGGAAAAAATCCCCTTGAATGGTAAAGACCCCTCTTCGTGAGGAGAGTACGGATAATATGGGATTTTCCTTTTTAAAATCCTGGTTGCCAGTGAGCGAATGCTTTGGTGCCCAGGATTTTGCTTTTTAGACGGGGAGTCTTGCCCATGAAGCGAATCGCTTTGTCTGTGAACCGTAAAAGAATGAAGAATGCCGGTGCGAGGTTCATGCGGAGTATTGTTTTCGCAGCGATCAGCTTGGGTGTGATGACCAGCACTCCGGTCCGTGCGGAAGATTCTCCACGAAGGGCCTTGCTTCTCGCCGAATCTGGAGCAGGCTACCCCCTGTCCTTGGCTAACTTCGTCGCGTTGGTCGCCGAACGCAATCATCAGCTTCAGATCCGCGATACCGATCTGGTTATGAAAAGGGAAGGTATCAATGCGGCACGGGGCATTTATGAGCCGGCGCTGGTTGGCAGCTACAGCCACTACTACAACAATGAGCAGAATACCGCCGAGCAGATCGTTGCCCGCAACAGTTTGGTCTACGAGGTGGAAGCCGACTACTACAAACTGGAAATAGAAGGGCTGCTGCCGACCGGGGCTCAATACAAGTTTGGATTTGGCCTGACGGAATCCAACGATAATTTGCTGCTTTTCGGCCAAAAGGAAATCGACAGGCAATACAAGGAAATTTCTTATGTCAATTTGACCCAGCCGTTATTGAAAAATTTCGGCATAGCTGCGACAGAGACCCAGATCAGGCTGGCCGAAGGCGATGCCGACCTTGCCGTGCAAAGCTATCGGCAGGAGATGCTCAACGTGGTCGGCCGGGCGATCGCGACCTATTGGGATCTGACCTTGGCCAAGGAAAAAGTCAAACTGCGCGCCGAATCGGTGCAGGTGGCCGAGAAGATTCTGGATGACAACCGTGCCCGCTTGAAAACGGGGAAAATGGCCGAAACCGAGGTTCTCGAAGCGGAGGCCGGAGTCGCCCTGCGCAAGGCTCTGGAGATCGATGCCAAAAAGCAATACGTGGTGGCCGAGAACGATGCCTTGACCATGTTTGCCGAACATGCGGCGGCCTACCCTGCCGGCGTTGACGTCACCGAGCCGCTCATAGTGGAAAGCATCCCCTACGACTACCATACCTCCATCACCAGGGCGTTCGAACTGAGGCCGGAATACATGGCCAGTCAGCAGCGATTGTCCCAGGAGAGAGTGCGACTGGCCTATGCCGAAAATCAACGGTGGCCGGAACTGGACCTGAAGGCCAGCTACGGGCTCAATGGCCTGAACTACGACCGCTCGGATGCCTGGGATGACATGGAAAGCAGCGATTACGATACGTGGTCAGTCGGTGTGGAACTCCGGATTCCGCTCTTTGGTGATGAGAAGACTGCCAGCGAACTTGCCCAGGTCAAGCAACGCAAACGCAAGGCTTTGCTGGAAATGAAGGCGATAGAAGTGGCCCTGGCAAATGCCGTGAACACCGCAATCCGCAACCTCAAGAGCACCACTGAACAAGCGGATTATTCGGCCAGTGTCGCCAAGCTCAATAACCGGTTGCTGGAGGTCGAGCTGCTTCGTTTGAATGCCGGGAAAAGCAACAGCCGGCTGGTGCTGGAGAAGGAGGATGACTTCAGGAGTGCGAGAGAGGCCGAGCTCGAGGCGTTGATCGATCAGAGGAAAGCCGTTCTCGAGCTGGAGATGGCCGAAGGCAGCCTGCTTTCCCGCTACAACATCGATGTCATGGAGAGGGATCTATGAAGAACCTATCGCTGACCCGGACTCCGGGAACCGGCGGGCGGCCGGGCAGCCTGGTGCGCTTCGCCATAGTGGTCGGCATGGTGGCGGGCTCTTGCCTGTCGCCGGCGATGGCCCAGGGTCGCGTTGAAAGCATCTCCGGCCTGACGGAGCCGATCAACGACGTGATCCTGAGCCTGCCGATGACCGGTACGGTTGCAAAGATCTTCTTCCAGGAAGGGGACTATGTGAAAAAAGGGGCGGCAATTTTGGCCCTGGACAGCGAGCTTGAAACTCTGGAGGTCGAGCGACGCAAGCTTTTATGGGAGAACAAGGCCGAGGTCAACGCGGCCGTTGTGCGGGTTCAGATTCTTGGTTCCCAGCTCAAGTCGAGCAAGGAGCTTTATGAAGCCACCGGGTCGATCAGCCGGGATGAACTGGAGAAGCAGCAGCTCGAATATGAACTTGCCGTGGCCGAAAAGGTCCGGCTCGAAGACTACGAGGAACGCGAACGCATCGAGTACCGGATTGCCGTCGAACAGTTGAACAAGCGCAGCCTGGTTGCGCCTTTCTCCGGGATCATTACCGAATTGATGGTCGATGTCGGCGAAACCCGTGAAGAGAACAACCCGCTGGCACATCTGGTGGATACCAGCCAGGGGTTGTTCGTCTGCACGGTCGAGGAGCCGATCGGCCGCACCTTGAAAAACGGTTCGTCAGTGGACCTGGAAATCCAGTCGGGTGCTGCTGTTGAGAAGATCAAGGGGCGGATCATCTTTGTTGATCCGATCGTTGATCCGGCTAGCGGATTGCAAAAAGTCAAGGTCAGATTTCCGATCAAGGACGGCGATATCCGCCCCGGGGTCACCGGCACCATGCTGGTGACCGTAAGTGGCCCGGCCGACAAAAAATAGCCGGATACGTATGATGCCCGGCCGACACCATTGCCGTGGTGCCGGATGGACGGTTGAATATTGCCTGGAGGGGAGGGGCGCAGATCATGCCTTTCATTCAAGAGCAAAGAGAGCTTTCCAAAGCCCAGATTATCGAAAATCTCGGGAAAATGCGCCAGTATGACGGTCCACCCAAGAGCTTTTGGCCGTTGCTGCTGGAAAATTCGGCCCACCTTGCCGAAGCGGGATTTGGCGTAATCCTGGTCCAGGATGCGGTCGATTCCCCCTGGAAATCGCTCTGCATCTGGCCGCCCAGAGGGCGGAGCGTGCTGCAGTCGGCCGACCTGGTGAAAAAGATCGAAGCCGTTGCCGATGCGGCCATTGCGCAGAAATACGCCTGGGAGAGGAATGTTCCGGGGAGCGTCAAGGACGAATGTGGCACGCTGTTGGGAATCCGTTTCGAACTCGTCGAAGAAAATCACAAAAGCGCGGCGGTCTTTTTGGTGGGCGACCATACGGAGGAGGCGCTGCAGGGGGTCGCCACCAATCTGATGCTGATTGCCGACACGCCGGCGCTATACCAGTTCGGTCGTATGGCCCGCCAGGCAAGGGATGATGTCGGCCAGTTCTCAGAAGCCCTCGATCTGATGCTGCTGATCAACGCGGAAAAGCGCTACCTTGCCGCGGCAATGACTTTCTGCAACGAAATTGCTGCCCGCTACCAATGCAGCAGGGTCAGTCTCGGGTGGCTGGAGGCGGGCTATGTCCGTCTGCAGGCGGTCAGCCACATGGAACGTTTCGAGAAGAAAATGGAAGTGGTCCAGGCCCTGGAAACCGTCATGGAAGAGGCTTTCGATCAGGATGAGGAGATCATCTGGCCGCAGGCTGACGACAGCACGGTCATCACCCGCAGCCACGAAAACTATGTAAGGGAACAGGCGGTGCCGTTCATGGCATCCCTGCCATTGCGCCTGGACGATGCTCCGGTGGCGGTGCTGTGCTGCGAGCGCGCCGAGGGGGCATTTTCCACAGCAGATTTGCGCGGCTTGAGAGTGCTTTGTGATCAGGCCGCCCGGCGCCTCGGCGATCTCAAGGAGCATGACCGGTGGTTCGGCGAGCGCCTGGCCGCCGATCTGCGCAAGCTCATCCCCAAGCTGAAGGGCGCCGACAACACCTTCGCCAAGGGGCTTGGCCTGTTCCTTTGCCTGTTGTTGCTGTTCCTCTGCTTCGGCCGGTTGCCGTATCGCGTCGAAGCGCCGTTCGTCCTTCGTTCCGACGATGTGACCTATCTCCCTGCCGCCCATGACGGCTATATCGATCGTGTCGCGGTCCAGGTCGGCGACCGGGTCGAAGCCGGCGCGTTGCTGTTGAATCTCGATACCCGGGAATTGATGCTCGAGCTGTCGGCGGCGCTCGCCAATTACAACCGCTATGCGCGCGAGGCGCAGAAATCCCGGGCGCAAAACAACCTGGCCGAAATGCGCATCGCTTCAGCGCTGGCGGACCAGGCCCGGGCGCAGCTCGATCTGATCCGCTACAAGCTCGGCCATTCCGAGGTCAAGGCCCCCTTCGCGGGGGTCGTGGTCGAGGGCGACCTGAAGGAGATGCAGGGTGCTCCGGTCAAAAAGGGCGATGTGCTGTTCAAGATCGCCCGCCTGGAAAAGATGTATGCCGAATTCGAGATCAGCGAACGCGACGTCCACGAGCTGAACAAGGGTTTCTCCGGCGAAATCGCCTTTGTCAGCCAGCCGCACCTCGATTACTCGGTGCAGCTTGAGCAGGTGGACCCGGTCGCGCAAGCCAAGGAGGAAGGCAACGTTTTTCTTGGCCGCGGCCAACTTCCCGAACAGAAAGCCGACTGGTGGCGGCCGGGAATGAGCGGGGTGGCGAAAATCGATGTCGGCTGGCGCAACGTGCTGTGGATACTGACCCACCGCACCATCGATTTCCTGCGCATGTGGTTGTGGTGGTGACATGGCCAGGCGTAGCAGCACCTTCAGTGAATCCTGGCACCGTGTCGTCGATCAGAAGATCGCCCTGCGGGCCAACGTCAAGGCCCGCAAGCGGTATTTTCGCGGGGAGCTCTGGTATGTCCTGGAGGACCCCTTCAACAACCAGTTTTTCCGGCTCCGGCCGGGGGCTTACGACTTCATCCAGCGGCTTCGCCGGGATCGTACCGTTGGAGAGGTTTGGGAAGAGTGCCTGAACCGTGATCCTGACGGTGTGCCGGGGCAGGAAGAAGTCATCCAACTCCTTTCCCAGCTGCATTTTGCCAGCCTGCTCTACTATGAACAGCCGTCCGACAGCGCCAACCTGTTCGATCGTTACAAGCGCCGCAAGCAACGGGAACTGAAGTCGAAGCTGCTGAGCATCATGTTTTTCCGGCTGCCGCTGTTCGATCCGGACCGGCTGCTGAAGCGCTGCATGCCGGTCACCAGGCTGCTGGTCAACAGGTGGGCGGCACTGCTCTGGATGGGCGTGGTCGGTTTGGCCCTCAAACTGGTCATCGACCGTTTCGACGCGGTGACATCCCAGGCCCAGGGGGTACTGGCGCCGGACAATCTGTTCTTCCTCTACCTTGGCCTGGTGCTGGTCAAGACGCTGCATGAATTCGGCCATGCCGTGGTCTGCCGGCACTATGGCGGTGAAGTCCACACCATGGGGATCATGTTCCTGATATTCACCCCGATCCCCTACATGGATGCCACCTCCAGCTGGTCCTTCCGCAACCGCTGGCATCGAGCCCTGGTCGGCGCCGCCGGCATGATCGTCGAGGTGTTCGCAGCCGGCCTGGCAACGTTCGTCTGGGCCTACACCGGTCCGGGGGTGATCCACAGCCTGGCATACAACATGATGTTCATCGCGTCGGTGTCGACCGTGTTGTTCAACGCCAACCCCCTGCTGCGCTTCGACGGTTATTACATCCTTTCCGACCTCCTCGACATCCCCAATCTGCATACCCGCTCACAGCAGTATCTGCGGCACCTGGTCGAACATTACGTCTTTGCCTACCAGGATTCCACCTCCCCGGTTGAAACGCGTCGAGAAGCCGGCTGGCTGGCGGTTTTCGGCATCCTGAGCGGCATCTACCGGGTGGTGGTGTTTGCCGGGATCATCCTGTTCATCGCCGATCAATTCCTGCTCGCCGGACTGGTGATGGCCGTGGTTTGCATCATCTCCTGGGGGGTTGTGCCGCTTGTCAAATTCATCCAGTACCTGGCGACCAGCCCTCGCCTGGCGCGAACCCGCCTGCGGGCCACGGCGATCAGTGTCGGGACGCTGACAGGGGTGATCCTGTTTCTTGCCGTAATCCCTTTTCCCAGCCGTTTCAGGGCCCCGGGAGTGGTGGAAGCGGTCGAGCATATCCAGGTTGTCAACTATACCGCCGGCTATGTCGATGCGGTTCTGACCCCTTCCGGCACGGTCGTCGAGCCGGACAGCCAGTTGCTGCGCATGCGCGACCAGGAACTCGATCTGGAAATTCGTGCGGCCGAGGCCCAGAAAGCGGAGACCAGGGCTCTGGAGATCCTCGCAATGCACCGCAGCCAGGCAGATCTCGAACCGGTTCGCAAACGCATGGCGGCCATCGAGGATAAACTCACCAATCTGAGACACCACCAGCAGGCTCTGATGGTGCGCAGCAGCCAAAGGGGAACCTGGGTTTCGCCGCATTGCAACGAAATGGTAGGCACCTGGATCCCGCGCGGAACAAAGCTCGGAGAAGTGGTTTGTCCCGAGCAGTTCCGCTTCTCGGCGGTGGTTTCCCAGGACGATGCGTCGAGCCTGTTCGACGGGCAGCTGCAGCGAGCGGAAGTGCGCTTGTACGGTCAAGGAGGGCAGGATCTTCAGGTCGAGTCATACAAGATTATCCCGTTCCAGCATGATAGACTGCCCTCTGCGGCTCTCGGCTGGAAGGGGGGCGGAGAGGTTCCGATATCCGCCGCTGATCAGACCGGGTTGGCGGCGGCCGAACCGTTTTTCCTGATTTATGCCGAGCTCACCAGTGATCCGGAGGTGACGTTGCTGCACGGCCGTTCCGGCAAAATCCGTTTCAGCATGGAACCGGAACCGCTTTTGTCGCAATGGACACGCAGTTTGCGGCAACTCCTCCAGAAGAGGTACCAGATTTGAGCACCCTTGCGCAGAACTATTGGGCAACCCGCATCGCGGTTCCGGACAAGTTGCATCAGGGGCTGGATCGCATCAGCCATGCGCTGTTCGGACTTGCCCGGCGGCGCAATTCGATCCTCAGGCAGATGCATCTCGAGGCTGAACAGATCGCCGAAAAATCCCTTTCTTTCAAGCATGTTTCCGACCATCGGCTGCGTGAGCGTCTCGACGAACTCCAACAGTTGTATCGCGGGCGGGAAAAAGGGCGCGAGGATATCCTTCCGGAAGCCTTCGCAATCATTACCGAGGCAGCCTACCGGACCATCGGGCTGCGCCCCTTCCCGGTGCAAATCCTCGGCGGCATGGCGATGTACAAGGGCTATCTTGCCGAAATGGCGACGGGTGAAGGCAAGACTCTGACCGCCTGCCTGCCTGCCATCCTCGCCGGCTGGAGCCGTCGACCATGTCACATCATAACGGTCAACGACTACCTGGCCGGCCGTGATGCCCGGGAAATGAGCCCATTGTACAACTATTGCGGGGTCAAGACCGGTGTGGTCACCAGCATGATGGATCCTGCCGAGCGGCGGCATAATTACGCTCAGGACGTCGTCTATACCACCAGCAAGGAGATTCTCGCCGATTTTTTACGGGATCGCCTGAAAGTTGGCCTCTGTCACCAACCTTCCCGGCGGCTCCTGCGCCAGTTGCTCCAATCCGACCGGGCGAGACATGACGGTCTGGTCATGCGCGGTCTGGATACCGCCCTGGTCGATGAGGCCGATAGTGTGCTGATTGACGAAGCTGTTACCCCGCTGATCATCTCTCAGGCCCAGCAAAACCATCCTCTGTTGCTGGCCTGCGCCCGAGCGGAAATGGTCGCCCGTGACTTCGTTGCCGGTGACGATTACCGGGCGGTTCTCAAATATCGCGAGGTGCAGCTCACCGAATCGGGACGACGGAAGCTGGATTTGATCTCATCGTCTCTTCCGGGAATCTGGCGCAGTCCGGGGCGCTGCGAAGAACTGGTGGTGCAGGCGCTCACCGCGCGCGCGTTCTACAAACGCGACAAGCAGTATGTGATTCAGGACGGCAAGATCGTCATCGTCGATGAATTTACCGGTCGCCTGATGCCGAACAGGACCTGGCGCCAGGGGATGCACCAGGCGGTCGAGGCGCACGAACAGCTTGCCTTGAGCGATCCCAGCGAGACCCTGGCCAGGCTCAGTTTTCAGCGTTTCTTCCGGTTTTTCCGGCACCTGAGCGGCATGACCGGCACTGCGCTGGAAGCTGCCGGTGAATTCTGGCAAATTTATAAGCTGCCGGTGCTCACCATCCCCACCAACCGACCCTGTCAAAGACTGCATGCCGCCGACCGGATATTCGTCGATGAGGAAGCGAAGTGGCTGGAGATCGTTGCAGAGATCGAGCGCTGTCACGCAACAGGCCGGCCGGTCCTGGTCGGTACCAGAAGCGTCAAGATGAGTGAGAAGCTGGCGGCACTGCTCACTGCCAAAGGGTTGACTTTCAGCCTGCTGAATGCCGTCAAGCACCAGGAAGAAGCCAATATCGTGGCAATGGCCGGTGCGCCCGGAGCTTTGACTATCGCGACCAACATGGCTGGCCGCGGGACCGACATCAAGCTGGGGAGGGGAGTCGCCGAACAGGGGGGGCTTCATGTCATCGCCACGGAAAGACACGAATCCGGGCGGATTGATCGCCAGCTTTTCGGGCGCTGCGCTCGACAGGGCGATCCCGGCAGCAGCCAGGCATTTGTCAGCCTGAATGATGAACTGATCCGGCGATTCGCCACGCCGCAGGTACGCGGGGTGCTTTCCGGGGCAGTTGCCAGCGAGGCTCCCGGGGCACGCAAGGTTGCGGAAAAATCGATTGCCATGGCTCAGCGCAATGCCGAGCAGTTGGCTTTCAAACAGCGCAGCAGCGTCCTTAAAATGGATACTTGGCTGGCGGATGCCCTCTCTTTTACTGGGTCGAATGTCGATTTTTGAGTCTGATCAACGAATTAAATCCACAAGAAAGTTAAAAAAAATTAATATTAATTTAGGTAAAAAGGGTCTTGCAAAATAAAATTTTGCTTATATAGTCGGGTCAAATTCATGACGTTTCCGAAATGCCAATCCCGTCGTGAGGCGGGGGCGGAAAGCCGCGGATCTCCCAATCGAGACAGCCGGGCTGCCGAAGAGACACTCTTTTCGGCAGCCCGGTTTTTTTTGTTTTCAATTCTCTTCCAGTCAGTCTGTCTGCAGCGCTTTTTATCTGTTTGCATGGAGGCGTAGGGCGTTTTGAAACTTTCCAGACATCAAAATATTTTTGATCTGGAAAACCTTGAGCCGAGGATTTTACTCTCCGGCGAAGGGTTGCTCGACCCCACCGCACCGGATGGCTCCGACTCCCCCCTGACCACCTTTGACAGTCTGTCCGCTGCTTCACCGCCGGCCGAAGAAGTCGTCCTGTCACAGGATGAATCCCGGCAGAATCTGGCCAACCAGGAGCCCATCGAGTACAACCCTGCCGAGCAAATCGGTGACCTTTTTGCTGGCATCGACACCACGGAAATTGATGCTGCCGAGTGTCTGGAAACCCCGTCTGGCGAGTCTGCCGACCAACAGGATTCCACTGCCGATGAGGCACTGATCGCCCAAGGTTTTGAGCAGATGGCCCGGGTTGTCACCTTGATGGAGAGTGCCAATCAGCTCCTTTCGACCTCGTTGCCATTTGTGGAAAACAGTAGTTTGGGAGAGCTGTTCGGCCTCCATGAAACCATTGATTCGCGTCTGAAAATATCGGTTTTCGACTACTTCAACGATGGTGTCGATCCACCGTCGATGCACGATGCAAAACTGAAAATCGCGCAAAATGACCAGGATTTTACAAGTTACGACGTTTCACTGCAGTCCCTCAAAGGCACCTACAGCGCGGTTAACGGGGAAATTCGCTACGATCTTCAAGCGAAAGTGACCCGCAGCGGTTTCGTGTGTCTGGACACCGCGGCCCTCGATCAGGCGGGGATCAGCCTGTCCAGGGAACCCATTGCCGCCTATACGGCCACCCTTGAGTTAGACTTCGGTTTCGGTCTTGATCCGTCAGTGTCCGGTACCGGACAGGACGGTTTCTTCCTTGACCTCCGCCAACTCGATCTCGACCTCACGATCACTGCCGATCATCTTGATGGAACCGTGACCCTAGACGATGCACTAGGTTCTGTCGACGTGGCCGATGGTCAGTTGACCCTGTCCGTGGATGTGAACGTTCAGGTCGCCGAAGAACTCACCGCCGATGGTCGCATCTCCGGCGACCAACTCACCGCGCTCACTGCCGAAAATTTCGACGAGCTTTTCAATGTGACCACGAGCGGCAGCCTGACCGCCACGCTGCCGCTCGAGTTGTTTAATGAAGAAGGTGGTGATCCGTCAGCCCAGCCAGTCCTGTTGGTGCAGCTCTCGGAGACCGATTTCGACCAGCTTCATTCTTTCCAGGATTTCCTCGTCGCTTTCACTGGTCAGCTTAAAAACTCCTACACGGCGACCATCCTGAACCTGCTCAAGGTGAAGTCATCTGCCCCGGAAGAGTTCGGCGATCCATCGACTGACGAGGTTGATGGCTCGGCTGTCTATCCGGTCGATGCTGAAGAGGATGTCAACCTTGCCGGCCTGCAGTCTGCGGAGCAGCAACCTCAGACGGAAGCGACCGTCACCACGAGCGAGCAGCAGGTTCCGGGAGGGAGTGCTGCTGAACAGGGCGCCCCGACTCCTGCCGGCAACGCGAGCGGTGAATCGGTTGAGACCATTCCGCCCGGTGAGGTTGTACAGAGCCAAGCGGATGAAGCCGCAGGCGGCGAGAATATTTCCGAGGCTCTTTGGAAACTCTGGCAGCAACTCCAGTCCGAGGAGCAGGGGGATCAGCCTGCCCCGCAGTGGGCTCTGCTGCTCGGCCTGCCGCTGCTCACCAATCTGTGTCTGTCCCGGACTCAGGAGCAGGAGCGTAGGGAGTCTCTCCTCGGTGAGCCCGATGCCGCCGGTGAAAGTGATCCCGACACGCTGTCGCAGGTCGGCGCTGGCGGCCCTGGCGGCAGATCAATCCATGAAGCCGAGGAGCCGGTGTCATCCGAACAAGGACCGTTTGCTCCCCAGGAGTTCACTCCGGACGATCGCTCCGATTTAGTGTCGCATGAAGACCAGGTGTTCGACGGTCTGGATCCGCCGGCGACAGCCGACCATGATGCCGCCGACCAGTTCAACCTTTCTGCAAATTACCTCACAGTCAATTCCTCCACGGTTCCCGATGACGGCTTGGCCGTTGCTCCAGAGCTCACCGCTTCCCAGCTGAACAGCCTGCTGCAGCAGGCGCTGCAGAACTGGACCGTCCTGCCGCTCACCAGCGAGCAACTCCAGAGACTTGACTCCATCACCGTCGCTACGGCCGATTTGCCGGCCGGCATCCTGGGCGAAGCGGACGGCTACGCCATCCTGGTCGACGTCAATGCTGCCGGCTACGGCTGGTTCGTCGACGGGACGCCGGATGACGACTTCGAATTCGCCCTGACCACCGATAACCATCTCTCAGCTGTTGCCGGCAGCGATGCCTATGGTGATATCGACCTGCTCACCGTCCTGAACCACGAAGTCGGCCACGTGCTTGGCTATGACCATGACTCCGGACTGGCGGTAATGGGAGATTTGCTGGGGGCGGGGCAGCGGGTGGTGGTTGAAAATAGTTCACTGGTTGACAGTTTTCTGGTTGCGGGTGCGCCGATAGCCGCAGCGACGATATTGCCTCCAATTTTGGATCTCAGCGGATTATCGAATATCGGGCAAACCATCACGATACAGGTGAACTCGGATGGGACTCTGAATATCAGCGGTACCGCCTCAGGCGAAGATGGTACCAATATCGCGGGAATCACAACGATCACCGGCAACATAGGAGCCACAATCACGCTGATCGCTCCTAATCTCGACAATATCTGGATGCTGACTGGTATTAACGCGGGAACCCTTAGTTTTGGAACAACAACCATCTCATTCAGTGCAACCCAGAACCTGACCGGGGGGAATGCCAAGGATACCTTCATTCTTAATGACCTCGGGTTTGTTAGCGGAGACATAGATGATGGTGTTGGCACCCTTGAAGTTCAACTCGCAGGATTCGTGACGCTGGCTGGCGATTTTGATTTCAGTAGATCTTCAACAAGCGTCAACCTCAGTGATGGTACGACCGGTATCTCCGTTAACTTGCTAGGAATAACTGTTACCTCCGGGCTGGTTTTCTTCGGCAATCATAATGGGCCCTATATTCTGAGCGATGGCGGTACAGCAAATGATTTTTCGGATGATACCTACGATGCTGATGCCGTAGGTTTCCACGCCAGCATCACCAGCTTTGCCCTTGCAATCGTTTCTGATGGCACAAATGTTTGGTATGCCGCCAAGGGCGTGATTGATAATGCCACATTGAAAAATATTTCGGGGTTCACTGCTGCATCAAATGGAACCCTCAAGCTCAATACCGCTTCAGGTGGCAATGTCATAGATTTTGCCAGCACTCCCGTTGGGACTATCGATTTTTCTGGGGCTGACGGCGAACAGCTGCATGCGTCGGGCAGTGTGGCGCTGAACGCGTTCGGGTTCGTGGTGGCGCAGGGGACGTTCGCTCTGGCGAAGAGCTCGGGCGTGGCGATCGCAGACGGCACCCTGACGTTCACGGCGGACGTGCTGACGCTGACGGCGACGTTGAACGGGT
>JAMPXI010000036.1 GCA_023701265.1 Desulfuromonadales bacterium | reverse complement strand
TTCGTGATCTTCATGATCAGCGTCCTGGCCGAATCGAAGCGCACCCCCTTCGATCTGCCGGAAGGGGAAAACGAGATCGTTGCCGGTTACCACACCGAATATTCGGGGATGCGCTTCGGCCTGTTCTTTGTCGGCGAATACATCAACGTCATTATCCTCGGCTCGATGGTCACCGTGCTCTTTCTCGGCGGCTGGCACGGACCGCTGCTGCCGCCGCTCGTCTGGTTCGCTCTCAAGGTGCTGGCGGTGGCCTTCTGCTTCATCTGGACGCGTGGTACCCTGCCGCGCCTGCGCTACGATCAGCTGATGCACTTCGGCTGGAAGTTCCTGATCCCGGTGGCGCTGGCCAACGTGCTGGTGACCGGGGCGGTGATGCTGGCAATCAAATGATGAAAGGAATTCAGAATACAGAATTCAGGAGTCAGAATCCTTCGGCCCGAGATAGTGCGCTGGCGATTTCTGGTTTTCTTCTGACTTCTGACTTCTGACTACTGCATTCCGGGCTTAGCCTATGAATATCTGGCGCGACATCAAAGGGACTCTTCAAGCATACGCGGTGACGTTCAGCTACCTGTTCAGGAAGCCGACCACCATCCAGTACCCGGAGGAGAAGCGCACCCCGGCGCCGCGCTACCGGGCACGCATGGTGCTGACCCGCGACCCGGATGGCAATGAGCGTTGCGTTGCCTGTCACCTGTGCTCGGCGGCCTGCCCGGTCGACTGCATCTCCATGCAGGCGGCAGAGGCTCCCGACGGCCGCCGCTACGCAACCTGGTTCCGCATCAATTTCGCCCGCTGCATCTTCTGCGGGCTGTGCGCCGAAGCCTGCCCGACCCTGGCGATCCAGATGTCGCCGGAGTACGAGATCTGCAAACGCGATCCGCTGTCGCTGGTCTACGAGAAGGAAGACCTGCTGATCGGCGACGGCGGCAAGGACAACACTTATAACTTCTACCGCCACGCCGGCATCGGCGTGGCCAACCCGCGCGGCGGCAACGCCGATGAATACGGCCCCGTCGATCCCGGGGCTCTGGTGCCATGACATGATCGGAAGCGTGGTCTTCTACCTGCTGGCGGCGGCGACCCTGACGGCGACGCTGTTGTGCATCACCCGCACCAGCCCGGTGCATGCGGTGATCTACCTGGTCCACGCCTTTTTCGACCTGGCGCTGATCTTCTACCTGTTCGGCGCGCCGCTGGTGGCGGCCTGGGAGATGATCATCTACGCCGGAGCGATCATGGTGCTGTTCCTCTTCATCATCATGATGCTGGAACTGTCCCCCGGCGGCAAACCGCTGACGGTCGACCGCCGCCGCTGGATCCCGGTGCTGATCCTTTCCCTGGTGACCCTCGGCTGCACGGTACTGCTGATCATCCAGGATCCTTCCTCGGCGGGGAGCGGCACGGCTTATCACGCCAGCCCGCGCGATTTCGGCACGGCGCTGTTCGATCATTACGCCCTGGCGGTGCAGGTGGTCTCCTTCCAGCTGCTCTTCGCCGCGGTCGGCGCCTACTACGTCGGTAAAGGCGAACCGCGCAAACGGGGGGAGCAGCCGTCATGATCGTGCCGTTCGCCCATGTGCTGATCTTTGCCGCCATCCTCTTCACCATGGGACTGGGGTGTGTCCTGGCCCGCCGCAACCTGATCATGATCCTGATCGGCGTTGAGATCATGCTCAACGCCGCGGCGGTGGCACTGGTCGGCGGCTCGGCCTACTGGCGGCAGGTCGACGGCCAGGTGTTCGTGGTGTTCCTGATGGCCATGACCTCGGCCGAGGTCGCCATTTCCCTGGCCATGGTGGTCTACCTGCGGCGCCGGCGCGGGACGCTGGAAGCCGATAGATTCGACGGGTTGCGCGGATGAACCAGACCCTGCTCTTCCTTATTCCCCTGCTGCCGCTGGCCTGCGCGGTGCTCAACATGCTGTTCGGCATGCGCCTGCCGCGCCTGGTCGCCGAGACCCTGGCGGTGTCCGGGGTGGCAGCTTCGTTTCTGCTGACCCTTCTGTTCTGGGGGTATGCGGACGGCGCGGGGACACACGCGCTGCTCGGCACCTGGCTGCCGGTCGGAGACATCACTATTCCGTTCGCCCTGCACTTCGACGCCCTGGCCGCGCCGATGACGCTGATGGTGACCGGCGTCGCCACCCTGATCCACCTTTACGCCGTCGGCTACATGCACGACGAGGAGGACTACGCACGCTTCTTCGGCCTGCTCAACCTGTTCGTCTTCGCCATGCTGGCAATCGTTCTGGCCGACAATCTGCTGGTACTGTTCCTCGGCTGGGAGGGGGTGGGGCTGTGCTCCTACGCCCTGATCGGCTTCTGGTACCAGAAGAGCGAGAACGCCCGCGCCGGCACCAAGGCGTTCCTGGTGACCCGGGTCGGCGACATCTTCCTGGCGGCGGCACTGCTCTGGCTCTTCGCCCTGACCGGCACGCTGGAGATCGCCGCGATCAACGCCCGGGCGGCAAGCTTCGCCCCGGAGGTATTGACCGCGCTGACCGTGCTGCTGCTGCTGGGCGCCTGCGGCAAGTCGGCGCAGCTGCCGCTGATGACCTGGCTGGCCGACGCCATGGCCGGGCCGACCCCGGTTTCCGCCCTGATCCACGCCGCCACCATGGTCACCGCCGGCGTCTACCTGCTCTGCCGACTCTTCCCGTTGGTCTCGCTCTCTCCTGATGGGATGGCGGCGATTGCCGTGGTCGGCGCCCTGACCGCCCTCTATGCGGCGACCTGCGCCTTGGCCCAACGCGAAATCAAGCGGGTGCTGGCCTATTCGACCATGAGTCAGGTCGGCTACATGTTCCTCGCCGTCGGCGCCGGCTCGGTGGCCGGGGCAATGTTCCATCTGCTCACCCACGCCTTCTTCAAGGCCGCCCTGTTCATGGCCGCCGGCTGCATCATCCATCTGGCAGGGGGCGAAAATGACATCCTGCGCATGGGCGGCCTGTTCAAACGCGGGCCGCGCGAACTGTTCTGGGTCTTCCTGGCCGGGGCCCTGTGCCTGGCCGGCGCACCGCTGACCGGCGGCTTTTTCTCCAAGGACGGCATCCTGCTGGCCGTCTACACCCAGGGGACGCCGCTGTTCCTCGCCCTGTGGGGGATCGGCCTGCTGACCGCCCTGCTCACCGCCGTCTATACCTTCCGTCTGGTCTACCTGGTCTTTGCCGGCGAACCGCGCGGCCATGGCCACCCCCATGACCTGCCGCTGCTGATGCGCCGGCCGCTCTGGCCGCTGGCACTGCTCGGCCTTTGCGGCGGCCTGCTCAATCTCCCCCCCCTGGTCGGCGGTCACGAATGGCTGACCCATCGGCTCGGCACCCTGGCCGGGCGGGAAATCCTCGCCGGGCACAGCATCGAATGGGCGCTGGCCGGCCTGGCCACCGGCCTGGTGATCCTCGGCTGGGGATTTGCGCGCTGGCGCTACGGTCAATTCCGGGGCGAGCAGGAGAATCGGGCCAGCCGCTTCCTGTTGCTTGGCTGGCGGGCCGATGCCCTGGTTGATCTCCTGTTCGTGCGACCGTTCACGGCGATGGCCGGTCTCTGCGCGATCGGCTGCGACCGCGCCCTGGTCGACGCCACGCTGGACGGGCTGGCCAGGCAGACGACAGCCTGCGGCGAGCGCCTGCGCGGACTGACCACCGGCCGCGTCTCGACCTACCTGGCCGGCTTCGTCTGGGGATTCCTGATCATCCTCGGCTGGTTCCTGCTGGCGCTGGTGAAATGAGGACGCAATGACGACCATGGCGACCTCCCTCCCGCAATTCCCCTGGCTCAGCCTGCTGATCGGTCTGCCCCTGGCCGGCGCGCTGCTCTGCCTGCTGCAGCGCCGCAGTGCCATTGAGTGCCGTTGGCTGGCCCTGGTGACGACCCTGACCACCCTGATGATCGCCCTCTGGCTGTTCGTCACCCATGGGGACGGTCAAGCCGGCTGGCTGCTGCGCGAGGACGCCGCCTGGATTCCCCGGTTCGGCATCCGCTACACCTTAGGCCTGGACGGCATCTCCCTGTTGCTGGTCCTGCTCACCGCCTTCCTGCACACGGTCGCGGTGCTGATCGCCTGGCCGGAGCAGCGCCGGGTGCCGCTGTTCATGGCCCTGCTCCTCATCCTGGAGAGCGGGCTGATGGGTGTGTTCCTGGCTGTCGACCTGGTGCTTTTCTATCTCTTCTGGGAAGCGATGCTGCTGCCGATGGTCTTTTTGATTGGCATCTGGGGAGAGGAGGGACGACGGCGAGCGGCGGTCCGCTTCTTCCTGTACACCCTGGCCGGCAGCCTGGCGATGCTGATCGCCATGATCGCCCTCTACCTGCTGCACGCCGCGCAGAGCGGCGCCCCCTCCTTTGCCCTGGCCGACCTGGCGCAGACCCGCCTGACCCTGACCCAGGAGTACCTGCTGTTCGGCGGCTTCATGCTGGCTTTCGCCATCAAGGCGCCACTGGTACCGTTCCATACCTGGCAGCCGGATGCCTTGAGCGAATCCCCGGCCGCCGGCTCCGTCGACCTGACCGGGCTGCTGCTGAAAACCGGCCTCTACGGGATGATCCGCTTCGCCTTCCCGCTCTTCCCGAATGCCACCCGGAACTGTCTGCCCTTCCTCGCCGCGCTCGCCCTGCTCGGGCTGTTCCACGCCGCCTGGAGCGCCTACCGGCAGGAGGACGTCAAGCGGATTCTCGCCTACTCGTCGATCTCCCACCTCGGCCTGGTGGTGCTGGGACTGGCCGCCTGGAACGCCACCGCCTGGCAGGGGAGCATCCTGCTGATGGTCACTCACGGGATCGTCACCGGCGCCCTGTTTGCCGTGGTGGCCATGCTGCGGGCCCGCACCGGCACCCGCGACCTCGCGGAACTCGGCGGCCTGTGGGGAGCGGCGCCGGCATTGTCGGCCTTCTTCCTGCTGTTTGCCCTGGCGTCCCTCGGCCTGCCGGGACTGGCCAACTTCACCGGCGAGATCCTGGTCCTGCTCGGCACTTTCCATACCCAGCCGCTGTGGGCGCTGCTGGCCTTGCCCGGGCTGGTCTTCGCCGCCGCCTATCTGCTGCGCCTGGTGCAGGGGGCGCTCTGGGGGCCGGCGCCGGCAAACCGGGGAGCGATAGCCGATCTGACCGTGCGCGAATGGCTGGTGCTGGTGCCGCTGGCGCTGTTGACCGTCTGGATCGGCCTCTACCCGGCACCGTTCCTGGCGCCGTTGGCAGGACCGGTACAGGCCGCGCTCGGGGGGCTACCATGACCTGGCTCGACGTGTTGGCCCTCGCTCCCGTCCTGGTGTTGGTCATCGGGGCAACGACCCTGCTCATGGCTGGCGCCTGGTACCACGAAACGCGGCCGCTCATCGCCGGCGGCATTGCCGTGGCGCTGGTTGCCGCAGTGACCGCCGGCGTGGCGCCGCCGTCCCCGATGGAGATCGCCGGGCTGTTCAGCAGCGCTCCCTTTGCCCGCTACTTTGCCATCCTCTGGTCGCTGGTCGCCGCCCTGATCCTGATGCTTTCACTGCGCTACGCAAGCGAACGCGAGTTTGCCGCCGGCGAGTACGTTGCCCTGGTCCTCTTCTCCGCCGCCGGCATGGCCCTGCTTTCCGGCGCAACCAGCCTGGTCGGGCTGTTCCTCAGCCTGGAGTCGTTCACTCTCGCCCTCTACATCCTGGTGTCCTTTCACCGCAACAACAATCAGGGCGCCGAAGCCGGGCTCAAGTACCTGGTGCTGGGGGCGGTAGCCACCGGCTTCATGGCTTTCGGCATTGCCCTGATCTACGCGGCCAGCGGCACCTTCCACCTGCCGGAGGCGCTGAACGGGCTGCAGGTCGGCGGACACCTGCGACCCTGGGGCTTGCTCGGCTGGGGACTGGCGCTGGTCGCCATCGGCTTCAAGATCTCGTTGGTGCCATTCCACCTGTGGACCCCGGACGTTTACCAGGGCGCCCCGGCGCCGGTCACCGCGCTGCTGGCCACCGGCTCGAAGGGGGCGGTGGGTGCCGCCCTGGTCATGGTCCTGGCCAGTGCCCCCGGTGCCTGGCAGGAACTGGTCCCGCTGCTCTGGGTGCTGGCCCTGCTGACCATGCTGGTCGGCAGCCTGTGCGCCCTGCCGCAGGAGAACCTCAAGCGCCTGCTGGCCTACTCCTCGGTGGTGCATATGGGCTACCTGCTGACCGCCCTGCTGCCGGGGAGCCCGGAGGGCTACAGCGCGGTGGTCTTCTACCTGACCGTCTACACCGCCGCCAGCCTCGGCGCCTTCGCCGTCATCACCTCGCTGAGCAATGCTCACGGCGAGCCGCAGAAACTGGCTGCCTGGCACGGACTCGGTTACCGTTACCCGGTGCGCGGCGCCGTGCTCGCCACCTGCCTCCTGTCCCTGGCCGGCATGCCCCTGACCGGCGGCTTCATCGGCAAGTTCGTCCTCTTCCACGCCGCCATCAAGGGGGGCTTTACCGGCCTGGCCGTGGTCGCCATCCTTGCCTCGCTGGTGTCCTTCGCCTACTACCTGCGGGTGGTCATGGTGCTGTACAGCAGCGACGAACCAGCTCCGGCCCTGCACCCCGGCACCTCCCTCGAACATGCGGTCCTGCTGGTCTGCGTCAGCGCCATCCTGCTGCTCGGCCTCTACCCTGCCCCATTGCTCGACCTGATCGCCACCTTGATTCCATAACTGATCCGCAGGGCGCCCTCCTGTGCCCTGCCAATATCAATCAGTCAAAGTCACGGGGTCTCGCCCCCGGACGACGACCAAACAGTTAAATCAACTTCGGCCGGTCCCGTCCGGCCGGACGGGTGACTTTTCTTGCTCGGCCAAGAAAAGTCACCAAAAGAACGCCGTAGATCCCCTACCGCCTTGCCCTGCTGCGCAGGGGAACCTCCGCCGGACAGATGAATGCCGGCCGGACAAAAACTCGGGGGCTGCGCCCCCTCAGACAGTTTGTCCGGCTCTTCGCCATTCATCCATCTGGCTCCGGCTGCGGCGGCACGGGGAGCTGGCAATTGGCGGGCAAAGCCAAACACGTTCCGAACGCTGAATGATCCGTGTCCGACAGAATGCTGAAGTCTGCAGACCGCCGCGGGGCCCCAAGTGGATGGGCCCCGCAAAAGGTGGGTACGGCTGGGACAGTGTCAGTACAAAAACAACGATGGACGAAGCTATCGACCATGCCCTCCGCGAGGAGAAGGCGTTTTTGCGCACTTTTGTCGCCTAACAAAAGTGCGTCGCCGTGCGGGGGCGAGACCCCGCGACTTTGATTGAATGCAGTAAGCGCGGTTTATGGGGAAGGATGGGTAAAAGCCGGCGGCCATGCTACACTGTCATCAAATACTTATCTCCTGGAGCCCCCCATGAAAACCATCGACGAAAAGATCGCCGCTTTCCTGGCCGCCCCGGCCTTCGGCGTGGCCGGCGCCTCGAAAAACCGCGACAAGTACGGCAACAAGGTGCTGCGCTGCTACCAGCTGAACGATCGCAAGGTCATTCCGATCAATCCGGTGGAAGCGGAGATCGAAGGGGTGGCGTGCGTCAAGTCGGTGAGTGAACTGCCGGCAGAGGTGCAGAGCCTGTCGATCATCACCCCGCCGCAGATCACCGACAAGGTGGTCGAGCAGGCCATTGCCAAGGGGATCAAGCACGTCTGGATGCAGCCCGGCGCCCAGAGCGCGACCGCCGTCGCCGCCTGCGAACGCGCGGGGGTCAACGTCATCGCTGACGGCAGCTGCGTACTGGTGGTGCTGGGCTACCGCGACCACTGATCGCAAGGACAAAGATAATTATTTTCAGCGCGAGTAAAACTAGGTTAATATATTTACTTCAGACTTAAAATTTTCTGACAGCCGGGACACAACCCGCAAGGAGCGGCAATGAAACAGGGGAAACTGATCGTCATCGAGGGAATTTATGGTACGGGGAAGCTGATCGTGGACCTGGTCGAGAGCTTGCGGGAGGCGTTGATCCAGGAGGGTAAAGAGGTTTACGAGATCGACAGCCCGGACACCGGGCGCGCCCAACTGATGGGAGCCCAGGATCTCGATTGCGGCTGGCGGTACGGCAAGTTCAAACCGGACTTCTTCTACGAACTCGCCTCACGGGCCCGCGCCTGTTCCGTCATCCGCGATCAATTGCGGGCCGGCAAGGTCGTTCTGTGCAAGAACTTCACGATTTCTTCGATTGCCTATGCCGCGATAAAGGGGCATGACTGGTTCCGCGAGGATCTCAACTGCCTCGAAGCCCGCGCTCGCGGCTTGAATTTCAACGGCGAAATCGTCCCCGACCTGACCATTTACCTGGATCTCGCCCCAGAGGTTGCCGTCGAGAATCTCGGCTCAATAATTGAAGGGCTGTACGCGCCGAAGGACATTCAGCTGCAGGCCGCCTGCTTCAAAGAGGAACTGGCACGGTTGCCGAAGCACCAGGTCGGCATCGTCTCCGCCAAAAAACCGGCAAAAGAAATTGCGGCCGAAGCTCTGGCGCACATCAACCGGATCCTCTGAGATTACCGGGTCAGGCACCGACCAGCACGACCACTGACTCGCCCGACACTGCATACCCCCCCTGGTTGGCCAGGATCGGCTCTTCTCCCGGCGCAACGCTGGCCGGCTCACACGCCGTATCGACGAAGCGCCGCCACTGTCGGCCTGGCGCCAACTTCGGCAGGGCAAAGGTCTGCGCCGCCGTTGCGGCATGGGCAATCAGGTAGACCTCCGCTTCCCCCTTCAGCCCCTGCAGATGCATCCCCAATGAATGTGATTTTTCCGACCAGTCGGCCTTGAACAACTGCGGGCCGTGCCAGGTCAGACGCCGCTCGCCGCTCTCCTCCCCCTCGAAATGACGTGGACGTAGCAACGGGTGAAGCCGGCGGAAGGCGATCAGGTGGCGGCAGAAGGCGAACAGGTCGCGCTGCGCCTCCAGCCCGGACCAGTCGAGCCAGCCGATGGCGTTGTCCTGACACCAGGCGTTGTTGTTCCCGCCCTGGCTGTTGCCGAATTCATCGCCGGCCAGCCACATCGGCACGCCGTGGGCCAGCAGCAGCAGTGCTGAAAAATTACGTATTCGGCGGGCGCGACACGCCTGGATGGCCGGATCGTCCAGCGGTCCTTCGCTACCGCAGTGACTGCTGAAGTTCACATCGCTGCCGTCGACATTGTGCTCACCGTTGGCCTCATTGTGCTTGCGCTCGAAACTGACCAGGTCGGCGAGGGTGAAGCCATCGTGGCAGGTGATGAAGTTGATGCTGTGGAACGGCGCGCGGCCATCGTCCTGGTAGAGGTCGGAGCTGCCGGCCAGGCGGGTGGCCAGCAGCGGCACCATGCCGGCGTCGCCGCGCACGAAACAGCGGAGATCGTCACGGAACTTGCCGTTCCACTCAGCCCAGCGGCCAAAGTTGGGGAAGGTGCCGACCTGGTAAAGTCCGGCGGCGTCCCATGCCTCGGCGATCAATTTGGCGTCGGCCAGTACCGGGTTGGCGGCGAGTTGCTCGATCAGCGGCGGGTTGGCCAGCGGCTGACCGTCCGGACCGCGGGCAAGGATCGCGGCGAGATCGAAGCGGAAGCCGTCGACATGCATCTCGGTGACCCACCAGCACAGGGCATCGACAATCAGGTTGCGCACCACCGGATGGTTGCAGTTGACCGTGTTGCCGCACCCCGAGTAGTTGGCGTAGGCGCCGGTTTTGGGGTCGAGCAGATAGTAGACACTGTTGTCAAAGCCGCGGAAGGAGAGAGTCCGCCCCTGCTCGTTCCCCTCGCCGGTATGGTTGAAGACCAGGTCGAGGATCACCTCGATCCCGGCCCGGTGCAGCGCCTTGACCATTTCCCGGAATTCGCGCAGCTCCGCGCCCGGGGCAGGGTCGACGGCGTAGGCGGCCTTCGGGGCAAAGAAGTTCACGGGATGGTAGCCCCAGAGGTTGTGCAGCGGTTCGCCGGTTTGCGGATTGACCCGGAAATTGTCGGCTTCATCGAACTCGGTGACCGGCAAAAGCTCAACCGCAGTGACGCCGAGCTCCTGCAGGTAGGGGATCTTCTCGATCACGCCGCGATAAGTCCCGGGATGGGCGACGCCGCTGGACGGATGACGGGTAAAGCCACGGACGTGAAGTTCGTAAATCACGGTGTCGGCCAAATGGTGCTTGAGCGGCCGATCGAACTCCCAGTCGAACGTTTCGTCAACCAGAACCCCCCGCCAGGCGGCGGCCCGTGATGCCTCCCGACTGGCACCACGCCAGAGGGATGGTCCACTCAGTGCCCTGGCATAGGGGTCAAGCAACACCACGGCCGGATCGAAGCGGTGCAGCGGGCTGGGTTTCTGCCCGGTCCGCTCGGCCCGGTAGCCGTACTCGAAACCGGGAGCCAGCCCCTGGACGAAGACATGCCAGACGTCGCCGGTGCGGTTCAACTCCCGATCAAGGGGGAGTTCCATCAGCGGCTCGGGATCGCCGGGGACAAACAGCACCAGCGTCATGGCCGTGGCATGGCGGGAAAAGATTGAGAAGTTGACCCCGCCGTGCAGACGGGTCGCGCCAAAGGGCAGCGGATGGCCGCGCAGTACGGCGAAATCGTCGCCGACGGCGCGCAGCAGCCGGTCGCGGTCGGTCGGCATCAGAGTTTCCTCTCCTCGATTATTGGCTGCATTTTCTCGGTTCTCGCCTCACCCATCTTATGGCTGATGCGCGGGCCGGAGCAAATCGAATACGGTCTTGACCGGATTGAACGTGCTTGCCGGGAGTTCGACGAACACGGTGTGCCAACCGGCCATGGCGCCGTTCCACAGGCCGGGGCGTTCGAAGATGCGGATCGGCTGGCCGTTCTGAACCTTGGTCGTGACAATGGCCGTGTCATGGTCGACGAAGCGCTCCAGTTCATAGGGCCGCCCGTTGCCGTCACGCAGGCAACAGGCCATGTCGACCGGGTTGAAGTGTGTCGCCGCCGCCAGAATCGCTGCCTGTGCCGGATTGCTGCGGTCGACCTGAGAGGCTTCGACAATCTGCCGGCTCAGAAGGCCATCGCTGCCGCGCACCCAGAACGGCCCGCCCCCCGGCTCGCCGCTGTTCTTGACCATGCCGCAGACCCGCAGCGGCCGGTCGAGCAGATCGACGAGCGGTTCGGCGGCAAGGCCACCGACCGGCAGTACCGCGCCCATTTCCTCGTGCAGAAAGGCGTTGGCCCGATACCGCACTGCGGCATCGCCGGGATTGCGGCGCAGCTGCTCCAGCAGTTCTCTCCTGACATCGATCAATTCCAGCAGCAGCCCGCCGAGCAGCCGATCATAAAGAAGGTTCTCCGCCTTGCGCCCGTCCGGTACCACGTTGTCGATGTTGCGGACCAGCATCAGCTCCCCGTCGAGGGCGGATAAATTGGCCAACAAGGCACCGTGGCCGCCCGGACGCAGCTGCAGGCGGCCGGCGGCATCGCGCAACGGGTGGTCGTCGGCCGCCAGGGCCAGGGTATCGGTGGCCGGCGGCTGGACCGAGAACGTTACGTCGAAAGAGGTGCCGTAGCGCCGTTCCAGCTTCCCGCGCCACTCGGCCAGCTGGCTTTCGAAGAGGGGGAGGTGCTCCGGGGAGACCGTGAAGTGCAGCCGGGACGAATGGCCCGCCCCGACCAGCTGGGCAGCTTCGGCGAGATGCTCGACAAATGCGGTGCGCACCTCGGTGCCGTCACGGTGAAATGCGAGCAAGCCTTTCGGCAGACGGGCATAGTCGAGTCCGTGGACATCGAGCAACGCTGCCAGCAGCGTCGGCAGGTCGTCGCTACGGCGCGCGGTCTCCAGATCATGGCCAGTGCGGGAGAGGACCGCCGCGAGCGCAGGCGCAAAGGGAAAGTGCTCGAGTTCGGCCAGGAAGCGCCGCGGCTCGTGGCCATCGCCGGAAGGTGTCTGCAGCGGCTGGAACATGCGGGTGGCGGCACCGGACGCAGGGACGAAACGGATGATCCGCCCGGTGCCGGCGGCGGCGGAGAACCGCTCCTGCAGCGCCGTCTGCCGCCCCTCCGGAAGCTGCCGGATGCCGTCGCCGGCCGTGCACGGTCGGGCCAGGTCTGTCCATCTCTGGCCGCGACGCAGTTGCCCCAGCTGGCGTTCCGCTTCGGCGGCGGGAATGCCATGGGCAGCCAGTTGGACGAAATCGGCCGGGGAGAAGTCCGGCAATGGCACCTCCATCTTGCGCGGGATGCATAGCGGCCGCCCTGTTTGGGATAAAGGCAACCGGGAACATGTTAAGTCAAAGCGAATCGTGCGGCAAAGGCTTTTTCGTCGGTGTTTGCGGCGCAGCGCCTTAACAAACACCAATCCTGTGGTAAAGGATATAGAAGAAGATAAACAAGAGCATTGACTTATATATTCATATTATTATATATATTCATTGGGAGATCCTGCATGAAGCGCCTTTTCATCTGTTGCCTTCTTTCAACCCTGTCACTGAACCCCGGTTTCGCCGCGGAACTGACCCTCCAGGACGCCTTGCGCGCAGCAGTCGCCGATCGCCCGGCCGTGCAGGTGGCCAGGGCCAGGGCTACTGCCGCCGAAGCGGCAATCGGCGAGGCCCGCAGCGGCTGGCTGCCGCACCTGACGGCGAGCGAACGCTACGTTCGCACCGACGAACCCGCCGGCAGCCTGTTCGCAGCCCTCAACCAGGAGCGCAACGTCATGGCCAACCCAGACTACGACCTGGTCGACCCTGGTGAGCAGGATGATTTCGAGACCCGCCTGCAGCTGACCCAGACGCTCTACGATCCGGCGGTCGATTTCGACCTGAGACGGGCACGCACGACCGGTAAATCCGCGGCCGCCGATGCCGCCTGGAGTGCCGAGGAAGTGGCCTTTGCCGCCTTTCAGGCGTATCTCGACGTGCAGCAGGCCGCAGCCGCCCTGGGCTGGGTGGAGAGCTCCCGGCAGGAAGCGGCGGAGATCGCCCGGCTGGCCGGCGAGCGACGGCAGGCCGGGATCGGCCTGAAGGCTGACGAATTGCGCGCCGGCGTGCAGTTGGCCGAGGCAAGACGACGCGAACTGGCCGCTCGCAACGATTTGACCCTGGCCCGTCGCCGACTCGCCCTCACCACCGGCCGCCCCGGTGGTGAGGAGGGGATTGTCGCCCCCCTCGACGAGCTGAGCTTCCCTCCTGCCACGGATGCGAACATCGATCAGCGCGCCGATTTGCAGGCATTGTCGCTGCACGTCGAATCCGCCGGCCTGGCCGTCAGCAGGAGCAAGGCGGACTGGCTGCCGCGCCTGGGGGTGACCGCCCACTACGCCTGGCATGATGAGAACAATCCTTTCGGGGGTGATGCCGAGTCCTGGGGGGTAGGCGCCGGACTTGAGTGGGAGCTGTTCGACGGCCTCCGGCGCAGTTCCGCCACGGCGCGGGCCACGGCCGAGCAGCAAGCGCTTGAGGCCCAACTCGCTGATGCCCGCCGCGAGCAGGCGTTCCGCCTTGGAGAAGCCCGCCTGCGGGCCGAGGAAGCCCGCCTGCAGCGTGATTCCGCCCGGGAGGCGGTCGCTGCGGCCGAGGAGAGCCGGCGGTTGCTGCAGCAGCGCTTCGAGGCCGGGCTGCTTGATCTGGCCGACCTGCTCGCCGCGCAGAGCGCCCTCGACCGCGCCCGTTTTGACGCCGTTGGCGCCGAGACCCGGCACCTGTTATCGCTTGGCAACATCCACTTCCAGGCTGGCCGCTTCCTGCAGGCCTTCCTCCCCGGCGAGGCGCTCCCGCGATGAAATCCCTGACCCAGATTGTCTCCGCAGTGACATGCCTGCTGCTGGCCGCCTGCGGCGATATCGCCCCCGGCCGCACCAGCGGCGAACCACCCGTCGTCAAGGGGCTGACTGTCGCCACGCTCGGCAGCGAGGCCCTCCCCGGCACCGAACTGTTCGTCGGCACGATCGAGAGCCTCGATCGTGCCACCCTCACCGCCCGCATCGACGGCCGGGTCGGCAGCCTCAAGGTCAAGGCCGGCGACCGGGTTGCGGCTGGAGCCGTGCTGCTGACCATCGTCGACACCCCGCTCGGGGCACAACTGACCGGCGCCGAAAGTGCCCGCCAGGCAGCGGCGGCGCGGCTGGCTCTGGCCGAGCAGACCCTTGTCCGCTTCGAGAAACTCAAGACCGGCGAAGCCGTCACCCCCCAGGAGTTCGACCGGGTGGCCAGCGAAGCCGAACAAGCGCGCGGTAGCCTCAAGGCCGCCGCAGCCGCCGTGGAGCAGGCCCGCACCCTCGCCGGCTACGCCCGGGTGACGGCACCCTACGCGGCACGGGTCGCCACAACGGCCGTCGAGGTCGGCGCCACGATCCTGCCCGGCACGCCCCTTTTGGTGCTCGACCGCGCCGGCGGCTGGCGGGTGCGTCTCGATTGCCCGGAGGCACTGTCCGGCAAGATCGTTCCCGGCACCGTGCTTCAGGTCGAAGTGCCGTCCTTGCGGCGCAGCTTCCCGGCCACGGTCTCGGAAGTCGAACCGGCGGCTGACCCGGCCAGTCGCTCCTTCCAGGTGAAAGCCAGCCTGCCGGACGACCCGGCATTGGCCGCCGGGTTGTTCGCCCGCGCCGCCCATGCCGGCGGGACCAGCGACGCCCTGCTCCTGCCGACGGCGGCCATGGTCACCCGCGGCCAGTTGACCGGCGTCTACGTGGTCGAGGACGGTGTCCTGCGCTGGCGCCTGATCAAGACCGGCCGCGCGGTCGGTGACCGCGTCGAGGTGCTCTCCGGCCTCGTCAGCGGCGAGACAATCGTGACCGGCGGGGTCGAACGGGCGGTCAGCGGCGCCCGGCTGGAGAACTGAGCTCATGGCGAAACAGCATTCCCTGCCGACCCGGATCGTCGACAAGTTCCTCGAAGGACACCTGTCGATCATCCTGATCCTGCTCGCCTTCATCGCCGGTGCGGCGGCCCTGTTGCTGACCCCGCGCGAGGAGGAGCCGCAGATCGTCGTGCCGATCGCCGACATCTACGTGCAGGTGCCGGGGGCCAGCGCCGCCGAGGTGGAAAAGCAGGTGGCGACGCGGCTGGAAAAGTTGCTCTGGCAGGTCGACGGCGTCGAATACGTCTACTCCATGTCCCGCCCCGACCAGGCGGTAGTCACCGTGCGTTTCTTCGTCGGCGAGGATCGGGTCGAGTCGCTGGTCAAGCTGCACAACAAGATCCAGAGCAACATTGACCAGGTACCGCCGGGGGTGGCCGGCTGGGTGGTCAAGCCGGTGGAGGTCGACGACGTACCGATCGTCAACCTGACCCTCTTCTCAGGCACAGCCTCCGACCACGACCTGCGCCGGGTCGCCGAGGAGGTGGTTGACCGCCTGCAGTCGGTGAAGAATACCTCGCTGACCACGGTCATCGGCGGGCGGCCACGGCAGGTGCGGATCGCCCTCGATCCCCAGGCCCTGGCCGCGCGCGGCCTCGCCCTGGAAGCTCTGCGCCGAGCCCTGTATGGCGCCAACGTCGAACTTCCCGCCGGCGACCTGCAGAGCGGCAACCGCGAACTGCTGGTGCGCGGCGGCAGCTTCCTGCAAACGGCGCAGGAGGTCGGCGACCTGGTGGTCGGCGTCCAGGCGGGACGCCCCATCTACCTGCGCGATATCGCCACGGTCACCGACGGCATGGCCGAGGCCGACACCTACACCCGCCTGCGCTTCGGCCCGGCCGGCGAGCAGGCCATGGCCACGGCAGGCCGCGAATACCAGGCGGTCAACATCGCCGTCGCCAAGCAAAAAGGGACCAATGCCGTGACCGTCGCCGGCGAAGTCCTCGCCGCCGTCGACGCCATGCGCGGCACGATCATCCCCGACGACATGCAGGTGCGCGTCACCCGCAACTACGGCGAGACCGCCGACCACAAGGTCAACGAACTGGTCATGCACCTGGCGATCGCCATCCTCACCGTGCTGGCGCTGGTCTTCTTCGCCCTGGGCTGGCGCGAGGCGCTGATCGTCGCGGTGTCGATCCCGATCATCTACTCATTGACGTTGCTGGTGAACTACTGGTTCGGCTACACCATCAACCGGGTCACCCTCTTTGCCCTGGTGCTGGCCCTGGGGCTGTTGGTCGACGACCCGATCGTCGATGTCGAGAACATCTTCCGTCACTTCAAGATGAAGAAGGAGCCGCCGCGCGACGCGGTGCTGACCGCCATCGACGAAGTGCGCCCGCCGGTGATCCTCGCCACCCTGGCGGTGATCCTCTCGTTTCTGCCGATGCTCTTCATCACCGGGATGATGGGGCCGTACATGCGGCCGATGGCGATCAACCTGCCGCTGACCATGCTCATGTCGCTGCTGGTCGCCTTCACCGTCACGCCGTGGATGTCCTACCATGTGCTGAAAGGACAATACGGCAAAGGGGAAGAGGAGTTCGTCCTCGAGGAGAGCCGCGTCTACCGGGGCTACCGGCGCCTGGTCGAGCCGTTTCTCGACTCGCGGAAAAAGGCGTGGCTGCTGGTCGGTGCGGTGGTGGTGCTGCTGCTCGGCTCGATGGCGTTGCCGGCTCTGAACCTGGTGCCGATGAAGATGCTCCCCTTCGACAACAAAAACGAGTTCCAGCTGGTGGTCGACCTGCCGGAAGGATCGACGCTGGAGGCGACCGACCGGGTGGTGCGCGAACTGGAGGACTATCTGGCCACCGTCAACGAGGTCACCGATTTCGAAGCCTACGTGGGCACCGCCAGCGCCATGGATTTCAACGGCATGGTCCGCCACTACTACCTGCGGCAGGCGCCGAACCTGGCCGACATCCGCGTTAACCTCGCCCCCAAGAGCCGGAGGGCGATGCAGAGCCATCCGCTCACCTTGCGCCTGCGTGACGAGCTGACCGCCATCGCCCGGAAACACGGCGCGGTGCTGAAGATCGTCGAAACCCCGCCGGGACCGCCGGTGATCGCCACGGTCACTGCCGAGGTCTACGCCGAGCCGGGGCTCGATTACGCCGCGCAGATCGCCGCCGCGCAGCTGGTGAAGGCGCGGATGGCACAAGAGGACAAGGTGGTCGATGTCGACGACACGGTGGAGGCCCCGCAACGGCGCCTGCACTTCGTCCCCGATCGGACCAAGGCTGCCCTCAACGGCATCGACGATCGGATCATCGCGCAGGCGCTGGCCACCGCCTTAGGCGGGGAGACGGTCGGCACGCTGCACGTGGCCAGCGAGCGCAACCCGCTGCCAATTGTGCTGCGGCTGCCGCGTGAGCGGCGTTCATCGGCCGCCGAGCTGGAGGCACTGACCGTACGCGGCAGCGGCGGTCAGGCGGTGCGACTTTCCGAACTGGGGCATTTTGCCGAGGAGACCCTGGAACCGACCATCTACCATAAGAATCTGCAGCGGGTGGTTTACGTCTTCGGCGAGATGGCCGGGAAGAGCCCGGTCAACGCCGTGCTCAACCTCTCGTCGCACTTCAAGGCGAACCCGCTGCCGGCCGGCACCCGCGCGGTGTGGAGCGGCGAAGGGGAGTGGAACATCACCCTTGATGTGTTCCGCGACCTGGGGATCGCCTTCGGCGCGGCGCTGGTGCTGATCTTCATCCTGCTGCTGCTGGAGACCGGCTCGCTGGTGATGCCGTTGATCATCATGGCGGCAATCCCGCTGACCATGATCGGCATCATGCCGGGCTTCTGGCTCCTCAACCTGGTGCTCGACCGTACCGTCGGCGGCTACCACACCCCGGTGTTCTTTACCGCCACCGCCATGATCGGCATGATCGCCCTGGCCGGGATCGTGGTGCGCAACTCGATCATCCTCATCGACTTTATCCACCATGCCCTGCGTCGCGGCACGCCGCTCAAGGAGGCGATCATCGAGAGCGGCGCGGTGCGCCTGCGGCCGATCCTTTTGACCGCCGGGGCGGCGCTGCTCGGCAACTGGATCATCACTCTCGACCCGATCTTCTCGGGGTTGGCCTGGGCGATCATCTTCGGGGTCTTCGCCTCGACCGCCTTCACCCTGATCGTCATCCCCGTGGTCTACTGGCTGGTCTACGGCCGCGACCCGGAAGGACACGCACGGAGGTTCAAACCATGACTGTCAACCGCTATCTCCGCCTGATCGCCGGCTTCTTCGTCACGTTCAGCGTCCTGCTCGCGCATTTTCACCATCCCAGCTGGCTGTGGTTCACCGCCTTCGTCGGTCTCAACCTGTTCCAAAGCGCCTTTACCGACTGGTGCCCGATGATCACCCTCCTGCGCAAGCTTGGAGTCAAAGAGGGGTAATTCGGCCCCAGAATTCCCGTAAAAATATTTCCGGCTATTTGGCGGTCGGCGGGAGTTTTTTCCCGGAGACCACCACGGCCACAAACCGAGCGATGTGCGGCCAATGCCGAACTGACAGGCATCTTTGCATTTGGCATACATATTGAAATATAAATACTTAAAGATTTAGATATGCCTATTAATTGATCGGCAAATCATCTCAACGGATGCCAAAAGCATCCAAACCACAAGGCAAGCGGAGGATTATCAACATGAAACAGATCGTTACACCCGTCATTTCACTGGCCCTGGTGGCATTTCTTGCCACAACGGCACTGAGCGCCGAAGGCGGTAATCCGCGCAAGGGGAAAGCCCTCTTCAAGAAGTCCTGCAAAGAGTGTCACGTCAAGGGGGGGGCAGGCGGTGAAGTCACCCCGTTGACCAAGACCATGGAGCAGTGGGACCGCTACTTTGAGAAACTGCAACACAATCCCGAGGGACTTAAAGGGCTCTCGGAACAGGATCTGAAAGATATCCAGCAGTTCCTCTTCGACCACGCAGCCGATTCGCCCCAACCCGAGACCTGCGGTTGAACCGCCCGTCTCGTTCATTTCTCATGAGGAGGTAGTAGATGAAGAAGCTTTTGACTCTAGGGCTGATAGCCCTGCTGGCACTTCCCGCAAGCGGCTTGGCCGCCGGCGAGGAAGCTGCCATCCAGCAATTGCAAGAACAGATACAGAAATTGGGCGCGCAGCTGGAAGCCCTGTCCAAGCGGGTCGAGGAGAGCAAACAGGCGGCGGCGCCCGTACAAGCTGCTCAACCGACGCAAACTGAGATCAAGGAGTTCGCGAAGCGGCTCGACAAAGTCGAAAAGCATGCCATCCTCGACCGTATTGAGTTCAGCGGCGATGCGCGCTTCAAGGCTGACAGCCTGCACTACAATAATGTGACCCTGGCTGAACCGCCGATGGTTGCCGATGGTGCCGGCGGCTATCTCCCGAACATGAATCCTGATGGCACTTTCAAGCGGTCAAAATACAGCCTCAACAATGACGTGCTCTATACCACCCGCCTGCGCCTGAACATGAAGGCCAAGGTCTGGGACAACGTCAAGTTCTCCGGGCGGCTGACCATGTTCAAAAACTGGGGCGACTCCAGCGGCGTCAAGGAGTTCGATTCCTGGGCCAGCTACACCATGGATGGCACTAATAGCGGCAACACCACAAGTGACTACATCCATGTCGAACGGGCCTACTTCGACTGGAGCAACATCGGCGGCACGCCCCTTTATCTCTCCATCGGCCGGCGTCCCTCCACCTACGGCCCGCCGACCAACATCCGCGAGAATGAAGTGCGTGGCGGGACTCCTTCAGGCCACTTGGTCAACTTCAATTTCGACGGCATCACCGTCGGCTACGGGCTTGAGGATCTGACCGGCGTCCCCGGCATGACCGCCCGTTTCTGCTATGGCCAGGGCTACGAGTCGGAGTACGGCAACGGCGAACTCTTCAATGAGGTCAGTGTCGATGACACCCACTTCGGCGGCTTCAACATCGACCTGTACAACGATGACACGACCTTCGTCCAGCTGACCGCTTTCCGGGCCGAAGACCTGACGGATGGTTTCAAGGGGGTGGTCGCCGTGCCGGCGAGCTTCGGCGGTTCACCGATGCCTGGTTTCAACATGGTGGCACGCTACTCGGCAACCACCAACATCGGCGACATGAACCTGGCCGGAATCGGCTTCACCCGCGACGAGGAGAACGGTCTCAAGTGGTTCGGCTCGCTCGGCTGGACCCAGACCGATCCGAATGGCGAAGCAGGGATGTTCGGCGGACTGCTTTCTGATTATAACCCGTGGACGGGGAAAGCTGCCGAAGACGAAAAGCGCGATGGTTATTCGGCTTATGTCGGTTTCCAGACCCCGGCGCCGCTGGGCAAGTTCGGCATGGAGTACAATTACGGCTCGCGTTACTGGATGCCGTTCACCCAGGCCCAGGATGACGTGGTCGGCAGCAAGCTGGCGACCCGTGGCCACGCCGGCGAGGCCTACTACATCTTCGATGTCAACCCGAACATGTTTATCAAAGTCGGGGCGATCTACTACGATTACGAGTATACCGGCAGCGGCAGCCCGGTCGGCAAACCGCAGAAGATCAAGGACGTGCAGGACGGCAAAGCCTATTCAATCCTTCCGGCCGTGGATGAGGCATGGGACCTGAACGCTTCGCTGACGGTCAAATTTTAAAGAGAAACGCAAGGGGGAGCGGTCGATCCGCTCCCCCATTTCCCCGGCCCATTCATCATGATATCCATAAATAAAAAGATCGGTTCAATGAATGAGCCCCCAGCTGAAAAGGAGCAGAGGATGAAACTCGGATTTCACAGCGGGCGGACCATAATCCTGGCGGCGGTTCTGGGTGTGTTTCTGGCCCCCGGTGTTTGGGCCAAGACTGAAAACGCCCACGGCACCTACCTGCAAGGCCCGATCGAGAGCGGTCCGCAGGCCACGGCCCAGTGCCTTAAGTGCCACGACCAGCATGCCGCGGACTTCATGAAGACCACCCACTGGACCTGGTCGGCCAAGCAGACGATTGATGGCAAGAGTGTCGATCGCGGCAAAAAGAACGCCATCAACAACTTCTGTGTCTCCATCGCCGGCAACGAGCCGCGCTGCACCAGCTGCCATGCCGGCTACGGCTGGGCGGACAAGAATTTCGATTTTGCCAATGCGCAGAATATCGACTGCCTCGTCTGTCACGACACCACCGGTAGTTACAAGAAGGATGGGGCTGGCGCCGGCATGCCGACCAAAGGGATCGATCTGCTCAAAATCGCCCAGAACGTCGGCACACCAAGCCGTTTCAACTGCGGCACCTGCCATTTCTTCGGCGGTGGCGGCGATGCCGTCAAGCATGGTGACCTCGACTCGTCGATGGAGTATCCCGAGCGCAAGATCGACGTCCACATGGCCACCGATGGCAACGACTTCCAGTGCCAGGAGTGCCACAAAACCGTGAAACACCAGATCTCCGGCCAGGCGATGGTCGTCTCCCCCGGAGGCAAGGATCACATCGGCTGCGAGAAATGTCATCCAGCGGCTCCGCACAAGCAGGCGCGCCTCAACAACCATGCCGCCACGGTCGCCTGTCAGACCTGTCACATCCCGTACTTCGCCAAGGAGCTGCCGACCAAACTCTCCTGGGACTGGTCGACCACCGGCAAGGACATCACCCCCGAACCGGTCGACAAACTGGGCAAGCACACCTACGACAAGAAGAAGGGGGATTTCACCTGGGGCAAGATGGTTGCCCCGACCTATGCCTGGTACAACGGCACGGCCGGCGCCTATCTTACAGGAGACAAGATGGACCCGAACAAGGTGACCAAACTCACCTATCCCAAAGGGGACTTCAAGGACAAGACCGCCAAGATCTACCCGTTCAAGGTCCACACCGGCAAGCAGATCTACGACAGCAAACAGAACATATTCATCACGCCGAAGGTCTTTGGTCCTGGCGGCTATTGGAAGGATTTCGACTGGGGCAAGGCGGCCAAACTCGGCATGGAGAGCAGCGGGCTCCCCTACAGTGGCGAGTATGGCTTCGCCCCGACCATCATGTACTGGCGGATCAATCACATGGTCGCGCCGAAAAAAGAAGCCTTGGGCTGCCTCGACTGCCACGGCGACAATGGTCGCATGGATTGGAAGGGCCTCGGCTACCAGGGTGACCCGATGGACAATCCGAAGTTCGCCCGGGCCAAGGGAAAGTAGTTCTGAGTCTTATTTACAGCTTCTCACAGCAAAGGGCCCAGCTTTTGCCGGGCCCTTTGCTGTGATAGATACCCTTGAAAACCTGATGCCCAAGAGCATGGCGGCTTTCAGGAACCTGCAGCCTCTCG
>JAMPXI010000161.1 GCA_023701265.1 Desulfuromonadales bacterium | reverse complement strand
CTACCGCTTGAACCGACAACAGCAAATATCTTGAGGGGCAGAAGACCAAGGCCGCCAGGGAAATCCGGCGGCCTTGATGCATTAAAGTTGTGCCGGCGGAGTGTGTTATGTCCGGTCAATCTGAGACGGCCAAAATCTGTGTCGGAACCCGTGAAAAACGAGACGACGACTGCCATCTTACGGAGTCGCCATCAACTTCCTATTCAAAGTTGGCCATTCGCCTCAGGCCAATTCCTTACCAAATAATTGAGCGTTTCATTTTAAACTCTTTTTGAACTCTCATTTTCAGTTGACAGCACCGCCCTGTCCTCGTATAAACATAACCGTTTTGGTAATTATTAGACCTTCTTGACTTTGCCGGCCGTCGGCTTAAACTATCTGGAATTATTTCACTCTTCTCCAAGGAGGCGCCATGGAGACCTCTTCCTACAACTACGCCATCGTACGCAGCTTCCTCGCCTGGAGCATTCTCTGGGGGGTGGTGGCCGTGCTGGTCGGCGTGCTGATCTCCTTCCAGCTGGTCGACCCCGGGCTGAACATCGCCCCCTACCTGACCTACGGACGGCTCCGTCCGCTCCATACCAACGCCGGAATCTACGGCTGGGGGATCGGCAGCTTCTTCGCCCTGTTCTTCTACATGGTGCAGCGCCTTTGCCGGACTCCCTTGTGGAGCGACGGCCTGGCGAAATTCCAGCTTTGGCTCTTCAACGCCACCATCATCGCCGCCGCCGTCACCCTGCTGCTCGGCTATAACACCTCCAAGGAGTACCACGAACTGGAGTGGCCGGTGGATATCATGGTGGTGGTCCTCTGGGTGGTCTTCGCCGTCAACATCATCATGACCATCGTCAAGCGCAAAGAGGAGCAGATGTACATCTCCCTCTGGTATATGATGGCAGCCCTGGTCGGGGTGGCGGTGCTCTACCTGGTCAACGCCGCCGCGGTGCCGGTGTCGCTGTTCAAATCGTATTCGGCCTACGCCGGCACCAACGACGCCAACGTGCAGTGGTGGTTCGGCCACAACGCCGTTGCCATGGTGCTGACCGCGCCGCCGCTGGCCGTGTTCTACTACTTCCTGCCGAAATCGACCGGGGTGCCGATCTTCAGCCACCGCATCTCGATCATCGCCTTCTGGTCGCTGGTCTTCATGTACCTGTGGACCGGCGCCCACCACCTGCTCTGGACTCCGGTCCCCGACTGGGTGCAGACGCTGGCGATGGCTTTCTCGATCATGCTGATCGCGCCCTCATGGGGTTCGGTGTTCAACGGCTACCTGTCGATGCAGGGGCAGTGGCACCAGATGCGCGAGAACTACCTGGTCAAATTCCTCATTCTGGGGATCACCTTCTACGGGTTGCAGACGCTGCAGGGGCCTTCACAGGCCATCCGCACCTTCTCGGCCTTCATCCACTACACCGAGTGGGTGCCGGGACATGTGCACATGGGGGCGATGGGCTGGGTGTCGATGGTGCTGTTCGCCGCCATCTACTACGTGGTCCCACGTCTTTACGACCGCGACCTGTACAGCATTCCACTGGCCAATCTGCACTTCTGGCTGGTGCTGATCGGGCAGCTGGTCTACTCGATCAGCATGTGGATCGCCGGACTGCAGCAGGCCGGCATGTGGCATGCGCTGAACAGTGACGGCAGCCTGACCTATACCTTCATGGAGACGCTGGTCGAGATGTACCCGTACTGGTGGATCCGTGCCATCGGCGGGTTGATCTACCTCGTCGGGGTCCTGGTCTTCATTTACAACCTGGTGCAGACGGCGCGCAGCGGCAAACCCGCAACCGACGCCGTGGCCGCCTGAGCGAGGAGGACGACCATCATGTGGGAAAAGAAACCGGTCCTGTTCCTCCTGCTGGCCACCGTGGCCATCCTGGTCGGCACCATCGTCACCATGGTGCTCCCTTTCGCCTGGGTGAATACCGAGGCCGACCGCATCACCACGGTGACCCCCTACAAGCCGCTCGAACAGGCTGGACGCGACGTCTACATCCGCGAGGGGTGCAACAACTGCCACACCCAGACGATCCGGCCGCTGGTGGCCGACGTGCTGCGCTACGGCGAATATTCGAAATCCGGCGAGTTCGTCTACGACCGCCCGCACCTGTGGGGGTCGCGCCGGACCGGCCCCGACCTGGCGCGGATTGGCGGCAAGTACCCGGATGCCTGGCACACCCAGCACATGGAAGCACCGGTCAGCATGATTCCCAAATCGAACATGCCGGCCTATGCCTTCCTCAAGAACCATCCGCTCGACCCGGCTTACATCGAGAAGTCGATGAAGGTTCTCGACTTCCCCTATACTCCGGCCGAAATTGCCGCCTTGAACGGCAAGACCGAGATGGACGCCATGGTCGCCTACCTGCAGAAGCTCGGCACCGGCATCCCGAAGGCGGCGGCCGTGACCGTGGTCGGCGATCTCAAGAACCCGTTCCCGAAGGATCCGGCGGCCATGCAGGCGGGCCAGCAGCTCTTTGCCCAGAACTGTGTCGCCTGTCACGGCGCGGACGGGGAAGGCGGCATCGGCCCGGAACTGGAACCGGGGAGCTATGATGATGCCGCGCTGTTCGAGATGATTTACAGCGGCATCACGGCCAACGGCATGCCGTCCTTTGCCGCGCTCGGCACCACCAAGGTCTGGCAGCTGACGAACTTCGTCAACTACCGCAAGGAGCATTGATGGACTGGGCTTCGGTCCTTTATCTCGGCGTCACCGGCGGGCTGCTGGCGGTCTTCATCCTGATCGTCCTGCGCACCTGCAGCAAGCGCAACCGCAGCCGCCTGGAAGAACCGAAGCACCGCATGCTCGACGACGACTGATCCTTTGGAGGGCATCATGACGAATAGCGATCACCACGATTTCGACGGCATCACCGAAAACCGCGAGCAACGCCCACCCGTCTATTTTACGGTCCTTTTTTATGGGCTGATCGTCTGGGGGGTCGCTTTCTGTGCGTTTTATCTCCTCTCCGGGTGGAGTTCCGACGCCGAATTCCAGGTAAAAATGCAGGCGCACGAAACCGGGGGACAGGATACGGCCACTCCGCCGGCAGCCAGGACGGAACCTGCCGTCAAACCGGCCGAGCCCGCCCCGCCGCAGGCGCCCGCGGTTGCAGCCGCCCCGGCAGCGGCGGCAAAGCCCGACGCCAAGGCGCTGTTTGCCGAGAAGTGCGCCATGTGCCACGGCGCCGACGCCAAGGGTGGTTTCGGCCCGGATCTGACGGCGGCCAAGCTCGAGTACGGCAAGAACCGCGAAGCCTTGACCATGAGCATCGGGCAGGGGCGCGGCAACGGCAAGATGCCGGCCTTCGACGGGCAGCTCAAGCGCGAGGAGATCTTTGCGCTTGCCGACTATCTGTTGTCGCTCAAATAGCCATGTCCCAACCTGCATCGACGAATGGGAAAAGGGGACAGAATTGAATTCTGTCCCCTTTTCAATGTATTCAGGCTTTAGACCTTGACTCAGCACTCAGCATTCAGCACTCAGCACTTCGAAAAGCCAAGGCTTTTGGGCCCATGGCGCGCCACCTTCCAGTGGCTGACCACACTGCTCGTCATCGTCATCCCCTTTATCCGGATTGGCGGCGACAGCCTGCTGCGTCTCGATTTCGCGACCCTGACCCTGCATGTCGCCGGAACGGTTCTGGCGATTGAAGCGTTGTGGCTGTTCCTGTTGTTCTGTCTGGCCATGATTCTGCTGTTTCTGCTGGTCACGCTGGCTTTCGGCCGGGCCTGGTGCGGCTGGGCCTGCCCGCAGACCACCCTGGTCGATTTCGTCGAATGGTGCGCTCGCAAAATCGGCTGCAAGATCGCTGCCGGGAAGCTTTCGGCCAGCATCGGTCAACGCCTGCTGCTGCATCTGCTCTACCTGTGTCTCGCCCTGTTGGTCGGGGCCAACCTGACCTGGTATTTCGTCGCACCGCATGATTTTTTCGCACAACTGGCAGAGGGATCCCTGCACTGGGTGACAACTCTGACCCTGGGAGTGACGGCCGCTACGGTCTATCTCGACCTGGTCTTCCTGCGCCGCCTGTTTTGCAAGGAATTCTGTCCTTACGGCCGCTTCCAGACCGTATTGGTCGACACCGGCACCCTGACGCTGCGCTACCATCCTGACGAGGCGCCGCGCTGCATCCGCTGCGGCGCCTGCGTGCGCGCCTGTCCGACCGGCATCGACATCCGCAACGGCTACCAGATCGAGTGCATCAACTGCGGCCGCTGTCTCGATGCCTGTCGAGAGGTCATGGCCCGCCGGCATCAGGGAGGGATCATCCGCTACACTTTCGGCCTGGAAGGCCGGGGGCCGCGGGCACTGCTCAACCTGCGCACCGCCCTGGTGGTCACGGCCTTCCTTGCAGTCGCCGGCATCCTGGCGGTCGCCGCCTTCGAGCGCGCGCCCCTTTCCCTCAAAGTGGCGCGCAACGCCACCCTGATGCCGCGCCTGGCCGGCGCCGGCCAGGCCATCAATTTTTTCACCCTGCATCTGGCCAATCGTGAAAATGCCCCGCAGCCGGTTTTGATCAAATCAGCGGCGGGCGGCTCCGCTCTGGAATTGCGCGGCCCGACACAACCGATTATTCTTGAGGCCAATGAAAAACGTCGCATCGACATCGGCCTGGTGACCGCCCTCGGGAAACTGCCGCTGGCGGCAACCATTGAACTGCAGACG
>JAMPXI010000160.1 GCA_023701265.1 Desulfuromonadales bacterium | reverse complement strand
TGAACAAAAACCAGAATGCCGAGCATGATGATGCCGGCGGCGACAGTTATCAACGGATTCCTCCAGAAGCAGATTTGATGAGGTTGCGGGCGGAAACGCGGGCTCCGGCATCGGCCGCCAGCACTTCCGTCAGGCTGTCGGCCGGGGTCGGCACATGGCGATCGAGGACGGCGGCGATGACCCGGGCAATCGAGGTGAACCCGAGACGGTAGTCAAGAAACGCTTCTACAGCCACCTCGTTGGCGGCATTAAGCACTGCCGGGGCGGTGCCGCCGGTACGCAGAGCCCGGTAGGCGAGCGCCAGACACGGGAAACGTTCCTGATCGGGTTCGGAAAAATGCAGGCGGCCCAATTGGCACAGGTCGAGTGGTGGCAGGTCGAGCGGCAGCCGTTCGGGCCAGGAAAGCGCCAGGGCGATCGGCGTCTTCATGTCGGGGATGCCCAACTGGGCGATAACCGCGCCATCGACATATTCGACCATCGAGTGGACGATGCTTTCGGGATGGACGTGGACGGCGATCTTTTCCGGGGAAAGGTCAAAGAGCCAGTGGGCCTCAATCACCTCCAACCCCTTGTTCATCATCGTGGCCGAATCGATGCTGATCTTGCGACCCATGCTCCAGTTCGGATGGGACAGGGCGTCATCCGGGGTGGCCCGCTCCAGTTCCGCGGCACTGAGGTCGCGAAACGGCCCGCCGGAAGCAGTGAGAATCAACCGGCGCACATCGTCCTTGCGATGCCCTGCAAGTGACTGGAATATAGCCGAGTGCTCACTGTCCACCGGGAAAAGGTGGATGCCGCGACGGACGACTTCGCGCATCACCACTTCGCCGGCAGCCACCAGCGTCTCCTTGTTGGCCAGCGCGACGTCGATCCCGGCTTCGATCGCCGCCAGGGTCGGCTCCAGACCGGCAGCCCCGACAATGGCCGAAACCACCAATTGTGCGCCGCTTTGCGCCGCACAGGCGATCAACCCGTCGCGGCCAGAGAGAATGCGCGGCGCATCGGCACCAAGGTTGTCCCTGAGCCGACCGGCATCGACGACATCGAACACCGCGACCATCTCCGGGCGGAACGTGCGGATCTGCTGCTCGAGCAGGGTCACGTTGTGCCCGGCGGTGAGTGCGGTGACGCGAAATCGTTCCGGATGGGCGGCAACGATTTCAAGGGTGCTGACGCCAATGGACCCGGTGGAACCGAGAATGGCCAATGACTTCATCGCATACCGCCAACTGGCATCATATTCAAGTGAACCATAGTACGTAATAGTAAGTGGCCGGGAAAGCAAAGAGCAGGCTGTCGACGCGATCGAGCAGGCCGCCGTGGCCGGGGAAGAGCGTCCCCGAGTCCTTGACGCCGAAGGAGCGCTTGAACATCGATTCGACCAGGTCGCCGATCTGGCTGAAAACACCGACGCCAAGTCCGAGCAGGAAGATGTCCGCAGTCTGCAACTGCGGCAGCAGCCAGAGTTTGGCCACCAACGTGCCGAGAACACCCCCGGCCAGGCCACCAAACGCACCCTCGATGCTCTTCTTGGGGCTGATCGCCGCGTATAGCCGATGCTTGCCGAAGGCGACACCGACAAAGTAGGCGAGGGAATCGCTGAGCATCACGATCAGCAGAACCAGGAATATCCATTCCCGGCCATGCTCCAGTTGACGCAGGAGACCGGCATGGCTGAGGAGCAGGGGCACATACAGCAGGCCGAGGACGCTCATGGCCAGATCGCGGGCAACCATCTCGATGACCTGGTAGCGGAACAGGAAAAAAACCGTCAACGCCAGGACAACAGCGACCAGCGTCCCCTGCCCGGCTGCCGGTTCCGGACAGAACAGGAGAGCTGCTGCCAGCACCACGCCTGATGCGGCGGCCAGCAACGCATCGGCCCGCCGTGTGGGCGGGAGAGCCATGGCGTAGAATTCATGCAGGCCGATGGCGCTCAGCACGCAGACCAGCCCGGCAAAAAGCCCGGGACCGGCCTTGACGAGGAACAGAATGAGCAGCGGCAGACCGATGGCCGCCGTCAGCAGCCGCTGTTTAATGGCCGGTCTCCTCTTCTCCCGCATCAATCTGCGACGCGGTCAGGCCGAAGCGCCGCTCCCTTCGCGAAAACTCGCCGAGCGCCTTATGGAGATGAGCGGCCGAAAAATCAGGCCAGAGGACATCGAGAAAAACGAACTCGGCATAGGCCGCTTGCCAGAGCAGGAAATTGCTGATGCGAGTCTCGCCGCTGGTGCGGATTAACAGGTCCGGATCGGGAATCCCGGCGGTATCGAGGGCGCCGGCCAATTGTGCCTCGTCGATCGCCTCCGGATCGAGGCGACCGGCGGCGACCTCCCGGGCGAGGGTGCGCGTGGCGCGGACCAGTTCGTTGCGCCCGCCGTAAGAGAGTGCCAGGGTCAGTACCAGGTCGTTATTACTGGAGGTGCGCGAGATGATTTCGTCGAGGACCGAACGAATTTTCCCCGGCAGACGATCGAGTTCGCCAATGGCACGCAAGCGTACGCGGCGCATGGGAAGCCGTTTGAGTTCGCGCTGCAGATAAGCGCCAAGCAACCCCATCAACGCCTCGACTTCTTCGCGCGGCCGTCCCCAGTTTTCGGAACTGAAGGCATAGAGCGTCAGGTGGCGAATCCCCAGAGCCAGGCATTCATCAACAACATCCTGCACCCGCTCAACCCCCTTGCGATGACCGATGAGGCGCGGCAGACGGCGCTTCTCGGCCCATCGCCCATTGCCATCCATGATGATGGCAAGGTGTTCGGGGATACGCATGGTCTTGGGGCCCGGCGGATTCATATCGAAGGAATGTAGCATAAAGGACTGGGGTACGGCAAAGCATCCGTGAAGAAAGGGGGACAGAATTCAATTCTGTCCCCTTTTCCTTACGATGCTTAGGTGCCCCGAGAGCCCAGCCTTTGCTCAGAGGCCGTTCAATCGACGATGGCGCTGACCGGGCAGATATCGATGCAGGCACGGCATTCCGTGCAGTTTTCGTTGATGGCGTATTGGTCGGCGGCTTCGACGATGGCATTCACCGGGCAACTTTGTACACAGGTTCCGCAGGCGATGCACTCTTCGGTAATTTTCAGCATTTCACTCCCCTGACTGAAGACCGTTCAGATCTCCATCAATTCCTTTTCCTTGTCGGCGACCACCTTATCGATCCGTGCGACAAAATCGTCGGTCAGCGCCTGGATCTCCTTTTCGCCGTGCTTCTCGTCATCCTCGGAGATCGCCTTGTCCTTGAGCAGCTTTTTCAGTGACTCGTTGGCGTCGCGACGGGCATTGCGCACCGCGATTTTCCCCTCTTCCCCCATTTTCTTGACCTGCTTGACCATATCCTTGCGGCGCTCTTCGGTCAAAGGCGGAAAAGCCAGGCGGATCACGATGCCATCATTGGTCGGATTGATGCCGAGATCCGCCTTCTGGATCGCCCGCTCGATCTCCGGAATCAGCTTTTTCTCCCACGTCTGGATGGTGATCAGCCGCGGCTCGGGCACGGCCAGTGAGCCCACCTGGTTGAGCGGGGTCGGCGTACCGTAATAGTCGACCCGGACATCGTCAAGGATCGATACCGACGCCCGCCCGGTGCGTACCCTGCTCAGATCCCGGCGCAGAATTTCAACGGCCTTTTCCATGCCGGCTCTGGTTTTGCTCTTGAGATCGGCGATCATGACATCACTCTCCTTTGACAAGAGTTCCGATCGAGTCTCCGCACACAACCCTGCGGATGTTGCCGTGGCGGGTCAGATCGAAAACGATGATCGGCAGATTGTTGTCCATGCACAGCGAGGTGGCCGTGGAATCCATCACCTGCAACCCGTTCTTGAGAACATCCAGATAGGTCAGGGTTTCGTAGCGGACTGCATTGGGGTCCTTGGCAGGATCGGCGGTATAGATGCCATCGACCTTGGTCGCCTTGAGAATGACCTCGGCGCCGATTTCGGCGGCCCGCAGGCTGGCGGCGGTATCAGTGGTAAAGAAGGGATTGCCGGTACCGGCGCCGAAGATCACCACCCGCCCCTTTTCCAGATGGCGCACGGCTCGGCGGCGGATGTACGGCTCGGCGATCGCCTGCATCTCGATGGCCGACTGCACACGGGTGACCACCCCCTGTTTCTCCAGGGCATCCTGCATGGCGACGCTGTTCATCACCGTAGCCAGCATCCCCATGTAGTCGGCGCTGGCCCGGTCCATCCCGGCCGACGATGCAGCCAGACCGCGGAAGATATTGCCGCCGCCAATCACCAGCGCCACCTGGACGCCGAGATCGACAACCTCGCGAATCTCGGCGGCAATGCCGATGATCACGTCCGGATCGATGCCGTAACCCAGCTGACCAGCCAGGGCCTCACCACTCAATTTGAGCAGGATGCGCTTGTAGACGGGGGTGTTCGCGGCCATGGGCGGCTCCCGGGGAAGAATTTTACTTGGTCATTGCGGCGACTTCGGCCGCGAAGTTGTCTTCCTTTTTCTCGATCCCCTCACCCAGCTGGAAGCGGGCGAAACCGGAGAGCTTGACGGCGGCGCCGAGTTCCTTGCCAAGCGCTTCGACCACCTTGCCGATCTTCTGGTCGGGGTCGATGACGTAGGCCTGTTCGATCAGGCAGATCTCGCCGTAGAACTTGTTGACCTGACCGTCGAGGATCTTCTCGATGATGTTGTCCGGTTTGCCGCTCTCT
>JAMPXI010000035.1 GCA_023701265.1 Desulfuromonadales bacterium | reverse complement strand
TGGCGACGGGGCGCCCGCGCCCGCTGTCGGCAGGAACGCCAGCAGCAATAGTAATGCCGGCAGCAACTTCCGCAATAAGGGGTGGCCAGGTTTGTCCAAGGGGCTGCAGGCGTGCCGCAATAAGTTCATGGTGTTCCTGTCGGAACAGGGCTTTCTTGAATTCTAGCTGCGATAGGCGCCCATGCAAGGGCAACGGCTTGCTGCTGCGCAATCCCGTTGCCGGAATCGCCCGGGCGGTTTACAATCCGCAGGCAGAGTTCCCTGCCGAAGGAGGCTTGAGATGAGCGAACGCGATTTGACCTGGTGGCTGGCCCGCGGTGAGAGCGACATCGATCTGCTGCCGGGGGTGGCCAACCGCCACGGCCTGATCGCCGGGGCGACCGGCACCGGCAAGACCGTCTCCCTGCGGGTGCTGGCCGAAGCCTTCAGCGACGGCGGCGTACCGGTCTTTCTGGCCGACATCAAGGGGGACCTGACCGGCCTGGTCGAGGCCGGCGGCGACCACCCGAAGGTGCGCGAACGCGCCGGGCAGTTCGGGCTTGGCGACGATTACTACCGCGGCTACCCGGTGACCTTCTGGGACCTGTTCGGTCAATCCGGCCACCCGGTGCGCACCACCGTCTCCGAGATGGGGCCGCAGCTCTTTGCCCGCATCCTCGGCCTCAACGACACCCAGGAAGGGGTGCTCAACGTCGTCTTCAAGGTGGCCGATGACCAGGGGCTGCTCCTGCTCGACCTCAAGGACCTGCGCGCCATGGCGACCTTCGTTGCCGACAACGCCGCGCAGTTCCGCACCGAGTACGGCAATGTCTCGGCGGCGAGCGTCGGCGCCATCCAGCGCGGCCTGCTGGTTCTCGAGGAGCAGGGGGGCGACAGGTTTTTCGGCGAGCCGGCCCTCGACCTCGACGACCTGATGCAGGCCGACGGCGGCCGCGGCATGATCAACATCCTCGCCGCCGATCAGCTGATGCGCTCGCCGCGCCTGTACGCGACCTTCCTGCTCTGGCTGCTGGCCGAACTGTTCGAGCGTCTTCCCGAGGTCGGCGACCCGCCCAAGCCGAAGCTGGTGTTCTTCTTCGACGAGGCGCACCTGCTCTTCGACGACGCCTCGCCGGCGCTGGTCGACCAGATCGAGCAGGTGGTGCGGCTGATCCGCTCCAAAGGGGTCGGCGTCTACTTCATCACCCAGAACCCCATCGATCTCCCCGACACCGTCCTCGGGCAGCTCGGCCTGAAGATCCAGCACGCCCTGCGCGCCTTCACCCCGCGCGACCAGAAGGCGGTCAAGACCGCCGCCGAGACCTTCCGCGCCAATCCCAAGCTCAATGTCGAGACGGCGATTCTCGATCTCGGTGTCGGCGAAGCGCTGGTCTCGGTGCTCGATGGCAAGGGGGTGCCGTCGGTGGTGCAGCGCGCCTTCGTGCGTCCGCCGCGCAGCCGGCTCAAGCCGCTGGATGACGCCGAACGGGCGCGGGTGATCCGCAGCTCGGCCATTGCCGGCCACTACGAAAAAGTGGTCGATCGCGAGTCGGCCAGCGAGCTGCTCAAGGAGCGGGCGGCCCGGGCGCAGCAGGAAGCCGAACAGCTGCGCCAGCAGCAGGAGGCCGAAAAACTGGCATCCCGCCCGGCGCCGAGAGGCCGCGAGGACGTTCTTGAAGCGGCCGCCAAAAGCGCCGCCCGGGCCATCGGCAGCAGCCTTGGCCGCCAGTTGATACGCGGGGCGCTGGGCGCCCTGTTCGGCGGCGGGCGGCGCAGATAGGAAGCTGCTGCGGAGGCCGCCTGCGGCTGACTCCCCCCTTTGCAAAAGGGGGGCAGGGGGGATTTCGCCGACAGCCAAGAGCAAATCCCCCTAAATCCCCCTTTCAAAAAGGGGGACTTACCTTCTTCGGAGGAGTCCATCAATGGACAAGAACACCCGCGTCTCCACCGGCATCCCCGGTCTCGACAATATTCTCGACGGCCTGCGCATCGGTGACAACGTGGTCTGGCGGGTCGACAGCATCGCCGATTACAAGGCGTTCGTCACCCCCTACGTGCGCGAGGCGCTGCAGAACGGGCGGCGGGTGGTCTACATGCGCTTCGGCCGCCACGAGCCGCTGGTGGTCTCGGCGCCGAACGTGGTCACCTATCAGCTCGACGCCGTCCAGGGGTTCGAGTCGTTTGCCTCAAGGGTCCACGCCATCGCCACTGAAGAAGGGCGCTACGCCTTCTACGTCTTCGACTGCCTCTCCGATCTGCTCTCGGCGTGGGCCACCGACCAGGTGATCGGCAACTTCTTCCAGGTCACCTGCCCCTACCTGTTCGAACTCGACACGGTGGCCTACTTCGCCCTGATGCGCGGCAGCCACTCGTTCAAGACCACCGCGCGGATCCGCGAGACCACCCAGGTGATGATCGGCGTGCACACCTGGCGCGAGAAGGTGCACGTCCACCCGATCAAGGTCTGGCAGCGCCATTCGCCGACCATGTTTCTCCCTCACGCCCAGACCGGGGAAAACTTTCTGCCGGTGGCCGGCAGCTTCGAGGCCACCGAACTGCTCTCCAGCATCAGCCGGCGCGGCACCGAGAGCGGCCGCCGCCAGCTCGACTACTGGGACCGCCTGTTCCTGCAGGCCGAGGATCTGATCACCAAGGGGAGTCAGCCGGAAGAGCGGGCGCCGATGGTCGACCAGCTCTGCCGGGTGATGATCGGCCGCGAGGACCGCATCCTCTCCCTGGCCCGCGCCTACCTGACGCTGGAGGACCTGCTCGGCATCAAGGCGCGCATGATCGGCACCGGCTTTGTCGGCGGCAAGGCCGCGGGCATGCTGCTCGCCCGGCGGATCCTCCTCGCCGATGGCAGTTTCGACTGGAAGAATCACCTGGAACAGCACGATTCGTTCTTCGTCGGCTCCGACGTCTACTACTCCTATATCGTCCACAACGGCTGGTGGAAGCTGCTGATGCAGCAGAAGACCGACGACGGCTACTTCAGCGTTGCCGCCGAGCTGCGTGAAAAAATGCGGCAGGGGGAATTTCCCGAGGAGATCCGCGAGGCCTTCCAGCAGATGCTGGAATACTTCGGCCAGTACCCGATCATCGTCCGCTCCAGTTCGCTGCTCGAGGACGGCTTCGGCAACGCCTTCGCCGGCAAGTACGACAGCTACTTCCTGGCCAACCAGGGCTCTCCGGAAGAGCGCTGCGCCCGGCTGGAAGAGGTGGTCCGGGCGATCTTCGCCAGCACCATGGGCGAGGACGCCCTGGCCTATCGCCGCCAGCGCGGCCTCGACCGGCTCGAGGAGCAGATGGGGCTGCTGATCCAGCGGGTCTCCGGCAGCTACCGCAACCATTACTACTTCCCCGATCTGGCCGGGGTCGGCGTCTCCTACAACACCTTCGTCTGGTCGAAGGAGATGGACCCGAAGGCCGGCATGCTGCGGCTGGTGGCCGGTCTGGGCACCCGCGCCGTCGACCGTGTCGAAGGCGATTACCCGCGCATCGTCGCCCTGGATGCGCCGCTCAAGCGCCCCTTGAAGGGGTTCGAGGATGCCCGCCGCTTCGCCCAGCGCGACGTCGACCTGATCAACGTCGAAAGCAATCGTCCGGAGACGGTCTCCCTGCTCGACCTGTTCCGCCAGGAGCTGGGGATCGACTGGTCGCGCTACGCGGTTCCCGACTGGGAGACCACCAAGCGCCTGGAAGAGCGCGGTGGCAAGGGGCAGAAAGTCTGGCTGCTGACCTTCGACACGCTCCTCTCCGAGGGGCCGTTCACCGGCATGATGCAGCGCATGCTCAAGACCATCGAAGGGGTCTACCGCTACCCGGTGGACGTCGAGTTCACCGTCAACTTCGACGCGGCGGGGACGCCGGTGCTGAACGTCGTCCAGTGCCGGCCGCTGCAGACCAAGGGCGAGGCGCAGAAGGTCGACATCCCGCAGGGGATCATTGATGAGCGGGTCTTTTTCAGCACCGAGGGGCACTTCATGGGCGGGAGCATCGCCCAGACGATCCGCCGCATCATCCTGGTCGATTCCGAGGAGTACATCCGCCTGCCGCTGACCGAGAAGTACGAGGTGGCGCGCCTGATCGGCCGGCTCAACAAGCGCCTCGGCGACCGCCGCGAGGTGCCGACCCTGCTGATGGGGCCGGGGCGCTGGGGCACCTCGACGCCGTCGCTGGGGGTGCCGGTGACCTTCGCCGAGCTGAACAACATCACCGCCCTGGCCGAGGTCGCCTTCCCCGGCGGCAACCTGATGCCGGAACTCTCGTTCGGCACCCACTTCTTCCAGGACCTGGTCGAGGCCGACATCTTCTACGTGGCGCTCTTCCCGGACAGCGAGTTCTGCACCTTCAACAGGGAGTGGCTGGAGGAGCTGCCCAATGCGCTGGAGGGGATCATGCCGGCCAGCGGCCGCTATAAGAAGGTGGTCAAGGTCTACAACCTGCCAGGGGAGGGGCTGCAGTTGATGGCGGATGTGGTCAGCCAGCGGCTGCTGTGTTACCGGTAGGGGGCTGATGAAAAACGCCCATCTGCGGCGTTGCCCTTGATCCCGTCGCTGCGACGTACCTGCCGGTACGCCTCACTCCTCGATCTGCGGGCGCCTTGCACCTGGGCATTTTTGATCAGCCCTAAAAGGGTAGCAGGGAAAAGGAAACGGATTTATTTTCACGCAGGCACAAGGAATCGCGATGACTAATGAAGACAGCAGGAATTTGGATCTCTTGTCAATGTTCCACTACGTTGTCGGCGGGATCACGGCCTTGTTTTCATGCATGCCGTTCATTCATGTCTTCATCGGCGTGGCCATGGTCACCGGAAAGTTCGTGGGTGACGGCAAGAATTCCGGACCGCCGGAAGCCCTGTTCGGCTGGCTGTTCATCATTATGGGCGCCCTCTGTATCTTGCTCGGCTGGAGCCTTGCCGTGTGCATGGTCATCGCCGGCAAAAAGCTGAAAAGCCGTAAGGGCATCACGTTTTGCATGATCGTCGCCGGGATAGAGTGCATGTTGATCCCGTTCGGCACGGTACTCGGCGTCTTTACCCTGATTGTTCTCAACAGGGAATCCGTAAAAGCGTTGTTTGCGCAGGCACAGACGCCCGATGCTTTCCGGTTTTCAGAAACCTGACGGGATGAATTACGAGCGTGGCAGCGACCAGTTGTAGTGGATCGCCAGCAGGCGCAGGGTGATGACCGTGGCGGCGGCGAGCAGGGCGGCGGTCGGGCGCGGGGTGCCGAAACTTTCGAGGGCCACCAGCAGCAGGCTGCCGGCGAGACAGGCCGAGGCGTAAACTTCCTTGCGCAGGATCAGCGGCACCTGGTTGGCGAGCACGTCGCGGATCACCCCGCCGGCGGTGCAGGTCATCACCCCCATCAGCGCCGCGCCGAGAAAACCGAGTTGGAAATCGAGGGCCTTGGTGGTGCCGATGACCACAAAAGTCCCCAAGCCGATGGCATCAAGGACCAACAGGGGACGTTCCACCGCCTGGAAGCGGTGGCGGCTGGCAAACACTGTCAGCGCGGCCACAATCGAGAGGTACAGATAGGTTTCGTCTTGCAGCGAGAAGGGCGGTAAATCGCCAACCAGCAGATCGCGCAAGGTGCCGCCGCCGACGGCGGTCACCAGGCCGAGGACCAGCACTCCAAACAGGTCCATGCGGCGCCGGACGGCAACCCAGGCGCCCGAGGCGGCGAAAGCGGCGGTACCGACCAGGTCGAGGGCGTAAAGAACGGTCATGAAGCTGCTCCCCGGCGAGAAGCAGGACGGTCCTCCGGAGTAAAACCCCGGCGCATGGTGTTCTCCGTGACCACGCGCGGGTCCGTGAAGTGCAGCAGATAGTCGGCCCCGCCGGCCTTGGTCCCCAGCCCGGAGAAGGCGAAGCCGCCGAAGGGCTGGCGGCCGACCAGCGCCCCGGTGATGGCGCGGTTGATGTAGAGGTTGCCGACCCGGAATTCGCGCCTGGTCCGTTCGATGTTGACCGGCGAACGGCTGAAGAGGCCGCCGGTCAGGGCGAAGCGGGTGGCGTTGGCCCATTCGAGCGCCTGGTCGAAATCCGCCGCCCGCATGACCGCCAGGACCGGTCCGAAGATCTCTTCCTGCGCCAGCCGGTGCCCGGGTTCGATCCCGGCGAAGATCGTCAGCGGCACCCAATAGCCGTCCCCCGCGGGGAGCGGGCTTGCGTAGAGCAGGCGCCCTTCCTGCCTGCCGATGTCGAGATAGCCGCGGATTCTGCGCTGTGCCGCTTCGTCGGCGACAGCCCCCATGGCGCAGGCCGGGTTCTCGGCCGGCCCCAGCCGCCAGGCCCGTGCCGCCGCCACCAGTCGTGCGACGAAACGCTCATGGATCGCCTCCAGGACGATCACCCGCGAGCAGGCTGAACACTTCTGCCCCTGAAAGCCGAAGGCCGACGCCAGCACCTGCGGCACCGCCTCATCCAGGTCGGCGTCATCATCGATGATGATGGCGTTCTTCCCCCCCATTTCGGCCACGACCCGCTTGAGCTGACGCTGTCCGGGGTGCACCACCGCCGCCCGCTCGATGATGCGCAGTCCGACCTCCATCGATCCGGTAAAGGCAATCAGGGCAATGTCGGGATGGCCGGTCAACAGTTCGCCGATCTCGCTCCCCCGCCCCGGCACGAAGTTGAGCACCCCCTCCGGTATCCCCGCCGCGCGAAACAGCTCCACCAGCCGACGGCCCGTGACTCCGGTCAGGCCGGAGGGCTTGAAAACCACCGTGTTGCCGGTCACCAGCGCTGCCGACATCATGCCGCAGGCAATCGCCAGCGGGAAGTTCCACGGGGCGATCACCGCCGCTACGCCGCGCCCTTCAACCAGCAGGGCATTCTCCTCGCCGGGGAGATCGCCCAGGCGCCGGGGAGCGCCTGATCGAAGCATTTCGGCCGCGTAGTACTCGAGGAAATCGATGGCCTCGGTCACGTCGGCATGGGCCTGGTCCCACTGCTTGCCGATCTCCAGCACCTGCCAGGCGGCCAGCTCGAACAGGCGCTGACGGGCCAGGGCGGCAGTCCGGCGCAACAGCGCGGACCGCTCCATGACCGGCGTGGCCTGCCAGGCCGGGAAGGCCGCCCTGGCCGCCGCAATGGCACTCTCCACCTCTGCGGTTCCCGCCTGACAGACGAGGCCGAGGATCTCCGCGGGGCGGTTCGGGTTGACGCTTGGCACGGTCTGCGCGGTGACGACGTCGCGCCCGTCGATCCATAGTGGCACGCTCCGGCCAGCCTGGGCACGAACGGCGGCGATGGCCGCCGGGAAGGCGCTGCGCACCTCGGGACGGGTGAAGTCGGCGGCCGGCTCGTTGCAGAATCCGTCGTCCGCGGCGGCCTTGATCCCTCCCATTTCGGCTTGGCGCAGGGTTTCGACCGGGTCGGCGAGCAACCGTTCGATTTCCGCTTCGCCGCCGAAGGTGAGCCGCAGGAACGATTCGTTGGCGGCATTCTCCAGCAGGCGCCGCACCAGGTACCCCATCCCCGGCACCATCTCGCCGTAAGGGCAATAGAGCCGCACCCGCCCGGTTTCAGCCAGAATGCCGCGCCGCACCGGCTCGGCCATGCCGTAAAGCATCTGGAACTCGTAGCGGGAATCCGGCACCCCCAACGCGCGGGCCGTCTCCAGCGCCGCCGCAATGCTGCGGATGTTGTGCGAGGCGCAGGCGAAGTGGCAGATCGGGTGCTGCCGTAGAATGGCCGCCGCCATCCGTTCGAAGGCGGCATCGGTGTCGGCCTTGCTGGTGCGGACCGGAACTTCCCACCCCATCTGGCGCGCCCGCACTGTCTCGTAATCCCAGTAGGCCCCCTTGACCAGACGGATGGAGATGGGGATCTGCTCCCGTTCGGCCCAGGCCAGCAACTCCGCCAGATCCGCCTCGCCGTCGCGCAGATAGGCCTGCAGGGCCAGGCCGATGTGCGGGTAGTCGCGGAACTCCCGCTTCAGGCGCCGATACACCTCGAGGGTGATCCCCTTGGTGCGGTAGGACTCCATATCGATGCAGAGGAACGCCCCGGCCTGGATGGCCCGTTCCGTAATGCGCCGCAGCGGGATCAGAATCCCTTCCACCGAGCCTGCGAAGTCCATCGGATTGGCCAGGCAGAAGAGTGCCGACGGCTTGACCGCCAGATTGATCGCCGGCGCCTCGGCTAGCCTTGCGGGCGGCGGCCAGCGGCGGTGCGCCACGGTCAACACCTCCAGCAGCTGCAGATAGGTCGCTTCGTACTGCGCGGCCTCGTCGTGCGACAGAGTCGCCTCGCCCAGCACGTCGACCACCGCGGCGAAGCCTTCACGATGCAGTGCCTGCAGCCGCGCCGTCAGTTCCTCCACGTTCTCGCCGGCAATGAACTGCCGGGCCATCTCATGGATGTTGGCCGTGATGGCTTTCGCCAGCAGCGACCCGCCCAGGGGGCCGAGCCGTTCCGCAAAGCGCACACCGGTCGACAACACCGACGGCAGTTTCTCCTCCTCGCCGAAATACTGGTGGATGTGCCCGGTGATCTGCTGCGGGGTCTTCAAAACCGGGAAGACGTCGACGAAGCGGAAGAGGCTGGTCTTGAACTCCTCGTTCTGCATGCACCACTGCATGACCCGGCCGGTCCAGGTGGCGCTGTCGAACAGCGACGGTTTTTCATGGGCAATGGCGGCGAACAGTGCCTTGCCGCGGGCGATAATCCGCTCGTTCAGGTCGCCAGGGTACATGCGGCTCCTCGTCTGATGGCGATTACAATATCCGTTTGCCGAACAGCGACGCCGTCAACTCGGCGGCGAGCAGGGCGGTCCGGTTGTGATGATCCTGGATCGGGTTGATTTCGACGATGTCCATGCTGCTGCAACACCCGCAGTCGGCGATGAGTTCCATCGTCAGCTGGGCCTCGCGGCGGGTCAGACCGCCGGGCGAAGGGGTGCCGACTCCCGGGCCGGTCTGCGGGTCGAGACAGTCGACGTCCAGGCTGACATGGACGCGATGATGATGCTCGAGCCGTTGCAACGCTTCACGGACCACCGCCCCGATCCCCCGCTCGTCCACGTCGCGCATGGTGTAGACCGTGATGCCGCTGCCGCGCAGGCGCTCGCGCTCGCCCGGGTCGAGGTCGCGGATGGCGATCATCACCACATCCTCCGGCTGCAATTTCGGACCAGGGCGACCGACTTCGACCAGTTCCGGATAGCCGTCGCCCAGCAGTACGGCCAGCGTCATGCCGTGGATGTTGCCGCTGATGGTCGTTGCCGGCGTGTTGCAATCGGCATGGGCATCGATCCACAACAGCCCGGCCGGCGCGGTGTGGGTGATTCCGCCGATGGAGCCGATGGCCAGGCTGTGATCACCCCCTAAAAAAATCGGCGTCTCTCCCGCGGCCACTGCCTGGCTGGCTGCCGCGTAAGTGGCCCGGCAGACCTGGACGATGGAAGGGAGATAATGTTGCGCAATCTCGGCGGCGACGGTTTCGCGCACCGGCACGGCAAGATTGCCGCCATCGACCACCTGGTGTTCCAGCGCCTCCAGCTTTTCGGCCAGTCCGGCGTAGCGCAGGGCGGCCGGCCCCATGTCGACCCCGCGCTTGCTCTGCCCCAGGTCGATGGGGACGCCGATGATGCGGATGATCCGGCTCATGGGGCGACCTCCTTCAGCAGAGATTGTGGCGCAGGTTCACCATGAAATCCTGCACGTTGGTCAGGATCGGCACCGCCTGCAGCGAGCCGCGGTTGGCCAGCTTGTCGACGCTGAACTCGGACATGTCCACCACGAAGAAAAAGACCGGCCGTACCGTCCCGTCCTGGCCGACCTGGTAGCCGGGGAGCATGTTGCCGAAGGCGATGGCGTGGAGCTGGGTGGCCAGGGCCAGCACGGTGGTGGCCCGCCGGGCATGGCCGCGCATGGCGTCCTGGGCCTGGCAGACATCGGTGATCACCCCCGGCAGCGGCCCGTCGTCGCGGATCGAGCCGGCCAGCACGGTTGGCACCTGCCGCCGTTCGCAGGCCGCCATGACGCCATCGGTCAGCCCCAGTTCCCTGATCGCCGTCGGGATCGAGCCGCGCAGCCGCACCTCGTTGATGATGTCCAGATGATTGCAGTGTCCCCCCGGCCGCAGCTCCTGCGTATAGATGTCCTGCCCCAGGCCGGTGCGGAAGCGGGCCGCCTCCAGGTCGTGGGTGGCCAGCGCGTTGCCGGCCAGCAGGGCGTGGCAGTAACCGGCTTCGATCAGGGCGGCCATGGCGCTGCGGCTGTCGCGGTCGAAGACCACCGCCGGTCCCAGCACCCAGACGATCGATCCATGTGCGCGGTCGTGCCGGAGAATTTCGTAGAGCGTGTCGTAGGAGCGGGAAAAGGGGGTCTCGCGGGTGCCGCGGGTGCGGAAGGCGAACTCCTCCTCCCCGGCAGCGGCCGGCTGGGCAAAGCCGTCGGCGTGGACATAGATCCCTTCCTCGCCGCGGCTGCTGCGGGCCACCACGACCGGATCGTCTTTTTTGACCAGCCGCGGCTCGATGATGCCGAGAGCGTCGCCGCGCAGCACCATGACCCCGTCCATCCGCCCCTCCCTGGCCAGCAGCCAGCGGCCGCCGCCGAGGTGGACATACTCGGGGAGGTTGGAGGTGGCGTGGAAACGCGCGGGGAGCACGCCGTCGGCCGTGGCCGGAGCGGTGCGCACGGCCGGTGCCCCGGCCAGTTCCGGCCGGGAGAAATCAGGGGGTGTGTAGAGCGGAATGATCGCCACGGGTAAGTCCTCCTCCGTCGGGTCAAGTTTATTTTACCAGAGAACCGGCGGGTCGGGGCTGAGCCGGCCGGCAATTACGACAAGGCCGGCCTGATCTTTCGCATCGGTTGCGTACGTTGGCAGTCGCCCCGGGCATTGCCAAAATCATCGAAATCCGGGGCTGGATTGAAAACTGGCGGCTGGCTGATATTCTTTATCACCGGCAGGTCGACTGTTCCAGGTCGCGCTGAATACCTCGCATCTCATCACGGGAGGAGCAACCATGAAAGGAAACGAGAAACTTATTGGGGAACTGAACGCCCGACTGAGTGAAGAACTGGGGGCGATCAGCCAGTATTTCGTCCACGCCGAACTGTGCGAAAACTGGGGTTACGACGAACTCGCGGCAACGATCAAGAAACGCTCAATTCAGGAAATGAAGCATGCCGAAAAACTCATCGAGCGCATCCTTTTCCTCGAAGGCAAGCCGACCATGACCAAGCTCGGACCGATTACCATCGGCAAGAAAGTCGAGGAGATCCACAAGAAAGACTGGAATGCCGAGGCCGACGCCGTCAAGAAATACAACGAGACCATTCGCCTGGCGGCTGAGGTTGGCGACAACAACACCAAAGTCTTGCTCGAATCGATCCTCAAGGACGAGGAAGAGCATATCGACTGGCTGGAGCAGCAGCATGACCAGATTGAGCAGGTTGGCATCCAGCTCTATCTGTCGCGACAGGTTGGTTGATTTCGCAACCCGCTGACAGACCACTACGGGCAAAAGAGCGCCGGCGTGGCGCGACAGCGCAATACGCAAGGGAGAAGCCTATGCACCCCCGCACCCTATCGCTGATCATCTTGCCGTTGCTGGCTTTGGGTTTCGCTGCCAGCGGTTTCGCCGGGGAGCCGTCGAAAAAATCCGCGGCCACCCAGCAGAGCCCGTCAAAAAAAGGGGAGGAAGTCTATCTGAAGGTCTGTGCGGCCTGTCATGCCACCGGTGTGGCGGGCGCCCCCAAAACTGGTGACAAGGCTGCCTGGGCTCATCATCTCAAGGCGGGGATCGATCACATGGTCAAAGCTGCCATCCAGGGCAAAGGAGCCATGCCGCCCAGAGGCGGGCAGGCCACCCTGAGCGACGAGGAGGTTCGGGCCGCGGTCAGCTATATGGTGGAGAAAAGCAAGTAGGGCCATCGCCTTACTCGTCACCACGCCCCTTCCTGCCGATCCGGCAGCTTTCACCCGCGCAGGCATCCTTGCGTCCCGGCAAACGTGGCCGCAAGCGGGCAAACCAGCGATAGCCGAGCCTGGCCGCGGAGTTGATGACGGGTAAGCCTATGGCAGCGGCCAGCAACCGGTAGGCCATCCGGTCGGGAAAGGCCTGCCAGATCGCCCGGAACGCTTCGACCCCGCGATAAACCGCCCCACGCTGGTCGATCGCATGCAATTCAAACTGGAACGCATTCATCGGGATGCCGTAGGGAAGGGGATCGAAATCCGGCGCACTGATATCAACGGGAACAATCCGCCCCTGGTGATCCTGGCTGCGGTAATGCTCAATCTCCCTCGAGCAGACCGGACAGGCCCCGTCGTAGAAGATTCGCAGGGGGAACGCAGGGACTTTCGCCGAATACGGAACAACCATAAGTCGGATCAGCGGCCGCTGACCTTCTCCACGAGCGTTGCCTCATCAGGAAATACGCCCGTCTGTTTTTTCGAGTAAACCAAGACTCCGTTCACCTCGACCTCAAAAACCCCGCCGCTCGATTCGATGAGTTTAACCTCCGCGGGGGATGACTCCCGGATCCTGGCCGCCAGACTGGCGGCTCGTTCGCGATAGCCTCACTGATTACAGTACTCGATGGTGACCAGCATGGGAACCTCCCGTCATGCAGGGATTTGTTTGCTGGAAGCATTATACCAAGACTGACTGGGTTTGCGTGCGTGCGTCGTCCAAATGTTGCTTTTGCCGGACGTCCTCGCACGGTTCACTGCCACGGCACCCTCCGGTGTCCGTCCTGCCAATCCATGCACGATAACTCGGAAGCAATTCATCTGAGCGCGGTCGGTGGCTGCTTCCTGCTCATTGGCGATGCTCATGGTATACTGATCATAAGAGATCATCGGGTCTGAACATCGAGGTCTGATTGAGGCGATCCGTAGCGGCAGAATTTAACCCCGAGGATGCGGAGGCTATGTATGAGACTCGATATTACGGAGCAGGAAAGAGTGCTGTTGCTGGAACTGCTGGAAGCGAAGAATACGGCGATGTATCACGAACTGCATCATACCGACGCGCGTGAATACAAGGATTATGTGAAGCGGCAGATCGAGGTCCTGGAAGGATTGAAACCTAAGGTGGCGGGGGCAGCGGCCCCTACCGGCACGGTGCCTTGAGCAAGACGCGCTCCCCGGGACATTCACAGGGCAACGTCGTCCCCTCAATGGTTCGACCAATGCGCTGAGCGAGTGGCTTCGGGGGGCGGGAGCAGGGGCTAAACGCAGAAGGCCCGGCAGCGATGCCGGGCCTTTCTTGCGAGCAAAGCTTGCTTCTTGCCGTGAATGTCGATTGCGGTTGATGTCCTGTTAGTCCCTGGAAAAGTAGTGAAATCTATGACTGCTAAGACGATTTATCAGCCAGGCATTGATTGATGACTTCAGAGAGATCATCAAAGTGCAAAGGCTTGCTCAGGACGTAGTTCATTCCGGCAGCGATGCAGTCTTCGATGATGCGTTCCGAGGTATGCGCGGTAAAGCCGATGATGGCAATGCCCCTGCCTGGCCCGGCTTCACCGGCGCGGATGGTACGGGCTGCCTCCAGGCCATTGATTTCCGGCATTTGCAGATCCATCAGGATAACGTCGAAGGGTTCACTCCGCCACTTCGCGATCGCCTCGCGGCCATTGACCGCGGTTTCAACGTTCCAGCCGTGATGAGTCAGGGCAAGTGAAACGATATCGCGGACCATCGACTCATCTTCAGCAAGCAGGATGCGCACTGGCCGTGCCGATAAACTCCCCAGGTCAGCAGTGTGAGTACCATTCGGGGAGGTCTTCGCTGCCACGGTCTTCAGGGGGAGCGTGAAGGTGAAAATGCTGCCGCCGCCCTCCCGGTTGCGCATGCTGATGGTGCCCCCCATGAGTTCGACGAGCCCTTTGCAGATGGCCAGGCCCAGGCCGCTGCCGCCATGCTGGCGATGGAACGAGTTGTCCACCTGGCTGAAGCTCTGGAAGAGCAGATGCTGTTTGTCTTCCGGGATGCCGATGCCGGTGTCGGCGATGGCAAAGGTGAGCGCCTCGCCCGTCGAACTGACGGATATCTCGACCCCTCCCTGATTGGTAAATTTGAGGGCATTGCCTAGCAGATTGATCAGGACCTGCCTGAGTCGGCACTGATCGGCAACGATGACCGGGGGAACCTCGGGCGCAATGCTTTCGGTCAGGCTCAGACGTTTTTCCTGCGCCGCCAGGCTGAACATCTCGACCAAATCACGCACGCAGAACCGAAGCGTGAAAGCCTCTTCGCTCAACTTCACACGGCAGGCTTCGATCTGGGAAATGTCGAGGACGTCATCGACCAACTCGCGCAGGGCCTTGGCCGATTTGTCGGCCAGTTCCAAAAGTTTGCGGGCGACGGGTTCGAGCTCGATCTGCTGCAATTGCTCAAGGGCCATGAGGAAGACCGTCATGGGCGTGCGGATATCGTGGCTCATGTTGGCCAGGAAATCGCTCTTGGCCTGGCTGGCCTTCTCGGCGGCCAGCTTGGCTTCCGCCAACGCCTCCTCGACCTTCTTGAATTCAGCGATGTCGAGATTTATTCCGGCCCAGAACCTGATGTTCCCGTGGTCGTCTCTTACCGGTACGCCACGAGCCAGAATCGGGTGCCATTCACCATCCACCCCACGATACCGATGCTCGAAATTCCATAAACTGCCGGTGCGGGTGCACTCCTTCCATGCCGCAACGGTGTCTTCGGCATCGTCGGGGTGCAGCACGTCGCCCCATCCGAAATTCGAGCACTGCTCCTGGGTGAGGCCGACGAGTTTGAGAAAACTCGGACTTGCGTAGGTGTTTCGCCCTTCCGGATCGCACACCCACACGCCATAGTCGATCGATTCGCCGATCGCACGGTACAACTCTTCACTGTCACGCAGGAGCAGTTCGATCCGTTTACGCTCCAGAGCGATGGCGACATGGCCGGCCACCGTCTTCATCAACTCCAGATCGTCTGCGGAAAAATGATCTCGTGTGCTGGTCCCAAAGGAGAGCGTCCCGAGAACCCGGCCCTGTGCCACCATGGGATGGCAGGCATAAGCCCTGACCCCATACGACTTCACCAGCTCGGTCCGTGGATCGGGAGTCGATTGAATATCCTCGGCCACAATCCGGCAGACATCACGGGCCGCGCATCCACAGACCGCCACCCCGTAGTCGAGCCAATGGATCTTTCGCTCCTCCTCTTTGGAAATTCCGGCGCAGGCATTGAGGCAGAGCCTCCCCCGTTCTTCGTCCACGAGGAAGTTGAAAAAAAACTGGCAATCGAGAAACGCCATGACTTTATGACAAAGCGTTTCAATCGCATGTTGAGGTTCCTGGCTGGTGAGGAGATGACTGATTGCCTCCACCAGCAGCTCTTGCTTCGCTTCTGCCCGCTTGCGTTCCTTGATCTCCGTGCAGGTGCCGAACCAGCGGACAATCTTGCCGGCCGTGTCACGCAGAGGTTTGGCGCGGCCTTCGTGCCAGACATAGCGGCCGTCCGCGGCCCGGCGTATCCGATATTCTTCGCAGTAATCCGATCCTGAGGTGAAGGCCGCGGTCCAGTTATCGATAGAGCGCTGCCGGTCATCGGGATGCAGCGTCTCCGCCCAGGTCCATCCGTGCATCTCTTCAAGCGTTTTGCCAAGAAATTTCAGGAAACTGGAATTGTAGTAATCGGACACGCCATCGGCGCGCGCCGACCAGACAAGGTGGGGGATCGTCTCGGCAAGCTGGCGGAAATTTATGTCTTCGACTGCCAGCCTTGCTTCTCTGCCGGCCTGCTTATCGGTCTTTTCAGTCGTTGTTGACATGTGCATCTTGGCCGGCCTCCGCCGCCCGGTATCAACATCACCCTGAAACCATTGATTGTTGCCATGTGCGAAACAAGCACACAGATAGTTACGGGGGTGATTTTGATATGCCCGGGCCAAGGTCGCTGTTGAAATTTTGACGCAACATAAACTCTATCACTAAATGCGACCGGCACCAGAGGGCAGATGAATGATGATTTATCTCGAGCCCTGAAATTCGCGACCAGAGTTTATCCACGGAGTGATGATGAGTTAGGCTGTAAAAAGTGGACACCAACTGTGGTAAAACAGACTGACCGGAGGCGTCAGGATGAAGAGAATTCCGAACGGGCGTTACACGGCCCTGATTCTTTCCTTCGCCCTGCTCGGCCTCTTCCCCCTGGTCGCCAAGAAGATCCTGGCTATCGTCAAGGAGCGTCAGACCATGAGCCGATTTCCCAAGCCGAAGCGCTTCGACTACAACCTGGTGGTGATCGGCGCCGGCTCGGCCGGGCTGGTCTCCAGCTACATCGCCGCCGCCGTCAAGGCCAAGGTCGCGCTGATCGAAAAGCACAAGATGGGCGGGGACTGCCTCAACACCGGCTGCGTGCCGAGCAAGGCGTTGATCCGCTCGGCGAAGATGCTGGCCTACGGGCGCCGCGCCGCCGAGTTTGGCTTGAACAAAGCCGAGGCCGAGTACGATTTCGCCGCCGTGATGGAACGGGTCCAGCAGATCATCCACAAGGTTGAACCGCACGATTCGATCGAGCGCTACACCGGCCTCGGCGTCGAGTGTCTCACCGGCGAGGCCAGCATCACTTCCCCCTATACGGTCGAGGTGGGCGGCCGCGTGCTCACCACCCGCAGCATCATCATCGCCACCGGTGCCTCCCCCTTCGTGCCGCCGATTCCGGGTCTTGTGGAAGCCGGCTACCTGACCTCGGACACCCTGTGGGAGCTGCGCGAGAAACCCGGGCGCCTGGTGGTTCTCGGCGGCGGACCGATCGGCTCGGAACTGACCCAGGCCTTCGCCCGCCTCGGCTGCCAGGTCACCCAGGTGGAGATGGCGCCGCGCATCATGCTCCGCGAGGATCCCGAGGTGTCGACGTTGATCCGCGAACGCTTCGAAGCGGAAGGGGTGCGGGTGCTGACGGACCATGCCGCCAAACAGGTGGTGATCGAGAACGGCGAAAAAATTCTGCGCTGTGAGCACCAGGGGGCGCAGGTGCGCATCCCCTTTGACCAGATTATCGTCGCCGTCGGTCGCAAGCCGCATGTGAAGGGGTTCGGGCTGGAGGAACTTGGCGTGCGCGTCAGCGAGCGCGGCACAGTCGAGGCCGACGCGTTCCTGCGCACCAACATCCCGAACATCCTCTGTGCCGGCGACGTTGCCGGTCCTTACCAGTTTACCCACACCGCCGGTCACCAGGCCTGGTATGCGGCGGTCAACGCCCTGTTCAGCCCCTTCAAGTCGTTTGCGGTCGACTACCGGGTGATTCCGTGGTGCACCTTCACCGACCCGGAGGTGGCCCGTGTCGGCCTGTCCGAGGACGAGGCCCGCCAGCAGCAGGTGCCCTTCGAAGTGACCCGTTACCCGCTGGATGAACTGGATCGGGCGATTGCCGATGGCGAGGCCCACGGTTGGGTGAAGATCCTGACCGTCCCCGGCAAGGACCGGATTCTCGGGGTGACCATCGTCGGCCCCCATGCCGGTGACCTGCTCGCCGAGTACGTGCTGGCGATGAAGCACGGCATCGGCCTCAACAAGATCCTCGGCACCATTCACGTCTACCCGACCCTGGCCGAGGCCAACAAAATGGCGGCCGGGGTGTGGAAGCGCGAGCATGCCCCGCAGCAGTTGTTGGCGTGGGTGGAGAAGTTCCATGCCTGGCGGCGTGGTTGAACTCTTCTCTTAACAGCCCTTTTGAAGTCGGTCAAAAGCGGATTTCAGTTGGCAAGTGCCTGGCTAAACTCAGGCTGTCAGACTGATATTGCTGGATAATGTGATTACCTATCGGTCTTTGTAAAAAAGAAAGGCCCGGCATTGCTGCCGGGCCCTCTGTTTTTTTAAAACAAGCCAAAGAATAAATGCTCAACAATATAGATAAGTTATGGAGATAACTTCAAGCCCCTTGGCCTTTCTACTGTCTTGACCACCAGGGAATGTGAGACCGGAGAAATCATCATTGACCTGAAATCCAGAGCTCGAAATTTTTGTAACGCAACTTTCAAAACAGTATTGTCTGCCTGACCATCCGTACAGTTTAAAACCTGCCAATCCATGACGTGAGAAAATTGTAAGATAACAACCGGATAGCGCAGAAATCAATTATTGACAAATGTTAATGGGGGGGGGGATAGGTAAACTAAAGTTTGAGAAGATGGGGCTATAAAAGTTTGCGCATCGGTTCTGCATTAGTGCCGAATCGTCCCCAGAAGCAAGTTTGCCCAAGAAATTGCAGTACTGCGTCTGTCTTTTGTGTTTTGAAATTATTGGGAAGACAACTGTAGGGGGAATGCCATGAATTTCTGTTATTTGAGGGTCGGTACATCCTTCCTGGAATCTATCCGTAACGCAATCCATTGATTGCCTTGATCGACAATCAATTCGCATCTCCATCGATTATTTAAATATCGTGTTGGCAGTTATCACAGGGGGAATCAACATGAAGCCATCAAAGATCTTAATCTGTTTGACGCTTGTTCTTTCCATGCTGGCAGGCGCCTCATGGGCGGCCGAGCCAGATCGTGACCCATTCTACACCAATGGCAGCACTCTTGCTGATGGCCCGGAGAACAATGGCATCTTCGAGGAGGTTGATCCATTTTCTGGCAACCTAAAAATCGTCCAAACGGATTTCGATCTGCCGCAAAAGGGAGGTCTTTCCCTCAAGATCATGCGCTATTACGATAGTGCTATCTGGGGAAAGGTGACCTCGTTATCGTCGGTTGTTGCCGATAAATTCAAGAGTCCGTTGGGAATTGGCTGGAATATGCATATGGGGATGCTGCTTGCGCCAAACAGCACCAATCCAATAATGGTTTTGCCGGACGGTTCACAGCATGTCTTTTATAATATCAATTATGGTGATCCGGATTATGGCTATAAAAAAATCTCTCGCGGGCTTGCGATCTTGAATCTGCAAAGACAAGTGACGTCACCGCAGCAATATGAAGTTATCATGCCAGATGGAATTGTTTACACCTTCGAATTTAAAGGATCATATACGTCGGATGGATTTACATCTATAGCGCAGCTTGTAAAAATTGAAAATCCGTCGCATACCGCAGCAATCAATGTATACTATCGACAAACATATAATTCAAATTACTCACCTTTTTATCTTATTGAATCTATTGTAGATAGTCTCGGTAGAAATATACAATTCATCTACAGTGACAATGCACCTTCCTACCAATTAAATTCTATTTCCGTCGATAGCCGTGTGATCAATTATGCCTATGTCAATCTGGGTACACCCATTCTTCGTCCTTATAAGCTCCTAACGAATGTCCAGCCTTCTGCCGGCAATCCTTGGGAATATTCTTACGAATATATTCCCGGCGGCAGCAACCCAGGAAGTGTCTCCAATAACCATTTGGGCTTAAAGCGGATCACCTATCCCACTGGCGGAACGATCGATTATGCATATAAGGTTCAATATTTCGATGTCGGTGTCACCGATGTCCAATTCCGGGTTATCGGTACCCGGACAACTTCAGGGCGCGATGTATCTGGCGGGGTTTGGACGTACTCATACGAAAGTGCGTGGGGTAACGGGACGGGACAGGGAGCAAGGCCTAACAAGACAACCGTTGCAGAGCCAAACGGACGCAGTGAGATTTATAAATATTACGGCTGGGACAACTGCGGAGATGGCAGCGTGTGGAAGGTCGGCCTGCCGATTTCACAAGAAATCTATTCCGGGGCGACGCTGATTGAAACGACCCAATACGAATGGCTTCAAGGAACCAAAATCTCTGGAGATACTTACCAAAGTGCCGACTGGGATAATACGTTCCATTTGCGAATTGCGGACTACAATAATGTCTGGATTCCTTTCAAAAAGAAAAAAGCCATCTCTCGCGGCACCAGTTCCTATGTCACAACCTACAACACACTTGACGCCTATGGCAATCCCACATCCGTTAGCGAGACTGGTGATGGCGGGAAGGTCCGAAACACTGCCCTGACTTACTGGAACAATACGACCAAAAATATTGTGCTTGGGAAGCCTTCTGCCAAGAGTACGACGGGAAGTTTTGCAGGGACAGCCTCTGAAAGCTATCTCTACAACAACGATGGGACGCTTCAAAAGCAAACGCTGAACGGTGTCATCACGGATTACACTTACTATACGACAGGCGGCATTCAGAATGGCGACTTGAAGACGGTCAAAGACGCCAACGGAGTGATTACTAGTTATGAGTGGAGCTACGGTCGGATTTCCAAGATAATCAATCAGATTTATTCCATAAACAGTGTGATCAATCCGAACGGCACCATCGCTAGCGAAACAAATGGGCGCAACTATACCACCTACTATTTGTATGATGGTCTATTGCGCCTGACAAAAATCACTCCGCCCATCGGTAACGTGATCAATATTTCCTATCCGTCCGACAGTTCGTATCGGCAGGAACAGAGGGGATTATTCTGGACTAAGCAATGGTTCGATGGTTTTGGGCGGGACCGTGGTATTACGGACTGCAAGGGAGTCGTAACGTCTGTTGTCTACAAGGCCAATGGCATTAAAGATTATGTGTTGTCAAACATCGGCGACAAGGCTTCCTTCGACGAATTACAGCGTCCGATCCAGTTTCTGCACCTCGACAATAAAGCTGTCCAGCAAAGCTATGCTGGCAATATGGTTACGGTCACCGATGAACTGTTGCGTCCGACGGTGCTGACCTACCAATCCTTCGGCAACCCGAACGAAAAGTTTCTGGTTTCCATCCAGGACGCCAAAAACAATGTTACTAGCTACGACTACAATATCCTTGGTGGTCTGACTAGGATCACGGCTGGGGCTCTGATCCGCACCTTCAACTACGACCCCCTCAAATTTTTTCTAACTTCGGAAATCAACCCAGAGATGAGCACCATCACCTATGGTCGGGATCTTGTCGGCAATCTGACCAGCGTCACCGATGGGTTGGGAACAACGACTTACGTGTACGATGCCATCAATCGCATCGACTATATCAGCAAGGCGGGCAAGACTATCGACTACACCTTCGATAGCGCCGACAACCGGATCGCCCTCAATGCCCCCGGAGCCAACCTGACCTTCACATACGACGCAGCTAATCGCTTGACAAGCAAAGTCGAGCAACTCACAGGAATCGCTGGTACATTCGCGATGTCGTTCGCCTACGATGCCAATGACAATCTGGAATTTGTTACATATCCAAGCGGCGGAATAATTCAATACGTTTACAATGCCAACAACCAAGTCACCAGTGTCAATGATGTAACGGACCCGGCCGATCCTCAAGCCTATGTGTCGGCAGCCAGCTACAACATTGCCGGGCAGACAGTCAGTTACACCCTCGGAAACGACTTGCTGCCCAACCACACATATACAAATCGTTTTTTCCCGATGAATGTTATAGCAGGAGGCGCGGTCAATTTAACCTATGCTTATTATGATACCGGCAATGTGAGCACGATTACTAACAATCTTGATAACGCTAAATCTCAAGGATTCAACTATGATGAAATAAATCGCCTGACGAATGCCAATGGAGCATGGGGAAGTGGGACGTTTGGCTATGACCGCTACGGCAACCGCTTATCGAAGAATCTTGGCGGGCAAGCAACTAACTATATAATCAACGCAACGACGCAACGCCTCGATTACTCGGCAGGAGCTGAAATAAGCGAATATTACTATAACAGTATCGGCCAAGTCAGTTCAGCAACGTACGAAGGTACAGGCTATATATATACCTTTGACACGTTTAACAATCTCGAGAAGATTACCTCCCCACCCTATACCTTCGGGATTTATACCTATGATGGTGATGGCATGCGGGTCACTAAAGCATCTGACGGCAAAACAACCCTTTACCACTATGACCTTTCCGGCAACCTTCTGACCGAAAATCTCACTGATGGCTCGGTAACCATTGACTATATCTATTTTAACAGCAAGCTACTTGCCAAGGTTGAAGTTGGGCCACCCACAATTCTTTCTCCAAACGGAGGGGAGGCCTTTTCTTCAGGAGAAGCAAGGGAAGTTTTATGGGGCCCGGCGGTGTTTGCCGAAAAATATCGGATCAGCTACTCACTGGACAACAAGGCGACTTGGACCGCCATCACGACAACGACAGACGCCAACGTCAACTCCTATGTTTGGCAGGTTGTGGACGTGACTGTCGCCAAAATGCAGTGTTTCATCAAGATTGATGCGCTTAACTCGGACGGGACCATTTACTCTAGTAAGATTTCGGATGCGCCATTCACGATCAGCCCGATGGGGAATCCGTTAATTGATAACGCAGCATTCGTGAAACAAGTTTATTTTGACTTCCTGAATCGGCCGCCCGCCGCAAACGACCTACAATTCTGGGTTGGCCAACTTGACTCTGGGGCCCAGTCCCGGGCCATGATGGTC
>JAMPXI010000159.1 GCA_023701265.1 Desulfuromonadales bacterium | reverse complement strand
CGAGGTCGGGCGACATCTGGGGCTGAGTCGATCAGGCGTGAGTATTGCCGCCGGGCGCGGGGAGCAATTGCTGAAGAGCGATCCAGCGCTGCTGGCGTTACTCAACTAACAAACAACGTCCCCTATTGAAGGCCCTATTGAAGGCCAAGTATTTCCGTTGGAAGGAGCTTGAATTCGTGGCGCGCCCCCGCTACTCTTACACATTCGGCCGGCAGGGCAGCGCCCGTCATGGCTGAATCCAGGAAGGAGCCACAGTCATGTTGATCGTCATGGATCATGCGGCAACCGATGCCCAGGTCGAAGCCGTAGTTGCCGCCGTCAAGGCGATGAAGCTGCTTGCCCAGCCGATCCCGGGGAGTGAGCGAACCGCCATCGGTGTGCTCGGCAATGAAGGATATGTCGATGACAGTACCATTCGCGACCTCCCCGGCGTGCGTGAAGTCATCCATGTCAGCAAACCATACAAGCTGGTATCGCGCGACTTCCATCCGGAATCATCGGTGGTGGAGGCTGGCGGGGTACGCTTCGGCGACGGCCAGCCGCCGGTGATCATCGCCGGTCCCTGTTCGGTGGAGAGCGAGACCCAGATGCTGGCTGCCGCCCACCTGGTCAAGGCGGCCGGTGCCCACATGTTGCGCGGCGGGGCATTCAAACCGCGCACCGGGCCGCACAGCTTTCAGGGGCTCGGCTACGAGGGGCTGAAATACCTGCGCCAGGCCGGTGATGCGGCGGGTCTGCCGGTGATCACCGAAGTGATGCGCATCGAGCAGTTGGAAACGGTCTGTCGCTATGCCGACGTCCTGCAGATCGGTGCCCGCAACATGCAAAACTTCGATCTGCTCAAGGAAGTCGGCAAGCTTGGCTACCCGGTGCTGCTCAAGCGCGGCATGAGCGCGACCATCGAGGAGTTCCTCTCTGCCGCCGAATATATCCTGGCCGAGGGGAACGAACGGGTCATTCTGTGTGAACGGGGGATCCGCACCTTCGAGCGCGCCACCCGCAACACCCTGGATCTGGCGGTGGTGCCACTGATCCGCGGCATGAGCCATCTGCCGATCATCGTCGATCCGAGTCATGCCACCGGCAAACGCAGCCTGGTGGTGCCGATGGCCAAGGCGGCGCTGGTGGTCGGCGCCCACGGCATCATGGTCGAGGTGCACCCCGACCCGGAAAAAGCCCTGTGCGACGGGGCTCAAAGCCTGGACGGGGCCGGTTTCAGCCGCCTGATGGCGGAGTTGAATAAGCTGCGGGGGATTTTGTGAGGAGTGAGGAGTGAGGAGTGAGGAGTGAGGAGTGAGGAGAACAACTTTCCCAAGTGCTTTAGACGATGGCATCTTACGCCTAACTCCTTACCCCTCACCCCTCACGCCGTTAAGAGTGATCACTGTGATCTCGGGTCGGCAGGCGAGACGTACCGGCAGCACGCTGGTGCCGATGCCGCGGTTGACATAAAGCGGAGTATTGTACGGCCCGACCCGGTAAAGTCCGGAAACGAAGCGTCCCGAGAATCGCGGCAGGTAGAGCGGTGGCAGGAGCGGCAGACGCACCTGGCCGCCATGGGTGTGGCCGCTGAGGATCAGGCCGATGTGCCGGCCGAGGTTTTCGTGGCCAAAGGCTGGAACATGGGAAAGCAGCAGGTTGAAGCGGGCCGGGTCGGCCTGCTCCTGCAGGCCGCGCAGCTGGTCGCTCGAGGAGGGATAGTCGAGGCCAAGGAGCGACAGCTTCTGCCCACCGATTTCCAGGTCGGCCCGCTCGTTGATCAGCAGCCGCACCCCGACGCCGTGAAAGTGGCGGCGCAGGTTCTCCCCCTCCAGCCGCGACCAGTATTCCCAGTTTCCCTGCACCGCATAGACGCCGTGCGGCGCCTTCAGTTGCCGCAGGAAGTCAAGCACAGCGCGGATGTTGCGTTCTTCCTCGAGGCAGTCACCGGTCACCACGATGAGATCCGGGGTCAAGCCGGCGACCAGCCCGGCGATCTTGCGGAAATAGCCGTTGAACTTTTCGAGATGCAGATCGCTGATCTGCACCAGGCGCACCGGTCGACCGGATTGGCCGGTCGTCTGCGCCAACTCCTCGATCCGTGCGCCGCGCGGCTCGATCCACAGGACGTCGGCCAGCCCGGCGGCGGTCAGCCCGGCGGCGCCCAGCGCCAGGAAGCGGCGGCGACTCAGGGTGCGGCGGCGATTAGACATTGACATGGCGGGATATCCGGAGATTCGTCGGTGAACGGTTGCCCGGCGGGGCCCGGGTATATTATTTTAGCCGAGATCATCATTGGCCGGTCGATTATACGAAGAGAGCGGACCGGAGGGAAAGGACAAAGCACATGGAACAGAGACAAGAGATCATCCCCGGCGTCGACTGGGTTGGTGTCCGTCATCGGGACTTGCAGATTTTCGACGAACTGTTTCCGACCCATAACGGCACCACCTACAATGCCTATCTGGTGCGCGGGCGTGACAAGACAGCCTTGATCGACACGGTCAAGGAACCGTTTACCGAAGAGCTCTTCGGCAAACTCGAGGCGGCCGGCGGCCTCGACAAGATCGACCTGGTGGTGGTCAACCATACCGAGCCGGACCACTCCGGGGCGCTGCGCCACCTGCTGGCCCGCCGCCCCGATTTGCCGGTTTACTGCACCAAACCGGCGCAAAATTTTCTGTCGCAGTTGCTCAACGGTCCGTTCAATGCCCAGGTGGTGAGCGACGGGCAGGAAATCGACCTCGGCGGGCGCACGCTGCGTTTCCTCCTGGCTCCCTACCTGCATTGGCCGGACACCATGTTTACCTATCTGGTCGAGGATGCCGTGCTCTTTTCGTGCGATGCCTTCGGCGCCCATTACTGCGCGCAGAAGCTGTTCGATGACGAAATTCCCGACTTCTCCCAGGACTTCCTCTTCTACTTCGACTGCATCATGCGCCCCTTCAAGGACAAGGTGCGCGAGGCGGTGGCCAAGGTTGAGAATTTGCCGATGGCGATGATCTGCCCCTCCCACGGACCGCTTCTCAGGCGCAATCCGCAGGCGGTGGTCGATGCCTATCGGCGCCTGGCGGCGCAACCGCCGGCCAGTGCCAAACCCCGTGCCCTGATGCTGACCCTCTCCTCCCACGGGAATACCCGGTTGATGGCGGCGGCCGTTCGCGAAGGCGTCGAAAGTCGCGGTTTCGAGGTGCTCGAGATGCGCCTGTGCGAGTTGCGCGACAGCGACCTGCGCGATGAACTGGAGTTGGCTGACCTGGTGCTGGTCGGTACCGCCACGATCAACCGCGACGCCCCGCCGCCGGTGTGGCACGCGCTGTCGCTGTTCTCCCTGGTGACGCCCAAGGCCAAGGTTGCCGCGGCCTTCGGTTCCTTCGGCTGGAGCGGCGAGGCGGTCAAGCTGGTCGAGGAACGCCTCAAGGGGCTGCGCTTCAAGCTGGCGGCGCCGAGCCTGACCCTGCGTTTCAAACCGACGGAAGAAGATCTTGCTGCCTGCCGGAAATTCGGCGAGGAGGCGGCCGCGGCGGTCACGGCCTGACAGCGGCGGAAAAACGAAACTCTTTTCTTAACAGGGATAAAGGGGATGAACAGGATGAAACCAATAAAGCATTGGTTTTGATTTACATCCCCTGTATCCCCTTCATCCCTGTTATTGATGCCGTTGATAAGCAAACTTCGTCCCACCCAGAGCCTCTACCAATATCATGTCCTCCCCCACTGTCGCCAAAATCGCGATCGCCGCGCCGCTCGACAAATTGCTCAGCTACCGGATTCCGGAGGAATTGCGTGCCGTGCTGCGGGTTGGCCACCGGGTCCGCGTGCCGTTGGGGCGACGCACGGCGGTCGGCTATGTCTTTGCCGTGGCAACCGAGGATGCGCAAGGGCTCAAAGCGTTGTCGGAGCTGCTCGATGAGCAGCCGTTGTTCGATCCCGCCCTTGCGCCGTTTTATGAACGGGCGGCACGCTACTACGCCTATCCGCTGGGGGAAGCGGTACGCACTGCCTTGCCGGCCGGACTTTCCGGCCGTGGCAACCAGCCGGTCGTGCTCCGCGAACGCTGTTATCGCCCCGGGGCGATGACCGGGGAACCTTCGGGATCGTTGCAGCGGGCCCTGCTTGCGTTCATCAGGGCTGCCGGTCGTGCTCCGCTGGGGGAACTGCGCACCAGCTTCGCCGCGCCGCATGCGGCCCTGCAGCGATTGGTCACGCAAGGGTTTCTGACGGTCGAGGAGGTCGAACGCAGCCGTGACCCGCTGGTCGCCGCGCCGGTGAGCCCATCTGCCGAAGTTCAACTCGACGCCGCCCAGGAACAGGCGCTGGAAAAGATTGGCCATGCGGTTGCCAATGGGGGCTTTGCCCCGTTCCTGTTGCACGGTGTGACCGGTAGCGGCAAGACCGAGGTCTATTTGCGGGCCATCGCTGCAGTACTGGCGCGTGGTCGGCAGGCTCTGGTGCTGGTCCCGGAAATTGGCCTGACTCCGCAACTGGTGGCCCGCTTCCGTGGCTGGTTCCACGACCGGCCGGTCCGTCTTGCGGTACTGCATTCCGGTCTGGGCGAAGGCGAGCGCTACGATGCCTGGCGTGCCGCGGCGCGCGGCGACATCGACGTAGTCATCGGCGTGCGTTCGGCCGTCTTTGCACCCCTCGCCCGGCTCGGCCTGATCATCGTCGACGAAGAGCACGATGCCAGCTACAAGCAGGGGGAGGG
>JAMPXI010000034.1 GCA_023701265.1 Desulfuromonadales bacterium | reverse complement strand
GAGCCTGTTGCGGAAGAGGTAGAGCCTGTTGCGGAAGAGGTAGAGCCTGTTGCGGAAGAGGTAGAGCCTGTTGCGGAAGAGGTAGAGCCTGTTGCGGAAGAGGTAGAGCCTGTTGCGGAAGAGGTAGAGCCTGTTGCAGAAGAGGTAGAGCCTGTTGCGGAAGAGGTAGCGCCCGCTGCGGAAGAAGTAGAGCCCGTTGCGGAAGAGGTGATGGTACCCGCCGGTCTTGTCGAGATCGAGGCCCCGGAAATTTACGAGGAGCCGGAAGAGATAGAAGAAATCGAGGAACTCGAAGAGATCGAAGAGCTTGAAGGACTGGAAGGGGATTTCATTGAGGTTGAAGACTTCGAAGTACCCGCGGCGCTCGTTGAACCCGAAGAGCTGGAAGAGCTGGAAGAGATCGAATCGCTTGAGGAACTCGCCGAGTTTGTAGAAGCTGCCGATGCCGCCGACGTCGTTGCGGTCGAGGCGGATTCGCTTCCACCGCAACAGCTGTATGGCGATCTCGAGGAGGCCGAGTTTTATCTCCGCCAGGGTCTGTTCGACGATGCTGAACGGGTGGTACTCGGGCTTCAGCGTGAATATGGCGACCTGTCCGACCTCACCGCAAAGCTGGCTGAAATAGCAGCCCAGCGGCAGGCTGCCGCGGAGACCGACGAGCAGGGCTCGGTCTTCGACCTGATGGCCGATATCAAGGACGGCGAGCTGCTCGGTGCCACGGATTTCCTCGATGAGGCGACCGGCGGCGCAGTTGATGAATTTTCCCTGGAGGAATCCACCGAAGACGATGAGGACGCCCAGTCGCACTTCGATCTCGGCATCGCCTACAAGGAAATGGGGTTGCTCGACGACGCCATTGCCGAATTCGGCAAGGCCTTGCGCGACCCGACCCGTCAACTTGACTGCCTGACCCTGAAAGGCCAATGCCTGGCCGAGTTGGGAGATTTCGCCAAGGCAGAATCGACCTACAAGGAAGGTCTCTTCATGTCGGGGCTCACTGAAGCGGGAATGGTTGCCCTGCGCTATGAGCTTGGGTTACTGTATGAAATTACCGGCCGCACACCGGAGGCTCTGGAAAGCTTTCAGGTCGTGGCGGATCGCGATCTGTTCTATCGCGACGTCACCGACAAGCTGAGGAATCTGCGCCAGCAGTTGGGTATCGACGATCAGGCAATTGAAGCAGTCAGTGAAGGCGGCCCCTCTGGCCGGAATCGTATTTCCTTCCTGTGATGTGTTTTTACTAAAGGGCGGGCGATGAGCTACATCGAACATTTTGGTTTGGATAGAGAGCCGTTTTCCAATGCTCCGGATGCGCGCTTCTACTTCAATACCGCGCAGCACAGCGAGGCGCTGATCCGTCTGATGTATGCGGTCGATTCCAACAAGGGGTTGGCCGTACTGGTCGGTGGCGTCGGAACCGGCAAGACCACGCTGGCGCGCCGGATGCTCGACAGCCTTCCAGAGGAACGCTATGAATCATCTCTGCTGGTTATAGTGCATTCCAGTATTACCGCCGAGTGGATTCTGACCAGGATCGCCCTGCAGCTGCGTGTGCCGGATCCGGCGGGCGACCGTCTCAAGCTGCTCAGTCAACTCTATACGCGGCTGTTGGAGATCGATCATGAGGGGCGGCGCGCCGTGGTGCTGATCGATGAGGCGCAGATGCTGCACACCAGAGGGCTGATGGAGGAATTCCGCGGCCTGCTCAATCTCGAGATTCCCGGCAAAAAGCTGCTCAACATCATCTTCTTCGGTCTCCCCGAAGTTGAGGACTGCCTGGCCCTCGACGAGCCATTGGCCCAGCGGGTGGCGGTCAAATATCATCTCAAATCGATGACGGTCGAAACCACGACGTCGTATATCAAATACCGTCTGCAAGTGGGTGGCGCCAAGCGGATGTTGTTCACAGCCGAAACCATCCCGTTGATTCACCGTTACGCCGGCGGGGTACCGCGCCTGATCAACACCATCTGCGACAACTGTCTGTTCGAGGCGTTCCTGCGTAAGCAGAACGAGGTCAATGGCCGAATTGTCCACAGCGTGGCCGGCGACCTTGGCCTGCTGCAGCGCCCCTTGGCGGAAGCCCCGCAGATTCAGCCTCACGACGAACTTGGGGATATTGACAACATGCTCGATCGACTGGAGCGGCGCCAATAACCTTCCCTCGACTCCGACGGCCGGCCTGACCGGCCGTTTCCTTTATCCCTGCATGGCGCTATGAATCCGAAAATCCGCATCCTTCCTGAACAGTTGGCCAACCAGATTGCCGCCGGCGAGGTTGTCGAACGCCCGGCGTCCGTGGTCAAGGAACTCCTGGAAAACGCCATCGACGCCGGGGCGAGCGAGTTGCTGGTCGAGGTCGAACAGGGCGGCCGGCGGCTGATCAGGGTGACTGACAACGGTTGCGGCATGGCCAAGGAAGACCTCTTTCTGGCCCTGGAACGTCATGCCACCAGCAAGATCAGCTCCACAGCCGACCTGTTTGCCCTGCACACCCTTGGTTTCCGCGGCGAGGCCCTCCCTTCGATTGCCTCGGTATCGCGTCTGCGCCTGACCAGTCGGCCGCTTGAACAGGAGCTTGGTTGGCAGATCTATGCCGAAGGCGGCACGGTGCGTCAGGCCGAGGCGGTTGGTATCCCGACGGGGACGGTGGTCGAGGTGCGTGACCTGTTCTTCAATACCCCCGGCCGCCGCAAGTTTCTGCGCAGCGACGAAACCGAATTCGGCCACCTGGCCGATGTCGTCGTACGCTTGGCGATGGCGCGTCCGGATATCCATCTGCGTCTGATCAACAACGGTCGCACCCATCTGGAGGCCTATCGCCACGAATGCCTTGAGGAACGGGCCGCGGCGTTGCTCGGCCGTTCACTGACTGCCGATATGCTTGCGGTCGAGGCCGATTCAGGCAACGGCGAGATGATAACCGGTCTGATCAGTGCGCCACGGCTGAACCGTTCCAGTTCCAGCCACCTCTATGCTTATGTCAACGGCCGGTTTGTCCGTGACCGGGTGGTTCAGCACGCCATTCTCGAAGCCTACCGGACGCTCCTCGAAAAACGCCGCTACCCGGTGGCGGTCCTGTTTCTTGATCTGCCGCCGGAAATGGTCGATGTCAACGTTCATCCGACCAAGCACGAGGTGCGCTTCCGGGAGCAGCAGAAGATCCATGATTTCGTGATGACCGCCATCCGCTCACGTCTTCTTGACGAGACGGCAACGGCCGTTGTCTCTCCGCACAGCTTTGCCGAGTCTTTGGTTTTGCCTGCCGCGGCAGCGGCTGGTTCGGCCGAGACCGCACGGGTTGGCGTGCAAGAAGCCTTGGCAGCTTACGGCACCCGTTCACCGGCCCCCGAATCGCCGACCTGGTCCACGGGCGGCAAAGGGGAGGCGCTGGGGTGGGACAAAGCTCCTGTCACGGCGCCACGGATGCCAGACGGCTGGCGGGTCATCGGCCAGTATCTCAACAGCTATCTGGTGTGCCAGGCCGGTGACGACCTGTTGCTGATCGACCAGCATGCTGCCCATGAGCGTATCGGCTTCGAAAAGCTGCGTCGTCAACTGCAGGCCACCGGAATCGAAAAACAACGCCTGCTCTTTCCGGCCGTGATCGAATGCGACCACCGCCAGGCCGCCGTCGTTGCCGAGCATCTCGGTGATTTTGCGCGGCTCGGCTTCGAGTTGGAAACGTTCGGCGGGCGATCCTTCACGCTCACCGCCATGCCGCAGCTGCTGGCCGGTGCCGATGCCGAACGGTTGGTCCTCGACATGGCAGAGGAGCTGGCGCAAATCGGTCGCGGGTCCAGCCTTGACGCAGCCCTCGACCAGGTGCTGATGCGTCTGGCCTGCCACTCCATGGTTCGAGCCAATCAGCCTCTGGCCCGCCCGGAAATGGAGGCGCTGTTGAGTGAACTGGCCGCCATCGATTACGGCAGCCACTGCCCTCATGGACGTCCAGTGATTCGGCGCATGGGGCGTGGCGAGATCGAACGCTTCTTTCACCGTGGCTGAGATTTCGACTGCCCATTCGCAGCAGCTGCCGCCACTGGTGGTGCTGTGCGGCCCAACGGCCGCCGGCAAGACGGCCGCCGCGCTCGCCCTGGCGGAACATTTCGACCTGGAAGTGATCTCTGCCGATTCCCGTCAGGTCTACCGGTTGATGGATATTGGCACGGCCAAGCCGAGCGCTGAAGAGCGCGCTCAGGTTCCGCATCACCTGCTCGATGTCGTCTGGCCGGACGAACCTTTCGATGTAGCGCGGTTTGCCGGGTTGGCGGGGCAATCGATCAACGGGATCCTGGCGCGCGGCCGCCTGCCGCTGCTGGTCGGTGGCACCGGGCTCTATATCCGGGCGCTGACCGAAGGCCTGGCCGAGGCTCCCGGTGCCGACCCGTTGGTGCGCCGTCGCCTTGAAACGGAGGCGGAGGCCGAGGGGAACCTGGCACTGCATCATCGTCTGACCGACGTCGACCCGGCGGCCGCCGCGCTGCTGCATCCCAACGACCGGATGCGGATCGTCCGTGCCCTCGAGGTGTTCGAGCTGACCGGGCGGCCACTCTCGTCCTGGCAACAGGCCCACGGTTTCCGCGAACGCCGTTACCGGCTCCTGAAAATAGCCTTGTCTCCGCCGCGTCCCGAGCTTTACCGGCGCATCGATGCCCGCGCGGCGGCCATGCTGGACGGCGGCCTGGTCGAAGAAACCGCGGCGCTGCTGCATGCCGGTTATGACCCGCGGCTGAAATCATTGCAGACCATCGGTTACCGGGAAACAATGCGCCTGATCGAAGGAAATGTGTCCCGTGAGGAAGCGCTGGCCGAACTGCAGCAGGCGACCCGGCGCTACGCCAAACGGCAATTGACCTGGTTTCGCGCCGATCGTGATATGATTTGGGTTGATTCCGTCAAAGACTCTGATAAAATCCAAACGTTAATTGCTCAATTCCATGCGGCATGACCTAAAGGAGCGGTATCATGGCAAAATCCCCATTCAACATCCAGGACCAATATCTCAACCAGGCACGCAAGGAGCGGGTCCACGTTACGATCCTCATGATGTCCGGCGACAAGCTGCAAGGTTACGTCAAATCGTTTGACAGCTTCTGTGTGCTGGTGGATGCCAACGGCGACCTGTTGCTCTACAAACACGCCATCTCCTCGATTACCTCGACGGATGGCAACTTCCGCCTGCACGGCGGACGTGACTGAGACCGTTCTGAACAACACATGACGGTGCAAAAGCCCCTCGCCGGCGGTTTCCGTCCTGCGAGGGGCTTTCATTTTTCAAAACAAATCGTTGTGCCAAGCGCCAAGATCCAAGAAAAAGCCTCGTGCTCCTTTTTGAGTCTTGGCGCTGTCATTGAGACTTCAGATGCTCGACATCCTTGACATCGAACCCGGCAGCATCGCCGCAGAGCTTGGCCTTCAACCGGGTGACCGGCTGATGGCGCTCAACGGCGAGCCGGTACGCGACCTGCTGGACTACCAGTTGCTGGCGGAAGAGGAAGAACTGCTGCTGGAAATCGAGCGGGCCGACGGTGAGCTGTGGGAGGTCGAGATCGACAAGGATGCCGACGAACCGCTCGGCATCGTGCTGCCCCATCCGGAACCCGACCAGTGCGGCAATAACTGCCTCTTCTGCTTCGTCCACCAACTGCCGCCGGGGATGCGCCGGTCGCTTTACATCAAGGACGAGGATTACCGTTTTTCCTATCTCTACGGTGCGTATATAACGTTGAGCAACATCGACGAGTCGGCGCTGCAGCGGATTCTCGATCAACGGCTTTCGCCGCTTTACGTTTCGGTGCATGCCACCGAAGAACAGTTGCGGGAACGCCTGCTCGGCCGCAGGGGGCCGGCGATTCTTGACCTGTTGCGACGGTTGACTGCTGGCGGGATCACTATCCATACCCAGGTGGTCGTCTGTCCCGGGATCAATGACGGCGAACAGCTGGAACGAACTTTTCGCGACCTTCTCGAACTGGCCCCGGCCATCTCTTCCCTGGCCATCGTTCCCGTCGGCCTGACCGGCTACCGCCAGCGCCTGCCGCAACTGCGCGCGGTGACGAACGACGAGGCGCGTGTGCTGGTCGAGTGGGTGCAGGCGCGGCAGCAGGAAGGCCTGAAGCACCTTGGGACCCGCTTCGTCTACGCCGCCGATGAGCTCTACCTTGCCGCCGGAATCGCCTTTCCGCCGCTGGCCGATTACGAGGGGTTGCCACAACTGGAGAACGGTGTCGGCTTGGTGGCGCGGTTCCGTGCCCAAGCCGCCGAGGTGCTTGCCCAGGCACAACCGCTCGAGCTTGCCGCCATGAGTGTGGTCACCGGGGTTTCCTCTGCAGCTGAGTTGCGCAGCTTCTGCCGGGATCTTGGCCGAAAAACCGGCGTGCCGCTCGAGGTCATTGTTGTGCCCAACCGTTTTTTCGGCGGGGCTGTGACCGTTACCGGGCTGCTCACCGGGCACGACATTGTCGAGGCACTGGCCGGTTGTGCACTTGGCGAAACGTTGCTGCTCCCCGATGTGCTGCTGCGCGAGGGGACGGAAATGCTGCTCGACGATATGACGATTGACGAAGTAGAGCGGTGTCTCGGTGTCCGGGTCGAGGTCGTTCCGGCCGACCCTTGGGGGATCTGGGATATTCTGGAAACACTGGCCCTGGAACAGGGCGAAAAGGAGTGATCATGCACAATCTTGAAGTGATGCTCGGTCTGGCCCGCGAGGCCATGGAGAACGGTGATCCCAACGAGGCGGTCAAGCTGCTGCGGCCCCAGGCCGTGAAGCATCTCGATCATGGTGAACTGCAGGCTCTCTACGGCGAGGCGCTGGTCGATGCCGGACGGCTACCCGACGGGCTGAAGGTGCTCGAGGAGGCCAGTCGGCGGCTCCCCGATGACCCCGACGTGCTCAGCGCCCTGGGGGACGCCTGCTTCGAGGCGGGTATACCGGAGCGGGCCCAGGCCGCCTACCAGGCGATTATCGACCGCGACCCCGAGGATGCCGATGCGCTGGTCAGCCTCGGCCTGGTGCACTTCCACCAGGAGCGTATCGAACAGGCCGAGCAATGCTACCGCAAGGCCCTCGCCATCGAGCCGGATTCTGTCTTCGCCTGGTACTCTCTCGGCGACGCCTGTTTGGCCCAAAAACTGGTCGACGAAGCGCGCAAGTGTTTCGAAAAGGCGCTGGAACTTGATCCCGAGGATCCCCAGGGGCATTTCAATCTGGCCGAATTTTTCTATGACAACGGCGACCTCAAGGCCGCCGAGGCTTGCAGCCGCGAGGCAATCCGCCGCGACCCGCGCTTCGGCTTCGCCTGGTTGACCCTGGGGAATATCTGTCTCGATCAGGAACTGGTGCAGGAGGCGGTGCAGTGTTTTCAGAAGTTCCTGACTCTGGAACAGGGGCCGGCCTCGAAAGAGATCCGCGACGAAGTTTTGGCGCTTATCGATGGTCTTCGTGAGGAAATCTAGGACCTTGGCAAGCATCACTTCAGGTTGTTTCTGATGATCAGGGGCTTTGCGGTCCTGCTCACTTTCCAACTGTTTGGCGAGATGGCCGTGCGCGGTTTTGACTGGCCGGTGCCGGGCAACGTGGTTGGCATGGCCTTGCTCCTGATCGCATTGATGCTGGGGCTGATTCGGCTGGAGTGGGTGACGGAGGCGTCTGAACTGGTGCTGTCCCATATGGCGCTGCTCTTCGTGCCGGTCGGGGTCGGCGTGATGCTTTACTTCGATCTGCTCGCCCGCGAATGGCTGCCGATCGTGGCGGCGACCGTGCTGAGCACCTTCGTGGTCATTGCCATGACCGGGCACGTGACACAAGGGCTGGCGAAAGAGAAGGGGCGGGGGGAGGGCCAGGATGACTGAACTGACCGCCACGCCGCTGTTCGGCATCGCCCTGACGCTGGCCGTCTTCGCGCTGGCCCAGGCGCTCTACCGCCGCACCGGCAGCGTCTGGCTGAACCCGGTGCTGGTGACCATCCTCGCCATCATAGCGCTTCTGCTTGCCACCGGCATCCCGTACCGGGACTACGCGCGCGGTGGCGACCTGATCACCTTCCTGCTCGGCCCGGCGGTGGTGGCGCTGGCGGTGCCGCTTTATCAGCGCCGTCTGGAGTTGTGGCAGCGCAAGGCCGCGATCCTTTGCGGCATCCTCGCCGGTTCGCTGGCTTCGATCGTCTCGGCCTGCGGCATCGCCTGGCTCCTTGGCGGCAGCCGCGACGTGATCATCTCCGTGGCACCGAAGTCGGTGACGGCGCCGATCGCCATCGGCATCAGTGAGCGGATCGGCGGCATCCCGGCTTTGACCGCTCCGGTGGTGGTGATGACCGGCTGCCTGGGGGCGGTGTGCGGCGCCGAGTTCTGCCGGCTCATCGGCATTCGCACCCACCTGGCTGCCGGGTTGGCGGTCGGTACCGCCGCCCATGGCATCGGCACGGCGCGCATGCTCGAGATCGACCGTCTGGCCGGTACGGCCGCCGGTCTGGCCATCGGCCTCAACGGCCTGGCGACCACGTTTCTGCTGCCGCTGCTGATGGTGCTGGTGGCGGGTTAGGGAGCATCGTCATGTTGGCCATTTGGCGTTCTGGCGGTTAAAACGCGGTGTTCCCGGATCTTCGCCGGGCGCAGGTCCCCTCTGGCTAGTCCCTTTATGACGGGGAATGCGATACCGGAATATCGCGGTGATCTTCTTTCGTTTTACGGGGTTATATTCGAAGTGGGTGCAAATGTTGAAATTCTATAGAATAGTTTCGAAAAAACAGCATGTTAGGCATATTACTTGCACAACTCAAAGTGATTAAAAATTAACACTAAAAAGTCAACTGACAAGGCAATAATTCAATGGCTGCAACATAACAGAAAGGGGTTGCAAGAATGAAACAATTCCTCAAGGTAGGGATCTGGTCACTGCTGTTGGCATGTTGGGCGACGACCGCTTTTGCGGCGACGATCACCGGCAATGTCATCAACTCCTCCGGGCAGACCGGCCGGATTTTCTTGCGGGTTTTCTTTAACAACGGCGGCCCCGGGTATTGGGGGGTCAGCATTGCTAACGGTGTGTCATCCTACTCTATCCGGGGCGTTCCCGACGGCAGCTACTTCGTGGTCGGATACGTGGACCGGAACGCCGACGGCATTCCGAACAGTTCCGAAGCGGTCGGGATGTCCGGCGTCATCAATATCACTAGCGATGCGGCGACCGGGTCGCCGCATATTTTATTCAACGCGGCAGGGACCGTGGCGCCGACTGCCGCGACCCAACTGGGACCTCTGGTCTTCGACAATGGTGTCCTGCTCTTCTGGGATCCACCTAGAAACGACAACGGCCAATTCGAGGTTGACAGCTACATCGTCGAGTGGAGCACCAATAATTTTTCGACAATACTGGGAACCTCCGGAGCTTTTCCCGCGGGCGGCGGGATGGAAGATGGCATGTATCTGATCTCCCCGATGACCCCCGGCACCTACCAGTTCCGGGTCACGTCGGTCATCGGCGCCCAGACGGTTATCTCGGATGTTGTAGAGGCAACGGTTGCCGCCCCTTCCGGCGGGGTTACCGTTTCCGGCACCATCAGTCTGCCGGGCGCCATCAGCGTCCCGGCCAATACCCCCATCGTTCTCATCGTCGAAGGGGTCGGCGGCGAGCAGGTATTCCTGGATGCACTCCCTTCCTTCGCGAACGGCACCGCATTCAGCGTCGGTGGCGTCGCCAACGGCTATTATCATCTCTGGGCCCTGGTCGACATGAACAAGGACAATCGGTTCAGCGCCGGTGATTACACGACCAACGCCATCCCGATTACGGTCAACGGCACGAATGTCACCGGGCAGACCCTGACGGTTGCCAATCCGAAAGCGGTTGCCTTCATGGAGATCGAGCATGGCCATAGTCAAAATGAGTTTGTCAGCGAATTCTACGGTGTCTCCGGTTGTGTTGAATCGGGCTCCAAGCGTCCGGTCAACATCTACATGAACGGCCCGGCTTTCTCCGGGTATTCCACGGGGGTCGATCTGGCCTGGGATGATGGAGATGCGTGCTATTGGCAATGGGATGATACGCGCCCGCAACTGTCTGATCAGTACAGCTTTGTGGTCGAGTATGCCGACGGGACTCCCGGTGAGACACTCTACGCCAATCCGACGGCGGTCTACGACAGTCCCCTGCCCGGCAACGTCACGCCGACCGGCAACATCACCGCCATGCCAGCCAACATCACCTGGACGGCCAGTGCGCCGCTTCCGGCAGGGTGGGTTGTCGATGTCAATATCATGGGGTGGAGCAACGGCTTCTACTGGGAACCGAACACAACGCCGGCTGCCGATGCCACGTCAGTGGCCTATGACGGGCAGACGCTCCCTGCCGGCAGTTACTATCTGAATGTGAAGTTTTGCGAGGACTGGAACTGGAATTGTGTCTCCAGAAATGAAATGATCAATGTGGTCGTGGGAACCTGCTTGCCGCCGTCGAGCATTGCGGTTGCCACGGCCGATCTCGATGGCGACGGCAACTATCAGGTGACCTGGGGGACCTCGGGTACGCCCGGCGTCGCCTACGTGCTTGAAGAGGCGACCAACAGCGGCTTTACCAGCAATCTGCGGACCGTCCCCGGCGCTACGGCTTCGCCCGCCAATATCACCGGCCGCACTTACGGAACGACCTACTACTATCGGGTCAAGGCAACCAAGACCGACTATGCCGACAGTTCGTGGCAGACGACCGGCAACGGCATCTTCATCGGCAATCCGGATGACATCGACGGGGATATGATCCCCGCCGCCAGCGACAACTGCCCGAATGTCAACAACCCCAGCCAGTCCGATGCCAATACCAATGGCATCGGCGATGCCTGCGATACCGGGGATTCCGACAGTGACGGTCTGGCCGACAACCTCGAGGTCCAGGCCGGTACGAGCCCGTCGAATCCGGATACCGACGGCGATGGGCTGAAGGACGGGATCGATACCCAGCCACTGGCCTATCAGACGCCGTTGACTGACAACACGGCCTTTGTTCGCCAGGTGTACCTCGACTTTTTGAATCGCGAGCCGGATGTCGCCGGCCTGCAGTACTGGGCGGGTGAACTCACTGCCGGCCGCCGGACGAAGGAACAGGTGGTCGAGCAGTATCTGCTGAGCGCCGAGTTCGGCGAGAAGGTCGCCCCGGTGGCGCGGCTGTACTTTGCCTACTTCCTGCGCATCCCCGACTACGGCGGGCTGATGTACTGGGTGGGGGAATACGCCAGCGGCCGCCTCACGCTGAACGACATCTCCAACTTCTTTGCCAGTTCCACGGAGTTCCAGACCGCTTACAGCAGCCTCGACAACGGCCAGTTCGTCGACCTGATCTACACCAACCTGTTCAACCGTGCTCCGGATCCTGGCGGGCGGACCTACTGGGTCAGCGAACTCGATGCCGGCAACCGGACCCGGGGCGAGGTGATGACTTTCTTCTCCGACTCCTCGGAGTATAAGACCCTGATGGGCAGCGAGATCTACGTGACCATGACTTACATCGGCCTGCTGCGCCGGTCCCCCGACCAGGGCGGCTACGACTACTGGGTCGGGGCGATGGACGGCGGCTCACCGGGACTGTCGCTGATCTCCGGCTTCCTTGCCAGCCAGGAGTATCAGGGCCGATTCCCGATGCCCTGATCACTCTTTACATTAATCAACAACAAAGGGGCTGCCTTGAACGGGCAGCCCCTTTTTCAGTTGTTTCGCGGTTTGTCGGTGAATACGCGAGACTTTCGAAGGAAGAAGAAACACAATAATGTACTGTGCCTTGAGTGACTGTGACAAAATGACGACCTGATAATATTCATTACCTTTAATCATATTAGCACGTTGCCTGATGCAGTAAGACAGGTGTGAGATCTTGAGGCTGAATTTGCTTTAAATTCAATATGATAGGTATGGTTCTTGCTTTTGTGATTAATGTTTGTTCTCCGTTAAGAGCACAGCCGGGGCAACCCGGTGTCGCAAAGCCAGGAACGCGCCGAAGCCGATAGGCGGAGGCGGGTCGTCGGGCTGCCGAAGAGAACGTGACATTCAGGGGGGATTTGGGTTCATCCTTGAGCGCCCGTCTTCGGTTATGCGGAGGCGGGTTTTTCTGTTTCTTTGCACGGGAGGCTGTGATGAGAGGGTTTTATTTCTGGGCAGGGGCGGCGCTGATCGTCTGGTTGTGCCTTCATTATTCGTTCTGGATAGTGTTTGGCTGGGCCTACGCCGCGGTGAGTGTCGCATTGATTTTCGTCTGCTTCACGCACAAGCGCAGACAGTATCGCGAGCCCCCTGCTGAGCGGCTCGCTTCGCTACAGGCACAATTCTCGGAAGATTGACATGAAACTTCACAATTTAACTTAACCGGGAGATGAAATGGTCATCAAAAGATCGCCTTTCTTGTCACACCTGTTTGTTTCCCTTCTGTTGATTTCCACTGTGCTGGCAGGGGCTGCCCTGGCGGCCCCAATCATCAATATTTCGCCAACTTCAATTGCCGCTTCGACGCAGACTGATGTCCAGGTGACGATCACTGGGTTGTCCCCCGGTGGCTCTGCGGTCCTCGAAAGATGGGTCGATGCCAATCGCAATGGCTATTACGACGCGGCGGATATCCGGCAGGGTTTTCTGCAGATCACCGACGGGACTTCCTATCCGAACCTCAACGTGCTTGGCGATAATGACGGCAGCGCCAACGGCACGATCGTCACCTCCGTGAACTATCATGCGTTTGATGCTGTTCACGCTCCCGGGCATTATGTCTACCGCGTGACCAGCGGTGGCCTGGTCGATGATGTTGCCTTCCAGATCAGCACCTCCCCCACAGCACAATCGGTTTCCGGCAACGTTGCGGTCGTCGGTGGTGCAGCTGTTCCGGGCGCGCTTGTGTTTCTCTATTCGCCATTTCTCGACATAGAGTTTGGTTGTGCTATAACCGACACCGCCGGCAATTATCAGCTCTATATTCCTGATGATCTGACCGGCATCGATACTTTCGTTGCGGTCTTTTATATGGGGGATGCTTACTATACGGACGTCGGGGGTCTGAGTGCATCCCTGGTTAACATCGCGGCCGGTGAGGCAAGAACCGGGATCAATCTGAAACTTTATCCCCAGGGAAGTGCCGTCATCTCCGGATATCTGCGCGATGCCGCGAGCAGTGCCGGCATCGCAGGAATCTGGGTCGATGCCGAGACGATGACCGGCGGAGTGATGGCGTCGGATATGACCGACAACACCGGCTATTATGCGATCCACGTCCCGCCGGGAACCTACGGGGTTACTAATTGGCCGGATACGGCCATTCTCGGGTCGCCTGTCGGTCGCGGCTATGTGGGGCTCGACAGTTACGAACAGGAAGTCACCGTGTCGACCAGCGTCACCGGCATCAACTTCCTGTACGACAAGGTGAATGTGTTGCTCAAAGGCAAGGTGCTCGATCTGAACGGCGCCCCGGTTCCCGGCTACATGGTCCAGGCCTATAATTATCAGGCTCTCGGTACCCCCTATGCCGGCGCCATCAGCGGTGCCGATGGATCATTTACTTTGGGAATGCGTGCTTATCCCGGCTTCCCGGACTGGAACGTGGAAGGTTCGTGGGCCGATGATAACCTGGTCAATTTCCGCTATATCGCCGATCAATTCACTTTTGACCCTTCGGGCGGCACGGCCACGAAAAACCTGATTGTGCAGCCGCATACCGCGTGGGTTCAGGGGGTTGCAGCCTTCAACGACCTGACCCCCGCCGTCGATGAATGGATTAATGCGACACGCCCCAATGGCTCATGGAATACCGGCGCCGATGTCGAGATGGATGACGGCAGCTTTGCCATGCCGCTTGCGGTTGGGGAGTGGGTTTTTGGCAACTGGCCGAACAATCGCTGCATGAAGGCGATTTTCATCGAGGAGGGGCAGACGGCAGCCCAGATTTCCATCAATGTCAATGGGGCTGATTACGGTGCCTGCGATAACGACCTGGACAAGGACGGCGTTCTCAACGGCACCGATTGGTGGAGCAGTTCCGACAACTGCCCGGCAACGCCAAACGCCAACCAGGCGGATGTGGACGGCAACGACATCGGCAATGCCTGTGACACCACCGATTTCGACAGCGATGGCCTGGCTGACTACCTCGAAGTTCGTGCCGGATCAAACGTGAATAATGCCGATACCGATGGCGATGGGCTGAAGGACGGGATCGATACCCAACCGATAGCCTACCAGACGCCCCTGACCGACAACACGGCCTTTGTTCGCCAGGTTTACCTCGATTTCCTGAACCGCGAACCGGATGTCGCCGGCCTGAATTATTGGGTGGGAGAACTTGATGCCGGCCGCCGGACACCTCCGCAGGTGGTTGAAGCGTATCTGCTGAGCGCCGAGTTCGGCGAAACGATCGCCCCGGTGGCGCGGCTGTACTTTGCCTACTTCCTGCGCATCCCCGACTATGCCGGGCTGATGTACTGGGTGGGGGAATACGCCAGCGGCAACCGCACGCTGAATGACATCTCCAACTTCTTTGCCAATTCCACGGAGTTCCAGTCCACCTACAGCAGCCTCGACAACGGCCAGTTCGTCGACCTGATCTACACCAACCTGTTCAATCGTGCTCCGGATCCTGGCGGGCGGGCCTACTGGGTCAGCGAACTCGATGCCGGCAATCGGACCCGGGGCGAAGTGATGACCTTCTTCTCCGACTCCTCGGAGTATAAGACCCTGATGAGCAGCGAGGTGTATGTCACCATGACCTACATCGGCCTGCTGCGCCGTTCCCCCGATCAGGGCGGCTATGACTACTGGGTCGGGGCGATGGACGGCGGCTCACCGGGACTGTCGCTGATCTCCGGCTTTCTTGCCAGCCAGGAGTATCAGGGGCGGTTCCCGATGCCAGACTGATCGTATTATTGCAGTGATCAACGAAAAAGGGGCTGCCTCGAACGGGCAGCCCCTTTTTTGAGTGTGGTCCGTCCTGCTCGCCCGGTTAGTGGCGGATGATGGCTGTGATGTGATATAAATAACCGCAAACAGTTTAATAGAACCGTCATGAGTGCGCAGTCGGAGGAACTACCGGGCGCTGCAATCCCAAAGCACCCCCAAGCCAACAGACGGGGGCATTTAGGACCCCATACATAAATCGTTTTGCTAAAAGGTCAATCAATGACAAACATCGTCGGGTCACAAAAAAAGTCCACAAAATCATGGTTGTTGCTTTCAAACTGTCAAACCTTCGGGCTTGCAAATTGTCTGGGTATTCTTTGCTCTGATATTACAGTCGAATACTATGCGTATCCATGGCCTGACATCAATCAACTGATTGATCGCTTCGACACATTCGACCGGATACTGATCGCACCACCGCAAGCCAAGGATTATCTTGGTGACGACTTGATAAACCGTGCCAACGTTCTCTGTGTGCCCCCAATGTTTTTCAACGGATATCATCCGGATATCTGTTATTTGCAGAATCAGGATGGTTCAATTTCCAAGGGCCCCATGGGCGATTATCACTCACTGATTGCATATGCAGCATTTATGCAGGGCCTAAATGAGGCAGAGACAATCAATCTATATAACAGTGATACATATAAAGGTGTAGGATATTTGGAAGCATGGGAACATTCACGAAATTTTACTATAAATATGTATAATGAGTGTGGATTCGATATCAGTAAGTTCTTCATTCAATGGTGTCGAACTGGTCCATTCATGCATTCATTCAATCACCCCAAGATGTTCTGCATACGTGATATTGCCATAATGGTGCTGGAACATGCCGGGATGGAAATTAATAAAACTGATATTCTTCCTCATGACTATTTAGTCAACGGACCTATCTTCCCGGTATATCCGGAAATCGCCAGGAATCTCGGTACACCCGGCAGCTACTATTTTAAACTTCCTGAAGAATACCGGGTCATAACGCTTGATGATTTTATCCTCCAGAGTTTCGAACTTTACCGTAACAACCGGGAGATTAAACCGGTTGCAGGGTTCGAGTATCAGCTGTCGAAGACGTTATCCTTCATCGAGGCTATCAAATGAGTTGCCATCCCTATCAAAATCTCCCTGATCATCAATTCTGGCGGCGTGCGGTCGCCGGGGTCGAGCCGTTCAAACTCGATCCGGTCGTGACGACAAAGTTCGTCATTGGCAAGGATGAGCGGGTTGCAACCGCCGGCAGCTGCTTTGCCCAGCACATTTCCAATCGGCTCGCAAAGATCGGTTTCAATTATTTTGTTCCGGAATCCGGCGAGCATCTTCCTGCCAATCAACGGCATGACTTAAATTACGGGGTGTTCTCGGCCCGCTTTGGCAATCTTTATACGACCAGGCAATTGCTGCAGCTGTTTCAAGAGTGTTTCGAGGGGCGAAGTGTGACGGAAGGGGTTTGGCAACGGTCCGATGGTCAGTGGGTGGATGCCCTGCGGCCTCAGGTCACGCCTGGCGGGTATGGTTCTGCCGAAGAGGTGCGGGCTGAGCGGAAGTCACACCTGGCCGCTGTTTGCCGCATGTTTGCGGAATGTGACTTTTTTGTGTTTACCCTGGGGCTGACCGAAGCCTGGCGATCACGCATCGATGATACCGTTTACCCTGTGGCTCCGGGTGTCTCCGGGGGGTGTTTCGATCCCGACAGGCACGAGTTCGTCAATTTCGATGTGCGGGATGTCATGGCGGATCTGGATGAGTTTCTGACGTCCCTCAAGGCAATTAACGCACAGGTAAAGGTGATTCTTACCGTTTCTCCGGTTCCCTTGATTGCGACCTGCGAAGCTCGTCACGTCCTGGTTTCAACAACTTACAGCAAGTCCGTGCTCAGGGTTGCCGCCGATGAAGCATGCCGCAAGTATGACTGGGTCGATTATTTCCCGTCATACGAGATCATTACCGGCAATTTCAACAATTCTGCATATTACGAAGCCGACTATCGCGGCATCAACGTCGTTGGCGTCGATCACGCCATGCGCTGCTTCCTTTCCCACTACACGGAAGGCAGCTGCAATGACAGACAAGCGCCGACAACCTATGCGGCTGCTTCAGCAGGCTCTGACGTCATCTGTGACGAAGAAACCATCGACCAGCTTCGGGTCTGAGCTTCCACCACCCAACGGCCCGACCTTAGGGAAGGCAGCCGGCATGAATGATGGAGTCGACGCGGTCCTGGAATTCGGTCGATGCGGTGAAAAACTGCAGAACCTGGTCGCGGCTCCGGTTCCCTGAGGCGATTTCATTCGCCCAATAATTGATCCCCGCGGCATCACCGTCGCGCCGCATGATCCCATCGTAGATGTCCTCGACGAAGCCGGTCGAAGTGCGGTTCTTCCCCGTATATTCGGGAAGGGTCGTAAAGAGGCTGGCAACCTGATAGGCGAGGCTGCTGATGCTGTCTGCGTCGGCGTTGCACTGTGCCGTCTGAAAACTGTCCAGCCAGTAGTTGTAGCCGCCGTCATCGGGGGTTCTGCTCAACAGGCCGCGGTAGAAGTCGTTGACCATGTTGTTTTCCGGCCTGGCAACGGGGATGCCCAGCCGGTCCTGCATGTAGGAGTCGAATTCACTGCTGAAAACGAAATAGTTCATGACTGTGTTTCTGCTGACGCCGCTGACGATCCGATCCGTCCAGAAAGCCGTCTCCGCCGGGGCCGGAGAGCGGTCGAAGAACGTGGCGTAGAGGTCGGTCACATAGGCGGCATTCGTTTTGCCCTTGTTCAAATACTCCGCCGAATTGAAAAACATCTTGGCGAGGATGATGAACCCCTCCCGGCTGTCCATCCCCAGGGTGACAAGGCGCGCCATCTCTCCCTGCCAGGCGCTGAGCCCTCCGGCATCTGGGGCACGCCCGAGAATCGTGTTGTAGTAGCGCGTTATCATGCCTGACACGGTATTCTGGGACGATGAGCCGTATTCGACTGCGCCGGTATCGCAATCAGCGATGAGATCCCCCAGGGCGTCAAAGGGCCGCATGGCGCCGGACTGGTCGACGGCAGGGCAGTCCGCCGTCTTGCCCTGGTCGATCAGCACGCTGCCGAAGAGGGGCAGGTGGGTTCTGGTCGCTCCGCCATTGTCGGCAAGCGAGCCGAGGAGAGGGTTGGCCACATTGAACTTGCTGGAGGGCGAGGTGAGGGCGCAGGTATTCCCCGGGCGCTCGACATTGCCGCCATCATCGACCGGGGAGCTGTTGTTCTCGTCGCCGACAAAGGTCCCTTTCGCCATGTGCCAGTAGTTGCACGAGCCGTCGATAACGGAATTGACCAGATCGACCGCTCCCTCCCAGTTGAAAATTGCCGAAGCGGAAGTGGTTGCCGTGTTGTTGGTGATGGTGACGTTGGTCAGGCTGATACCGGCTGCGGCCCCGTTGGCGGAGATCGCGCCGCCGACAAAAGCTGACTGATTACCGCTCAGCGTCGAATTGGCGATGACGGCCTGCTTGTCGGAATGCAGCGCCCCGCCATAAGCGTTGGTGGAAGCGCCGGTCGCGCTGTTTCCGCTGAGGGTACTGCCCCTGATGGTCAGGAGGCCGGTGCCCTGGTGGGAGATGCCGCCGCCGGCGCTGGCCGAGTTGCCGGAAATGGTGGTGTTGGTAATGGTCGCCGAACCGTTGGCGAAGATGCACATGCCGCCGCCGAGAGACGGTCCGCCGGTGATCTGGTTGTTGCTCAGCGTGCTCAGGTTGAGTTTCAGCGTGCCGCCGTTGTGAATCCCCCCGCCGTACCAGTGGGTTGCGCTGCCGCCGGAAGTCACCCGGTTGTTATCGAGAAGGCAGGAGGTGACCTTGAGCGACGAGCCGGGATCGTTATAGATGGCACCGCCCGCGGTGCCGGCCTGATTGTTGCTGATCGTATTGTTCGCCAGGGTTATGTCGCTGCCGTTGATGAAGTAGAGCGCCCCGCCGAGCCCGGGCATCGTGGCCTCCCCTTGAGGATCGAAGGAAGGATCGATGCGGGCTTCGTTGCTGTTCAGAAGGCAGTTGGAGAGATTCAGCACCCCCGTGCTGTTGATTGCGCCTCCGCCCTCGCCGTAGGCGATGTTGCCGATCAGGTCAGAAGCGGAAACGGTTGCGCTTGCCTGGTAGTTGAAAATGGCTCCGCCGCCGCCAGGATTCGAACCGTCGGCGCGGTTGCCGGTGAAGGTGGCATAGGTGACAAACATCTCACCGCCGGTGAGATTGGCGATTGCTCCGCCATCGTCGGCCGTGTTCTGGTCGAAGATCGTGTCGGCGACCGACAGTTCCCCGGAGTTGCTGATGGCCCCGCCATAGGCCAGAGAGGCGTTGCCCGAGAAGCTCGAAGTCCCATGAATGGCGAGGTGGGCTTCAGCGTTGCTGAATATGCCGGCGCCGTTTCTCTGGGCGGTGTTGTTGGTGAATGTCGAGTTGCTGATGGTCAGGCTCGCCCCGGTGTTGTTGTAGATCCCGCCGCCATAGCCGGTATTCTGCGTCCCTCCGTAGATCACCGCGGAGTTGCCGCTGACACTGACATTGTTCAGGGTCATCTGGCCGCCGTTGAGAATCCCGCCGCCGTTGGAAGACTGGTTCCCGGAGACGGTGACATTGGTCAAGGTCAGGTTTCCCATGTTCAGGATGCCGGCACCGTTGCTGGACGCTTCGTTGCGCAACCCGTTGCGGACCGTGAGGTTGGAGATGGTGACCGGAACGTTCGGCAGGATTTCGAAGACCCCGTCGAGATCATTGCCGTCAACGATCGTGCTGCCTTGTCCGGCACCGTTGATGACGACGCTCTCCCAGATGTCGAGGTCGCCGGTTCCGGCGGTGCTTTCACCGGTTCCGGCCAGTTGGAAGAGGTAGGTGCCCGCCGGCAGGTTGATCGTGTCCGGGCCTGCGTTCAGGTTGGCGTGGATGATGGCCTGGCGCAGGGAGCACAGGCTTGGGCTGCATTGACCGCTGTTGGTGTCTGCAGTGGTTGTCACGGTGATGTTCTCAGCCAGCGCCGACCGGGGATTGACCGACACTCCCAGGAAGAGTACTGCGATAACGCCGATGGTCAGGAGATAACGAAAATGTCGGGTTGCATGGGGCCGGTTGTTGTCATAACGCATGCTGAGAACTCCTGGTGCGAAAAGCGGTCATTGGTGAACCCTGATGATGGGTCTAATCGTCATTTCCATTTGTATTCTGTCCCGTTACATTATCTCTCATCCCGAGGTGCGATGCCAAGTCAGATTCGCTTGACCCTTTCGTCCCCTTTCGGCTTGCACCGTCCTGCCGACTGAATTACAGTTGAAAAGCATTGAGCTCGGGAGAATTAACTATGCAATTGCTAAGCCAGTTGAACGACGACTTCGATTTCCGGGTTTTGCCGCGCAAGCTCAATCTCGGGTGTGGTTTCGATATCCGGCCGGATTATCTCAATATCGACCTGCATGAGGTCCATAACCCGGACCTCGTGGCCGATGTCACCAGGCTTGGCAAGCTTCCTCCAGATTTCTACGAAGAAATACTCGCGTCGGATATTCTTGAGCACCTGCCGCGATCCGATACCCGCCGTGCCCTCGTCCACTGGAATCGTCTGCTTAAAATGGGCGGCATCCTGCGTCTTCGCGTTCCCAGCATACTCGGCCTGGCTGATTTGCTGCAGTCTCCGGAGATGCAGTCCCTTGACGATCAGGAGCATCTGGTCAAGTGCCTTTTTGGCACCCAGGCTTATACCGGTGATTTCCATTGCACTGCTTTTACCGAGGTCGTATTGCGCGAATACCTCGCGCAGTGCGGCTATGGCCAAATTGCGATTGTCATTAAAGACCGCTGGTTGTTCGATGTAACGGCCGTCAAGGAAAAGAACGTGTCGCCGCGTGATATCGAGGATTACTCGGACCTGCTCGAAATTGAAGACGATGCCGCTTTTATAGAGGCTTCTTTTCGGCAGATTCTTGGACGGGCTCCGGATGGTGGCGGGAAAAGTTATTTTCTTGAGGGATTGTCCAGCGGGCGCATTCAGCGCGGGATGATTCATGTCACGATGCTGGATTCAGACGAGTATCTCCGCCGCAAAAACAAGAAAAAGTAAGGAGCCGGCCATTTCGCAGTTTGTCTGTAAAAGGCCGGCTTGGTTGATACCGAAGGGGCGCGTGACATGCGCCCCTTTTTTTATCGAAACCGTGAGGATATGAACAGAAGGTCCATAAAGCCGCAGGATTGACATATGCGGTAAGCTATTATAAAAGAAAGATAAAATTATCTTTGTCCAATTACTCCGAACTTGTTCGAGAAGTGAAGGAGATGAAATGAGACGACTTCACTTCTGTACAGAATTGGCGGGGGAAAATTGACCGATCTGTCGATGGTGTAAACCTGGCAGGTCGGTTTTTCTTTTCCGGACAGTTGCTCCAGTCGGTTGCAGCCTGCCGCAATCATACTGTTTGATGCTCTGGTCCGTACTATTGCTGCGCTGGTTTTTCGTAAACTCGTCTGTGACGTTGTCTTTCCTTGCTGGCTAATGAATTCGGAGTTTGTGAGCTTGAGGAGATGAACATGTCGAGTCTGGTACGTATCATTTGCCTGACTTTTTGCGGAGTCCTGTGTCTGCTCCCGCCGGCCCACGCCGCTCCCGCATTGGTCAACTATCAGGGGGCCTTGGCCGGCGCAAACGGAGTGCCGCTTGACGGCCCGGTGACGGTCACCTTTGCAATTCACGAGGCGCCGGTCGCCGGTGTTCCCCTGTGGCAGGAAGTTCAGGTTGTTCAGGTGCAGCAGGGGGCATTTGCCGTCCTGCTCGGGAGCGAGACCCCTTTCCCTGAAGATCTGTTTGCTGCAGACGCCCTCTGGCTGGAACTCGTGGTTGGCAGTGAAACACTGGCCCCGCGCCAGCGGTTGGCCAGCGTCCCCTATGCGCTGAACGCCCGTCGTGCCGGCTGCAATCCCGGTGACTTCATCCTTTGTTACAGCGGCGATTCATCTGGAATTGATGTCGGCATCTGCCGGGCTGGTAAACGTTTCTGCCTTCCGGATGGTTCTGGCTTTGGTGACTGCTCGGGCGAGATACTACCATCCCCCGAGATCTGCGATGGGGTTGATAATGATTGTGACCTGGCTACTGCTGATGGAGTGAATGAGCCCACATTGGGGAATTTGTGCGACGGCACTGACGCTGATCTTTGCATGGAGGGAACGGTCAGTTGTGTAGTTGGCAAGGGATTGGGCTGCTCGGATGTCACAGGCAATACCTTGGATATCTGCAATGGCTCGGATGACGACTGTGACGCCGCATCCGCGGATGGATCAGAGGATCCCCAATTCGGGCAAGCGTGCGATGGCACCGATAGCGACCTGTGCCTGGAGGGGACCAGGAGTTGCTCGGCCGGAACGCTGATCTGTTCGGACAGCACGGGCAGTGTTGTGGATGTCTGCAATGGTTCGGATGACGACTGTGACGCCGCATCCGCGGATGGATCGGAGGATCCCCTGAT
>JAMPXI010000158.1 GCA_023701265.1 Desulfuromonadales bacterium | reverse complement strand
CTTGATGACCTGTCGACGGCGATGACAAGGGTTGACCGTTAACCATTGTTCGGCTATAGTTCCGGCGCCGCGCACGGCTGCTTTCAGCATGCCGCTTCGACAGGCAGCATCGTTTTTTTCCGAAAACTTCAGCGCACAATATCTACTCACTTCGGAGGATGAAATCATGGCAGTCAAAATCGCGATCAATGGCTTCGGCCGCATCGGCCGCAACGTGTTTCGTGCCGCTCAGGGCGTGAAGGGGTTCGACATCGTCGCCGTCAACGACCTGACCGATCCCGCCACCCTCGCCCACCTGCTCAAGTACGACTCGGTGCATGGCGAATTCGCCGGTGAAGTTCAGGCAACCGATGCCGCCATCATCGTCAATGGCAAGTCGATCCAGGTCTGCAAAGAAAGAGACCCGGCCGCCCTTCCCTGGAAGCAGCTCGGCGTCGATATCGTCATTGAATCGACCGGCCTCTTCACTGACCGGGTCAACGCGCAGAAGCATATCGATGCCGGCGCGAAGAAGGTGATCATCAGCGCCCCGGCCAAGGGCGAGGATCTGACCGTGGTCATGGGGGTGAACGAGTCGGCCTACCAGCCGGCATCCCACCATGTCATCTCCAACGCCTCCTGCACCACCAACTGCCTGGCTCCCGTGGCCAAGGTGCTGCTGGAACAGTTCGGCATCGTCAGGGGGTTGATGACCACGGTGCACGCCTACACCAACGACCAGATGATCCTCGACCTGCCCCACAAGGATCTGCGCCGCGCCCGCGCCGCCGCCCTGTCGATGATCCCGACCACCACCGGCGCTGCCAAGGCGGTCTCCCTGGTTCTGCCGCAATTGAAGGGGAAACTGGACGGCTTGGCGGTGCGCGTGCCGACCCCGAACGTTTCGCTGGTCGACCTGGTGGTGACGACCGAGAAGGAGACCACCGTCGCCGAAGTCAATGCCGCCCTCAAGGCCGCCGCCAACGGTCCGCTCAAGGGGATCCTGGTGTTCTGCGAACTGCCGCTGGTGTCCAAGGATTTCAACGGCAACCCGGCCTCGTCGATCGTCGACAGCCTGACCACCACCGTGATCGGCGGCAACATGGTCAAGGTCATGTCCTGGTACGACAATGAGTGGGGCTACTCGAACCGCTGCGTCGACCTGGTCAGTTTCCTGATCGCCAAAGGGCTTTGAACGACTCTCATCCCGAGTGACAAAGGGCAGGTGCCAACCTGCCCTTTTCCATACCAAGAGGGCAAGCTCATGTTTAATAAGCTTTCGATCAAGGATATCGACGTCCGCGGCAAGCGCGTCTTCTGCCGGGTTGATTTCAACGTGCCAATGGATGCCGCCGGCCAGATCAGCGACGACACGCGCATCACCGCCGCCCTGCCGACCATCCGCCACCTCGTCGAGAATGGCGCAAAGCTGATCCTCGCCTCGCACCTCGGCCGGCCCAAGGACGGTCCCGACCCGAAATACAGTCTGGCCCCGGCGGCGGCGTGTCTCGCCAGACATCTTGGCCGCCCGGTGGCCATGGCCCCTGACTGCGTCGGGCCGGCGGTCGAACAGATGGTGGCGTCCATGCAGGACGGCGACGTCCTCCTGCTCGAAAACGTCCGCTTTCACAAGGGCGAGACCAAGAACGATCCGGCCCTGGCGGCGCAGATGGCCAAACTGGCTGATGTTTACGTCAACGACGCCTTCGGCACGGCCCACCGCGCCCATGCCTCGACCGAAGGGGTCGCCCGGCTGCTCAGCCCCGCGGTCGCCGGCTTTCTGCTCGAAAAGGAACTGCTCTACCTCGGCCAGGCACTGGCCTATCCCGACCATCCCTTCGTCGCCGTGCTCGGCGGCGCCAAGGTCAGCGACAAGATCGCCGTCATCGAGAATCTGCTCCCCAAGATCGACACGCTGATCATCGGCGGCGGCATGGCCTACACCTTCCTCAAGGCCCAGGACCGGCCGGTCGGCAAGTCCCTGGTCGAAGAGGACCGGATCGAACTGGCCGGCATGCTGCTGGCCAAGGCCGAGGCCCGGGGGGTCATGGTCATGCTCCCCAAGGATCACGTGGTCGCGCGGGAATTCAAGGCCGATGCCGAGCACAAGATCTGTTTCGATGCCGATTTTCCCGAGGACTGGATGGCTCTCGACATCGGCCCGGAAACCTGCTCCGCCTACAACCGGGTGCTGCGCGAAGCACGTATGGTCATCTGGAACGGGCCAATGGGGGTTTTCGAGTTCGACGCTTTCGCCACCGGCACCATGGCCGTGGCCCATACCCTGGCTGAATCCCAGGCCCGTACTATCATCGGCGGCGGCGATTCGGTCGCCGCCGTGAAGAAGGCCGGGGTCGAGACGAAGATGACGCACATCTCCACCGGCGGTGGCGCTTCCCTTGAGTTTCTCGAGGGGAAAGAACTGCCGGGGGTCGTGGCATTGAACGACAAACCGTGATCCCTCTTTCATATACTATGTAGGGGCAGGCCCCTGTGCCTGCCCTGGGCGGCCACGGGGGGCCGCCCCTACATTTCATTGCACAAGGATTGACAAAATGCGCATGCCGATGATTGCAGGCAACTGGAAGCTGCACAAAACGAGAGCCGAAGCCCGAGATCTCATCGAAGGGCTGAAGAGCCAGTTGGAAGGCTTGACTGGTGTCGAGGTCGTGGTCGCCCCGCCGTTCACCGCCCTGGAGACGGCAGCCGCCAGCCTGGCCGGCAGCGCGATACAACTCGCCGCCCAGAACTGTTATCCCGAGACGACCGGGGCGTTTACCGGCGAGGTTTCGCCGCTGCTCCTCAAGGACGCCGGTTGCCGCTACGTGATTGTCGGCCATTCGGAACGCCGCCAGCTGCTCGGCGAAAGCGACGAATTCATCAACCGCAAGGTACATGCCCTGAGCCAGGCGGCGCTCGGCATCATCTTCTGCATCGGCGAAACGCTCGACGAGCGTGAGGCCGACCAGATGTTCGACGTTCTGCGTCGGCAGGTGCGCCTTGGTCTCAAGGGGGTGACCCCGGACATAATGAAGGACGTGGTGGTCGCTTATGAGCCGGTCTGGGCGATCGGCACCGGCAAGACCGCCACCGACGCGCAGGCCCAGGAGGCGCATGCCTTTGTGCGCGCCCTGCTGCGTGAGCAGCTTGGCCAAGCTGCCGCGGACGCGACCCGCATTCTCTACGGCGGGAGTGTCAAATCGGGGAATGTCGATGGGTTGATGGCTCAGCCCGATGTCGACGGTGCCTTGGTCGGCGGGGCCAGCCTCAAGGCTGAGGAATTCGCCCGCGTCGCCTGTTTCCAGACTGTTTAATGGGGCTTTTCATCGGGATGTATTTGTGCTAAAGTTCGCAGTCGCAGTAAAACGTCAACGAAAAGAGACTCGGTGAACCAATGGATCTTCTGCTTCTAATTCTGCACATTGTTGTCTGCCTGGCCCTGGTCGGCATCGTCCTGCTGCAGGGTGGCAAGGGTGCGGAGGTCGGCGCAACCTTCGGCGCCGGCTCCAGCCAGACGATTTTCGGCGCTGCCGGCGGCCAGACCTTCATGGGCAAACTGACCACCGGCGCTGCCATCATCTTCATGCTGACCAGCCTCGCTCTGGCCATTTTCTGGGGCCGCCCCGGCGGCGGCAGCGTCATGCCTGAACAGGTTGCTCCGGCCACACCGCCGGCGCAGTCGATGCCGGCTGCGCCCCCGGCCATGCCGGCGCCGGCACCCGCCGCTCCGGCAGCCCAGCCGAAGTAGCCGGGACTATTGACAAGCGAGCAGCAGCGCTGTATATAGACAATCCTTTGCCGAAGTGGTGGAATTGGTAGACACACCATCTTGAGGGGGTGGCGGTCGAAAGGCCGTGCGAGTTCGAGTCTCGCCTTCGGCACCATTAGCTATGTGAAGCCTCCCGAAACCGGGGGGCTTTTTGTTTGCCTTCTGATCTGCTGGCACGAATTCTGACACATATTCAGGAGTGTCTGAAATTCTGACAGTGGTACAAACCCTTATTTAAGTACTTTCAACAAACTGGAAAAATCGTCCGTAAACAGAACCGGTTGTCGATCCTCCTTACGCCACGGTTTCGCCGATGGCAGATGTTCCAGTTGCTGTGCCAAAGATTGATTCCGAGTAACAGCCACCCATTGCGACGGGCTTCGGCCGGTTTGAGCATCTTCCAGGGAAACCAACTGAAGTGGTTAGACATTGAATAGCAGAAATGCGCTCAGGAATATTGTCAGTGCAAACAAAACCATCGGGGGTCATCTCTTGGTTACTGTCCGGCAACCAATCAGCTTTGGGTCACGGACATCACTTCGCTCTGGCCGGGAGTGTCTCATAAAATATGAACGTTTCCAAATATATCAGAAAACCATGGAACATCGGAAATAGTCTGATAATCTGAAATTGAACGACCCACACGTAGGAGGAAACCATGAGCAAACACCTATTGACAGCACTGTTCGGGGCTTGCCTGCTCTCGGGATGTCTCATGTATGCCGGCCCCGAGGGGAGCGGAGTGGTGGTCGTGCCGCCGCTCCCGGCAATCGTGGAACTCGATCTGGAGCCATTCTTTTTCCATAGTGGCTACTATTATCACTACCAGGACGACCACCGTTGGTCATACTCGCAATCCAGGAGCGGCCCGTGGAAGAAGCTGCCGCCGGGCCACTACCCGAAAGAAGTCAAATGGAAGAAGAAGGGCAAGGGTCACGGTCACGGTCACGGTCACGACCACGATGATTAGAACCCTGTTCACGCTCTGCGCCGCAGTCCTGGTCACAGGCTGCGG
>JAMPXI010000033.1 GCA_023701265.1 Desulfuromonadales bacterium | reverse complement strand
TGGAGGTCGGCAACGAGTTGGAACTGTTCCGGGTACGGACCTTCACCAAATCGGCGCGGCCGATCAAGCAGCTCGACGAGAACAACTTCGTGACGCTCCCCGACGTCCCGCTCGGCAAGGCAATCGTCATCGCCTGCCAGGAACAAACCGCCGCCGCCCTGATTCTCGAGGTCAGCAATCTGCCGGTCTACCGCGGCGACCAGGTCAGGACGAAAGCCCCGTGAACCGTCGTGCCGGAGTCCGGCACAGCCGCATAGCTATATGATGATGTCAAAGGCCGGCTTGCCGGCCTTTGACATATTGGAACCGGATGGTTCCCGTTGCCCTGGAGGGAATATGAATGAACTCGCCTGCTGGCTGCGCCTGCAGCTCACACCCGGGCTCGGCCGTGCCGGCCTGTTCCGCCTGATCGAGCAGTTCGGTTCGCCGCAGGACGCCATTGCCGCCGCCGACTACTGGCGGACCCTGCCCGGGATCCGCCAGGGGGCTGCCGCCCTGCTGCCGGCGGAGGATGATCCCCGGCTGAGTGAACTTCTCGAACCGCTGGCGACTCTTGATGTCTGGCTGTTGAGCTGCGGGGATGCCGACTATCCCCCGTTACTGAGGAACATCCCCGATCCTCCGGCCCTGCTTTACGGTCGGGGGGTGCGCCGGTTCGGTGAAGCCCTGGCGATCGTCGGTTCGCGCGCACCGTCACTGACGGGGAAGATCGCTGCCGAAACCCTGGCCCGCGAAATGGCTGCCCAGGGGATGACGGTGGTCAGCGGGTTGGCTCGCGGCATCGATGCAGCGGCCCATCGCGGCGCGCTGGCGGCCGGCGGGCACACCATCGCCGTTCTGGGCTGCGGCATCGATCGCGTCTATCCTCAGGAAAATCGCCGACTCTTTACGCAGATTGCCGAGAACGGCACGCTGCTCAGCGAGTACCTTCCCGGGAGCGATCCATTGCCCGGCCATTTCCCCGGCCGCAACCGGATCATCAGCGGCCTGAGCCGCGGCACCCTGGTCATCGAAGCCGCGATCGACAGCGGGTCGCTGATCACTGCCGAACTGGCGCTGGAACAGGGCCGCGAGGTCTTCGCGGTGCCGGGCAGCATCGACCGGCCGACCAGCGCCGGCCCCAACCGGCTGATCAAGGACGGCGCCCACCCGGTCACGGAGCCCGCCGATGTCCTCTCGGTTCTCTGGCCGGAGCGAAGCTGCCGGACACCGATGGCGGAACAAGAACGATTTGCCGCAACCCTCGACGGACCGGCCCGCTCGGTCTGGGCGGCACTGAGTCAGCAACCCCGGCATGTCGATGAATTGTCGGGGGAATTGGGGTTGACTGCCGGGGAGCTTTCCGCTATTTTGCTGCACCTGGAACTTCAGGGAGGGATTGAGCAGCTCCCCGGCGCTCGCTACATTCGTGCCGGCCACCTTCCCGCCAGCCCTTAGGAGAGCGCTTGAGAGAACGCGTCCTCGCAATCGTCAATCTCATCACCCAGTATTTCCTCGAGGAGCACGAGCCGACCTCGGAGAGTGACCTGGTCGAAGAACTGTTGGCCGTTGGTTTCGAGGCCGATGAAATCGATGCCGCGTTCAGCTGGATGGAGGATCAGACCCTGCGCCCGCCGCAGGCTGACGGGCTGGCGGCTCCGGTCCTCAGCCACCGGGTCTTCTCCCCCGAAGAACAGCGCATCCTCTCCGGCGAAGCACGTGGTTTCCTGATCCGGCTGCGCGGCCTGGGGATCCTCGACGAGGAACTGTTCGAGGAAATAATCCACAAATCGGTGGAGATGAGCGATGAAGAAGTCTCCTTCCGGGAGATCAAGACCATTGCGATACTGGCACTGTTCGCCCGCAGCCAGCACCAGTGGCGTCATGAGTTCGACTGCCTGCTCGAGGACGACTGGTCACGGCTGCTCAACTAGAACCTCCGGGCTGCAGACTCCCTGCAGCCCTTTTCATTTCCGGATGACCAACTGACCGATCATGACCCAGTCCCTCGTCATCGTTGAATCGCCTGCCAAGGCCAAAACCATCGAAAAATTCCTCGGCCCCGGCTACAAGGTCCTGGCCTCCTACGGTCACGTCCGCGCCCTGCCGAGCAAGCAGGGGTCGGTCGATGTGGCCCACGACTTCACGCCGAAGTACGCCGTGCTCGCCGAGAGCAAGCGCCACATCGAGGCGATTCGCAAGGCCCTCAAGGAGAGCGACCGGCTGCTGCTGGCCACCGACCCCGACCGCGAAGGGGAGGCGATCTCCTGGCACCTGCTCGCCGCCCTCGGTCTGGATCGTGGCAAGGCCACCGTGCCGGTGCAGCGCGTGGTCTTCCACGAAATCACCAAAAACGCCATTCTGCACGCCGTCGCCCACCCCCGCGAGGTCTCCCAGGAACTGGTCGACGCCCAGCAGGCCCGCTCGGTCCTTGACTATCTGGTTGGCTTCACCCTCTCCCCCTACCTGTGGAAGAAGATCCGCTACGGCCTTTCCGCCGGCCGCGTGCAATCGGTGGCCCTGCGCCTGATCTGCGAACGGGAGAAGGAGATCGCCGCCTTCGTCGAACGGGAGTATTGGACTCTCGCCGCGAAGCTGGACAAAACCAGCGGGCAGGAGTTTACCGCCGGTCTGGTGCAGATCGACGGTAAAAAGCTCGACAAGTTCGCCATCCCCGACGCGACCCGCGCCGAAACTTTGAAGCAGCGCTTTGCTGCTGCCGACTGGCGCGTGGCGCAGGTCACCAGAAGCGAGAAGAAACGTTACCCTGCTCCGCCGTTCACGACCTCGACCCTGCAGCAGGAAGCGGCGCGCAAACTCGGCTTCTCGGCCAAGAAGACCATGTCTACCGCGCAGAAGCTCTACGAAGGGGTGGCGATCGGCTCGGCGGGCACCGTCGGCCTGATCACCTACATGCGTACCGACAGCGTCAACCTTTCGACCCAGGCGCTGAGTGAGGCCCATGAGCTGATCATGCGCCAGTTCGGCAAGGAATACGCCCTGGCCAAACCGCGCTTCTTCAAGAACAAGGCGAAGAACGCCCAGGAGGCCCACGAAGCGATTCGCCCCACCGACCTGAACCGCATGCCGGCGGAGTTGAAGCAGTATCTGGCTCCGGACCAGTTCAAGCTCTACGAATTGATCTGGAAACGCACCGTCGCCTGCCAGATGGCCGAGGCCCTGCTCGATCAAACCTCGGCGGACATCGCGGCCACCCCCGGCGGGCTGTTCCGCGCCACCGGCAGCGTAATCCGCTTCCCGGGCTTCATGAAACTGTACATCGAAGGGACCGACGACGAGGGCGACGAGAAGGAAGGGACCTTGCCGCCACTGAATGACGGCGAGACGCTGAACCTGCGCGACCTCTTGACCGAGCAGCACTTTACCCAACCGCCGCCGCGCTATACCGAGGCTTCCCTGGTCAAGGCCCTGGAGGAATACGGGATCGGCCGGCCGTCGACCTACGCCTCGACTCTCAATACGCTGGTCGAGCGCAAGTACGCGGTCCTGGAGAAAAAACGCTTTGTTCCCCAGGATATCGGCATGGTGGTCAGCGACCACCTGTCCCGGCACTTCGAGCGTTACGTCGACTACAACTTCACTGCCGGACTGGAAGAGGAACTCGACCAGGTGGCCCGTGGCGAAAAGCAGTGGAAACAATTGCTCGGCGAATTCTGGGGTCCGTTCAAGACCCGGCTCGACCAGAAGATGCAGGAAGTCGCCCAGGGGGAAGCCACCACCGAAGTGACCGACGAACTCTGCCCGGAGTGCAATCGGCCGCTGGCGGTCAAACTCGGCAAGCGCGGCAAATTCATCGCCTGCACCGGCTTCAAGGAAGGGTGCAAGTACACCCGCCCCCTGGCCAAGGAGGGGGAAACGGCTGCGGAGGCCGCAGAACCGGTCTTCTCCGAGGAGAAATGCGAAAAATGCCAGGCGCCGATGTTGATCAAGGATGGCCGCTACGGCAAGTACCTGGCCTGCTCCGCCTACCCGGCCTGCAAGAACATCCAGCCGCTGGTCAAGCCGAAGGGTACCGGGGTGGCCTGCCCGGAATGCAAGGAGGGGGAACTGACCGAGAAGAAGTCGCGCTACGGCAAGATCTTCTACTCCTGCAACCGCTACCCGAAGTGCAAGTATGCCGTCTGGGATCCGCCGGTGGCCGAAGCCTGCCCGAAATGTGCCCATCCGGTGACGGTGAACAAGACCACCAAGCGCGACGGCGCCTACCGCAAATGCCCGCAGGACGGCTGCGGCTGGAGCACGCTGCCGGCGGCGGACGAAAAACCAGTGGCGGCCAAGGCAGTTAAACCGAAGGTGGCCAAAAAGACGAAATCGTAGGGGCGGGTTTCAAACCCGCCCAGGGCAGGTCACAGACCTGCCCCTACATTGCAGACATCCGGGGGCACAGCACGCTGTGCCCCTACCTGTTTGAAGGCAATCGATGAATTCTTCCCCCATCCCCATCATCGGCGGCGGACTGGCCGGCTGCGAAGCGGCCTGGCAGATTGCTCGCCGCGGCCTGACCGTCGAACTGTTCGAGATGCGCCCGCAACGCATGACTCCGGCCCATCACGGCGACCGGCTCGGCGAGCTGGTCTGCTCCAACTCCCTGCGCGGTGCCGGGATGAACAATGCGGTCGGCCTGCTCAAGGAGGAGTTGCGCCGCTGCGGCAGCCTGTTCATGGCCACCGCCGATGCGAACAAAGTGCCGGCCGGGGGCGCCCTGGCGGTGGACCGCGACGGCTTTGCCGGAGCATTGACGGCCGCCATCGAACAACACCCCCGGATCGCCCTGCGCCGCGAGGAAGTGACCGCCATCCCCGCTGGCGACCCGGTGATCATCGCCAGCGGACCGTTGACGTCGGATACGCTGGCCGAACGGATCGCCGCGTTGACCGGGGAGCAGCACCTTTACTTTTACGATGCCATCGCGCCGATCGTCGAGGCCGACTCCATCGACCACGGCATCGTCTTTCGTGCCTCCCGCTATGGCAAGGGGGGGGATGACTACCTCAACTCCCCCCTTGACCGCGACCAATACCTGGCCTTCGTCGCCGCCCTGTTGGCGGCGGAGAAGGTGGCGCCGCGTGATTTCGAAAAGGCCGTTCATTTCGAGGGATGCCTGCCGATCGAGGAGTTGGCCGCGCGCGGCGAGATGACCCTGGCGTTCGGGCCGATGAAGCCGGTCGGCCTGCGCGATCCGCGCACCGGCAGGGAACCGTTCGCCGTTGTGCAGCTGCGCCAGGACGACACCCACGCCACCCTGTACAACCTGGTCGGTTTTCAGACCAAGCTGACCTGGCCGGAGCAGCGCCGCATCTTCCGCACTCTGCCGGGGCTGGAGAACGCCCGGTTCGCGCGCCTGGGGAGCATGCACCGCAACACCTTCCTCAACGCGCCGACCTGTTTGACTCCGACCCTGCAGTTGAAAAATGAGCCGCGCCTGTTCTTTGCCGGACAGATGACCGGAGTCGAAGGCTACGTGGAATCGGCGGCCTGCGGCTTCCTCGCCGGATTATTTGCCGCCGGCCACCGCCTCGGCGTCACCATTCCGCCACCGCCGCCGACCACCGCCCTGGGTGCTCTGCTCACGCATCTGTCGACCGCCGCCCCTCGCGGCTTCCAGCCGATGAACGTCACCTACGGTCTTTTCCCGCCCTTGGAAGACCGCAAGCGCAAGCGCGCCGACCGCCGCCTGGCCATGGCCGAACAGGCGCTGTCCGATCTGGGCCCATGGTGGCAGACGACGACCCGGATCCTGTCCGCCGACAATTCTTCCTGCTGACAGGCACAAGGTGCAATTGTCAGTATTCTGATTTTCTGCTATATATTTGCGAATTATTATTTTCATGCGGTTGCCTGCGGATGAGGGGTTCGGGTGGCGTGACGCTGCCCGAGGGGGTTTGCAGTCGTGTCCCAAAATGTCAATACCAATCTGATTGACCTGCGCGATCTCCTCGACCTGTTGCGTCGGCATCCTCTGGCAACCCCTTTCAACCTTGCGCTTTACTCGGAACGGCAGGGAAAGGCCGGCCTGATTGATCCCGTCCTTGCCGTCTGCCGCCCGGTGGCCGGCCAGAAGCTCTGCACCCAGCAATGTCTCCAGCAATGGGAAGACCTGATCAGCCTGGCGCTGCTCAGCGACCGTCCGCAGATCCGCATCTGCGCCAAGGGCTTCATCGGTTTTGCCCTGCCACTCCCCGCTGACGACAGAATTCCCGACTGCCTGATCGGCGGCGGTATCCGTGAACGACTGACGGCAACGACCGCCGACTCTCCCACGGGAGAGGAAACGCCCCCCGGTCAAGACGATCAACGGCCACTGCCAGCGGCGACCCGCGAGGAAACCCGCCAGATTGCCGAGGAGGTCGCCCGCCTGTTGCCGCAACTGCTCGAGCAGAAACTTCACGACCTCAGCCTGGCGCGCGTTACCGAACGCCTGACCGCGACCCGGGAGATCGTCCGGGAACTGTGGCGATGTGCTTCGGCGGGAGAAGCCGTTGCCCTGGTCAGCGAAGCCCTGGTGGTGCTGTTTGATCTGCCGCGGGTCCTTCTGCTGCTTCGCCAGACTGGCCGGCGGCCAACCATCCACAGCTCACTGGGGATCGAACCGGGGAGCTTCGAGGTCGCCGAAGGGCCCCTGGCGGAGATGCTGGAGCAGGCGGGAGGTCTTCCCTTTGCCCTGTCCGGTGATGAGTTGACCAGTTTCCTGCCGGGGGTGAAAGGCCGGTCAGCGCTGCTCTTCCCGCTGCAGGAAAGCAGCCGGGGCATCGGCCTGCTGGCGGTGCTGGACGTCGATCTGCACCAGCGCGACCAGGCGTTGATCGAGCTGCTCGCCGGGCGCCTGGCGACCCGCCTGCTGAGATTGCGGCAGGACGAGGAACTTCACCAGGAGCGCCACTTCTCGGCCCGTTTGGTCAGCATGATCAGCACCCTGGCGCTGGCCGAAAGCCGAGAGGAACTGTTCAACGGCCTGCTGAATATGTCGGCCGAACTGGCCGATGCGACCAGCGGTTCGTTGATGCTGTTCGATGAACACAGCCAGAACCTGCACATCGCGGTAGCCAAGGGGATGAGCCCGCCGCTCGCCCGTTCGATGGCGGTGCCGATCGGCGAGGGGATTGCCGGACGGGTGGCACGCAACGGTTTTCCGCTGCTGGTCAACGATATCGAACGCGACAGTCGGGTGGCGACACCGAACCGGCCGCGCTTCCGTACCAAATCGTTCATCAGCATCCCGCTCAAGGATCAGGAGCGATTGGTCGGCGTCTTGAATCTGGCCGACAAACGGGATGATACCAGCTTTACGGAAGCCGACCTGAACCTGGTCCACTCCTTCACCAACCAGGCAGTGCTGATGATCGACCGCGCCGCCGTGCTGGAACGTGCCGTACAGCTCGAGAAACTCTCGATCACCGACCCTCTCACCGGCCTTTACAACCGGCGCTTTCTGGAAAACCGCCTGGAGGAGGAGCGCAGCCGCAGCCAGCGCCAAATGCAGTCGTTCAGCGTGATCCTGGCCGATCTCGACAACTTCAAGTTGTACAACGACATCTGCGGGCATCTGGCCGGCGACAAGGCCTTGCGCAAGGCGGCCATGCTGATGAAGCGCGCTGCCCGCGAGATGGACCTGGTGGTTCGCTACGGCGGGGAGGAATTCTGCCTGATCCTCCCCAATACCAGCAAGAAAGAGTCGCTGTTTGTCGCAGAACGCCTGCGCCGCTCGATCGAAGGCGACATCTTCCCCGGCGAAACCAATCTTCCCCTCGGCCGCCTGACGATCAGCCTGGGGGTGGCCGCCTACCCCGAAGATGCCGACGCGATCCATGATCTGATCCACGCAGCCGACCTCGCCCTCTACCGCGCCAAGGATCTCGGCCGCAACCGCACGGTATTCTACGACCCCTCCCTTGCCAGGAACCAGCACGCGGCACGTCTGCACGAGGATCATTGACCTGACCATGCCGCCATCGCTGCAGATTGTGCTCGCATCAGCGTCGCCGCGCCGCCGGGAGCTGCTTGCCCAGGTCGGACTGGCGGCGACTGTCGTCCCGGCCGATGTCGATGAAGCCATCCTTCCCGGTGAAACTCCGGCCATTCACGTCATCCGTCTCAGCGAGGCCAAGGCGCTGGCGGTGGCCGGCCGCTCTGACGTCACCGGGCGCTGGTTCATCGGCAGCGACACCGTGGTGGTGCGCGATGCCGTCATTCTCGGCAAACCCGCCGATGCCAGTGAGGCCGCGGCCATGCTGCGCAGCCTCTCCGGCCGCAGCCACGAGGTGGTTTCCGGATACGCCGTGCATGACCGGGACTCCGCCCGGACGATCAGCGGCGCGGTGATCACCCGCGTCTGGTTCAAGACCTTGACCGAACAGGAGATTGCCGGATACCTTGCCACCGGCGAACCGTTCGACAAGGCCGGCGCCTATGCCATCCAGGGGCTCGGCGCCTTCATGGTGCCGCGCATCGAAGGGAGCTACCCGAACGTCGTGGGGCTCCCCCTGTGTGAAGTAATCGCCGCCCTCGAGGAATTCGGCGCGGTCAACCTGTTCCCCTGAGCCTTACATGGACATTGCTGTCAACCTCTCCCGGATCCGCACCGAAATCGCTGCCGCCTGTGCGCGCTGCGGTCGCGACCCGGCCGGCGTGCGCCTGGTGGCCGTCAGCAAGACCCACCCGGCCGAGGCGGTGATGGCGGCCCACGCTGCCGGACAGGAGCTGTTCGGCGAGAGCTACGTCCAGGAATTTCTGGTCAAGTCGGATGAGGTCGCTGCCCCGGTGCAGTGGCACTTCATCGGTCATCTGCAGAGCAATAAAGCCAGGCTCCTGCCGGGGAAGGTTGCTCTGATCCACTCGGTCGACCGGCTTTCCCTGGCCGAGGAAATTTCCCGCCAGTGGCAGAAGCACGGTTTGACGGCCGACGTGCTGATCGAGGTCAACCTCGGCGGCGAGGCCAGCAAGTCCGGGGTCGACGCAGCGGAGCTGGAGACGCTCCTGCGCCAGATGGCCGCCCTCCCCAGCCTGGCCGTGCGCGGGTTGATGACCCTCCCTCCCTACCTCGCCGATCCCGAGGAGGTGCGCCCCTACTTTTGCCGCCTGCGTGAACTGGCCAGAGAAGTCGACGCGCTGGCGCTGCCGGGGGTGGCGATGCGCGAACTCTCCATGGGGATGAGCCACGATTTCGCCGTGGCCATCGAGGAGGGCGCGACACTGGTCCGCATCGGCACAGCTATTTTTGGTGAACGCGGAGGACGATGAAAAGCACCCACCTGCGGCGTTACCCTTCGCCGTGTCGCTGCGACGTACCTTTTAGGTCCGCCTCACTCCCCGGCGTGTGGGTGCCTTGCATCTGGGCACTTTTGATCGTCCTTCAATGATTTGACAATGACGTCACATTTGCACCCGCACGATACCCCCCGTCTGACCACGCGCGAGGTCGGCTGGTTTTTCTTCCCGCTGCTGCTCAACGTGCAGATGATGAGCATCTCGCACTCAATCATCAACGCTGCCCTGGCTCGGACCTCCGAGGCGGTGACGGCGCTGGCGGCCTTTTCGGTGGCGATGGTCGTGCACATCTTTATCGCCTCGCCTTCGTACCAAAATCACACCATCACCATCGCCATGGTCCGCGGCCGCAAGTCGTTTCGCGCCACCGCCTGGTTCATTCTGCTGATGTCGACGCTGATCGCCGCCCTGCTGGCCCTGCTGGCCTTCACTCCGATCGGCCTGTTCGTGCTCGACCGCCTGCTCGGCGTTACCCCGAAGGTCGCCGCCGCCGCCCGCACGGCACTGGCCATTATGATGCCTCTGCCGTTTGTCACCGGGCTGCGCGGCTTCTGTCAGGGGCTGGTCAGCCAGACCCGGCGCACCGGCCTGATCTCCTTTGCGACCGGCGTGCGGGTCGGGGCCTTGTTTTTGTTCCTCTGGCTCGGCCACGGCCGGTTCGACGGCCCGTCCCTGGGGGCCATCGCCCTGGTCGGCTGCGTCACCGTCGAAACCGTCCTGATCACCTTCTTTGCCTGGCGCATCTGCCGTATCCCCAAGGCGGGCGAAGCCGAACGAGACCTTGCCGGGGTGATGCGGTTTGCGTTCCCGCTGGTTTATTCCTCGGGGCTGCAGCAGGCGGTGCCCCTGGTCATCAACGCCATCATCAGCCGCCTTCCGGACGGCACGCTGGCATTGGCCGCCTTCGGCGTCGTGCGCGGCTTTATTTTTCTCCTCGCCGGGCCGATGCGCAACCTGCAGCAGGCCTGCATGGCGTTGATGCGCCGGGCAGAAGACTATGGGGTCATGGCCCGCTTCGCCGACCGGGTCAGCATCGCGCTGGGGGCCATGACCCTGCTGATCGCCGGCCCCCTCAATACCCCGGTTCTCGGCAATGTCATGGGCCTGGACGAGGCCATGCGCGCCTACCTCCGCTGGCCGTTGGCCGCCTGTGCTCTCTACCCCTGGCTGATCGGCGCCACCCACCTGCTGCGCGGCTGGTTTTCCAGCGAACATCTGACCAGCGTGGTCGGCCGGGCGACTCTCTACAAGGTCCTGCTGCTCCTCTCCTGCTGGCCGGCCATCGCCATCCTGCCGCCTTTTGCCTCGGGCACTGCGGTCGCCATCACCCTCCTGATCGGCGCGGAAATCTTTGAAACCTGGTATCTGCACCGTCGACGCCGTACCCTTGTCGCCCCGGCCATTGCCGGCAACGTCCCCTGACCGTTACAATGAGCTATGGATAAGCCGGCGAAAAAACACCCCTGCCCGGACTGTCGCCAGTGCCAGTGGTGCAGCGACGATCGCTGCCGCCTCTGTCTGCAGACGGGGTCAGGGTGTCGCAGAAAGCTCTCCATAGCCGAGCAGATCGAACTGTATGAACGCCTGAATGCACCTTGCCAGGCAGCGGAGATCCCCCCGTCAACCGACGAGGTGTGAGGAGCCCTCGCCTTTTTACTTGGAAAATCGCGGCAATTCTTTAAAATGATGGCGATTGTCGATTTTTGGAAGCGTGCGGGGAAGGCCGGAGGGGGAGACTGTGCAGACCCATGTAATCGTCAAGCTGCTGACTGGTTCTGAGAAACACGGCCTGTTGGCTCGTTCACTCAATCCCGAAAGCGATCATATCGAGCTCTACCGGGGTGACGAGAGCGCGCCCGAAAGCCACCGTTTCGACGCCATCTCCTTCATAAAAATCCTCGGCAAACCGAATCTTGCCGACGCGTTCTGCGAGGACGAATTCTTCGAGGATGTCACCACCGTCACCGGCGACCGCTTTCATCTGCGGCTGAAACGCAGTGAACGCCTGGAAAGCGGTTTCTACGGCTACCCCACCGACCTTGACAGCGATTTTAAAAGCATTTTCTTTACCAACAGCGGTTTGCGGCAGCGCCACCACGACCGGCCGATCGGTGAAATGCTTACGCAAAGCGGCCTGGTTCAACCAGCGGATGTCGATGAAGCGCTGACCGAGCAGAAAAAGCTGCGTGAAAAGCGGGTCGGCGAAATTCTCATCGAGAAGAATCACCTCCCCGAAACCGTCGTCGAACACGCCATCGGCAATGCCCGGAAACACTCGAACAGCCGAAATCGGATTCGGGTCGGCGAAATCCTCATCGAAGCCGGACTGGTGACCCGCAAGCAGGTCGACGAAGCGCTTGCCTCCCAGACCAGCGGCCGGCGCAAGCGGATCGGCGCCATCCTGGTCGACCGCGGCCTGATTACCGAGGAACAGCTGCTGACCGCCCTGGCGCGAAAGTTTGAGCTGCAGGTGGTTGACTTGAAGCAGACTCCGCCGCAGCCGGCGGCAGTCAGACGGCTCTCCCGCGAAATGATCGAGAAGATGCAGGTTCTGCCGCTCGAGATACGCGGCACGCGCCTGGTGGTCGCCACGTCCAATCCGACCGACCCCACGATCATCGAAAATCTGCGCTTCGTGGCCAACTGCCCGATCGAGCTGGTGGTGGCCAGTGCCCGCCAGATTGCGGCGCAGATCAGCGAGATCTTCGCTTCACAGGCCGGGGCAGTCGAAGAACTGATCGACGAACTTGATGATATCGACGTACAGGTCGAGGAGGAGGTGGAAGCCGACAAAGTCACCGAGACCGACTCCAAAGTCATCAACCTGGTCAACAAGATACTGCTCGACGCTCATAAGCGCGGCGTTTCCGACATCCATTTCGAGCCCGGGATGGGGCCATTGCCGCTGAAGGTCCGCTACCGCAAGGACGGGATCTGTACCCAGGTCCACCAAATTTCCACAACCTATAAGGCAGCGATCATCTCGCGCGTCAAGATCATCGCCAAGCTCGATATTGCCGAACATCGCCGCCCGCAGAGCGGCAAGATCATGATCAAGCATGGCCGCGAGCGGATTGAATACCGCGTCGAGATCACGCCAACCATCGGCGGGCAGGAAGATGCCGTGCTGCGCGTGCTCAGTGCCGCCAGGATCTACCCCCTCGACCAGATCGGCTTCTCGGCGAAAAACCTCGAACGGATGCGCGCCGCCATCCAGAAGCCGTACGGCATCATCCTGTGCGTCGGCCCGACCGGCTCCGGCAAGACCACGACCCTGCACTCGGCACTCTCCGAGATCAATCAGCCCGACCGCAAGATCTGGACAGCCGAGGACCCGGTGGAAATCTCTCAGGAGGGACTGCGCCAGGTCCAGGTTTTCCCGAAGATCGGCTTTACCTTCGACGAGGCGCTGCGCTCCTTTCTGCGCGCCGACCCGGATGTGATCATGATCGGCGAGATGCGCGACCCGGTCACTGCCAAAACCGCCATCGGCGCATCGCTCACCGGCCACTTGGTCTTCAGCACCCTGCACACCAACAGCGCACCGGAAACCGTGGTTCGTCTGATCGAAATGGGGATGGATCCGTTCAACTTTGCCGATGCCATGCTTGCCATTGTCGCCCAGCGACTGACCCGCCGGCTCTGTCCCGAGTGCAAGGAACCGTACCATCCGAAGCGGACCGAGTATGATGAGCTGGTCGAGGCCTATGGCCGGGAGCAGTTCCAGCGCGATGAAATGCCGGCGTTTTCCAAGGGGCTGACGCTGATGCGTGCCAAGGGGTGCGAGGCATGCGAAGGCCAGGGTTACAGCGGACGGATCGCCATCCACGAATTGATGGCCAATTCTCCGCAGATCAAACAGGCGATCAAGCACAATTCCGGGGTCCTCAAAACCCAGGAGATCGCCATCGAACAAGGGATGTCCACTCTGCGCATGGACGGCATCCAGAAGATCTTCCTCGGCTTGACCGATCTGACCCAGATCAATCGCGTGGCCCTCTGAACCGGACCACAGCCGGGGACGGACTCAGGCCAGGGGGCAGACAGCGGTGAACCAACGGGCATCCAGGCTGCTCCTGATCACGGCCATCGCCGTCCTGACCATCACTTTCTTCGCCTTCGATCTGCAGAAGGTTCTTACCTTGGCCGAGTTCAAGGCACGGCAGCAGGAGTTTGCCGCCTTTTACGCCAGCCACCGTCTGCAGACCCTCGTCCTCTACTTCCTTTGCTACGTGGTGGTGACGGCCCTGTCGCTTCCCGGCGCGGCGGTGATGACCTTGGCCGGCGGCGCCCTGCTTGGCTTCTGGGCAGCGTTCGTGACCGTCGCCCTGGCCAGCACCCTTGGTGCCACGCTGGCGTTTCTGTCCTCGCGCTTCCTGCTGCGCGACTGGGTGCAGGAGAAGTTCGGCGACAAGCTCAAAGCCGTCAATGAAGGGGTTGCCCAAGACGGTGCCTTCTACCTGTTAACCCTGCGACTGGTGCCGATCTTCCCGTTCTTCATCATCAACCTGGTCATGGGGCTGACGCCGATGCCCACCCGGACCTTCGCCTGGGTCAGCCAGATCGGCATGCTGCCGGCAACGGCAGTCTTCGTCAACGCCGGCACCCAGTTGGCCCGAATCGAGAGTGCCGCCGGCATTCTCTCGCCGCAGCTGCTCCTTTCCTTCGCCCTGCTCGGCCTCTTCCCGCTGATCGCCAAACGCATCGTCACCATTATCCGGCGCCGAAAATGAAGCGGGGCGGGATCTTCTCCCGCCCCGCCCCTGTCTCCTCGGTTATTGGCTTTTGCTTTTCACTCATCGCTCAGCACCAGATACTATTTTATCGCTTCCGCCGCCGCCCTGACCTCGGCCGCCAATTCATCCGGCAAACCCCCTCGCTGCAGCAGGCTTTCGATCGGCCCCACCGCATCCTTCTTCCACCCCTTGGCGATGTAGACCTGGGCAATCCGCAACAGCCAGCGCGGGTTGTCCAGTTCGTGGCGCAACGCCCCCTTGAACGATTCCAGCGCCCGGTCAAGGTTCTTGCCGTGGCGCAGCCAGAACTCGGCCAGCAACGGGTGTGCTCCGCCGCCACAGCCGCCGGACGGCAGCCGGCTGAACAGGGCCTCGGCTTCGGCATGGCGGCCTTCCCGCTCCTGCAGCTCGGCGCACATCAGGACCGTGGCAAGGTCCAGCTCCCCTTCGGCCAGAGCCAGGTTGCCGGCTTCCAGCGCTGCCGCGACGTTTCCCCGGCCGGCCTCCAATTGCGCCAGCCGCGCCCAGCAATAGCCGGCAAAACGCCCTTCAGCCAGAGCCTGCCGCAACAGCACTTCCAGTTCGCCGTGACGGCGCGTCACGGCCAGCAGTGTCACCAGGGCATCAAAAGGATGGAACAGCTCGGGAAGATCCGTCAAGGCGGCGCGCAGGTCGGCCTCGGCCTCTGCCGCCTTGCCGTTGCGGGCCAGCACCACGCCGCGCTCGGCATGGAACAATGTCCCCCGCTGCGCTTCCGGGACGGACTCGAACAGCTGCAAAGCGTGCGTATCGTCCCCCTCCTGGGCGGCAAGCCAGGCCGTGAGGAACATCTCGCCGGCGGCGGCATAACGGTCGCCCAACTCGTTGGGCAGAGTCGCCAACAGCAGTTCCAACCGCGCGGTGTCGTCGAAGTCCTCATCATCCGTTCCCACCGACGGCGATGGGGCACAGGTGGTGCTGCAACCGCTGCCGCAACCGGCGGCATCCGCGGCCGTAGGCACCGCTGCCGCCGCGCCGCCATCGACCCCCGCCAACAGTTGCTCCGCTTGTTCCCGCAGGGCAACCGTCCGGGCCTGACCGACCGCCAGCTGAAGATGATCGCGGGCCTTGAGGCGATTGCCGACCCGCAGCGCGACCGCTCCCTCGTCCAGGTTCAGCTGTGCCAGACAGTCACCGGCCTCGGCTTCCCACGCGGCAACCTGCTCCTGCACCTCGGAGGACAGCCCAGGGCGATCCAGGCGCCTGGCGGCAGCGAGCAGTGCCGCCCACTCCTGCCGCGCCCGCAGCTTGCCCAATTCCTCCACCGGATCGCTCTTGCCGAACAGACTCTTGAACAGACTCATTTCCACCTCAGATCGCGAATTATCTGCGCTCTTGGGTAGCATATTCAAATGGATACAGGAAAGCGAAATCGCATTAATACTTTCTCTCTTGCATAGGAGGTCGGCGACCGAAAGCTTTTGCTTGCGGACAGAAACTCGCTACGCTCAGACAATCTGTCCGCTGCGCAAAATCTTCCGATCACCGACCTAAGCCAACGTCAAGCCAAGGCCGGCAGCCGGGAGGTCCGGTGCCGCAAACAGATTGTCTGAAGCGCAGCAAGTTTCTGTTTGCAAACCGGGGCTCCCGGCTGCCGGCCGCCCTGACGCTTCACCCTTGCCTCTCCCCCCCTTTTCACGCTATAAGCGCCCATCAGAACGACACTTACCAGGAGTCCCGCAGTGAGCGAAGATACCAAGAAAATCATCTATTCGATGGTCGGCGTCAGCAAGCACTACAACAAACAGCCGATCATCAAGGACATCTCCCTTTCCTACTTCTACGGCGCCAAGATCGGCGTGCTGGGCCTCAACGGCTCGGGGAAATCGACCCTGCTGCGGATCATGGCCGGGGTCGACAAGGAGTTCAACGGCCAGACCATCCTCTCCGAGGGGTACACGGTCGGCTACCTCGAGCAGGAACCGCTGGTCGACTGCAGCAAGACCGTGCGCGAAGTGGTCGAGGAAGGGGTGCAGGAAACCGTCGATCTGTTGAAGGAGTTCGAGGAGATCAACGCCGCCTTCGCCGATCCCGACGCCGACATGGAAAAACTGTGCGAGCGCCAGGCGGTGGTACAGGACCGGCTCGATGCCCTCGATGCCTGGGAACTCGACTCGCGCCTCGACCTGGCCATGGACGCCCTGCGCTGCCCACCGGGCGAGACCTCGGTCAAGGTTCTCTCCGGCGGCGAGAAACGCCGCGTCGCCCTGTGCCGGCTACTCCTGCAGAAACCCGACATCCTGCTGCTCGACGAGCCGACCAACCACCTCGACGCCGAAACCGTCGGCTGGCTGGAACAGCACCTGCAGCGCTACGAAGGGACGGTCATCGCCGTCACCCACGACCGCTACTTCCTCGACAACGTCGCCGGCTGGATCCTGGAACTCGACCGCGGCCACGGCATCCCCTGGAAGGGGAACTACTCTTCCTGGCTGGAGCAGAAGCAGGAACGGTTGCGCCGCGAGGAGAAGGCCGAGAGCCAGCGGCAGAAGACGCTGCAGCACGAGCTGGAATGGGTACGCATGTCGCCCAAGGCCCGCCACGCCAAGGGGCAGGCGCGCATCAGCGCCTACGAGAAGCTGCTCAACCAGGATGTCGGCCAGCGCGAGCGCGAACTGGAGATGTTCATCCCGGCCGGGCCGCGCCTTGGCGGCGTGGTCATCGAGGCGCAAGGGGTGGCCAAGGGGTACGGCGACCGCCTGCTCTACGACAACCTGAACTTCAGCCTCCCCCCCGGCGGCATCGTCGGCATCATCGGCCCCAACGGCGCGGGGAAAACCACCCTGTTCCGCATGATCACCGGCCAGGAACAGCCCGATGCCGGCTCGTTCAAGATCGGCGAGACGGTGAAGCTCGCCTACGCCGACCAGGAACGCGGCCTCGACCCGGACAAGACCTTGTGGGAAGAGGTCACCGGCGGCCAGGAACAGCTCCAGCTCGGCAAGCAGCTGGTCAACTCGCGCGGCTACGTGGCGCGCTTCAACTTCTCGGGGTCGGACCAGCAGAAGAAAGTCGGGGTGCTCTCCGGCGGCGAGCGCAACCGCGTGCATTTGGCCAAGATGTTGCGCGAGGAGGCCAACGTCCTGCTCCTTGACGAACCGACCAACGACCTGGACGTCAACACCCTGCGCGCCCTGGAGGAGGGACTGGAGAACTTCGCCGGCTGCGTGGTGGTGATCAGCCACGACCGCTGGTTCCTCGACCGCATCGCCACTCACATCCTGGCCTTCGAGGGGGATTCACAGGTGGTCTGGTTCGAGGGGAACTACTCGGAGTACGACGAGGATCGCAAAAAACGTCTCGGCGCCGCCGCCGACCGGCCGCACCGCATCAAGTATCGGCAGTTGACGCGGCAGTGATCCGGGGCTGATGAAAAACGCCCATCTGCGGCGTTGACCTTCGCTTCGTCGCTGCGGCGTACCATCAAGGTACGCCTCACTCCTCAGCGTGCGGTCGCCTTGCACCTGGGCATTTTTGATCAGCCCTGAACTAGACTACATGGCTGAATGCATCTATTTACGCTAGACATCGCAAACAGGTTCACCATCTGACAGGAGAGCGCTATGATCAGCGCCTTTGAACTTGCCCACGGTCGTCTCCGGCAGATCCAGGTCGATGCCATCGAGGATCTGCGTCAGTGCCGCCCGGTCTGGGTCGATCTCGTCGATGCCAGCGATGAAGAGCGCAACTGGGTTCTCGAGGTCTTCGGGCTCGATCTCCCCGAGGAGGACGAGGTCGGCGACATCGAGGCGAGCGCGCGCTTCTTCGAAAAGGATGTGGAGAACGGCGACGAACTGCACATCCGCTCCGACTTCTTCCGCGAGGAGGAGCACGGCGGCGACAACGTCCGGGTCGCCTTCATCCTCAAGAATTCGGTGCTGTTCAGCGCCCATGCCGAGGATCTGCCGCAGTTCCGGCTGCTCCGCCTGCGCGCCCGTCGCCAGCCGGACTACGTCGAGGACGAAAAGGACATCCTGCTGGAAATGTTCGCCGCCGACGCCGAATACTCGGCCGACGTTCTCGAGGGGATCTACAAGCGCCTCGACGACTTCAGCGAGAAGGTGCTCGGCACTCACATCACCGACGAAAGTGCCGGCGACGTGCTGGCCAACATCGCCAGGGAGGAAGACCTCAACGGCCACATCCGCCGCAACCTGATGGATACCCGGCGCGCCGCCTCGTTCCTGCTGCGCAACAAGCTGCTCAACGCCGAACAGAACGAAGATGTCCGCCAGATCCTGCGTGACATCGACTCCCTCGACGGTCATACCGCGTTCCTCTTCGAAAAGCTCAACTTCCTGATGGACGCCACGGTCGGCTTCATCAACATCAACCAGAACAAGATCGTCAAGATCTTTTCGGTGGCCTCGGTGGCGCTGCTGCCGCCAACGCTGATCGCCAGCATCTACGGCATGAACTTCCGGGCCTTCCCGGAACTCGACTGGGCGTACGGCTATCCGTTCTCGATCATGCTGATGCTGATCTCGGTTGTGATCCCGTTCTGGCTCTTCCGCCGCAAGGGCTGGCTCAGGTGACGAAGTGACGGCTATCGCGTTACGACAAAGGGAACGGCCTGGCGCCGTTCCCTTTGCGTTTGGCCATCAAGGGAAGGAAGAGCAGACGAGGCAGGCGTTGGCGTGGCGCTACGGTCAAGCTCGGCCGCGCCGCGGAAAGGCCTGGCAACAACAGGCTGACCAAGCCTCCGAGTGCGAGAACAAGGCCGACGAGCTGAAGTCTCAGCAAGCGCTCTCCCGCCCAAAGGCAATCATGGCCAGCGACGTCAGTGCAGCTATGCGTGGATATGAAATTTCATTTCTTCGGGCAGTACCCTGAGTGCACAATGCCAGGAGTTGAGTTGCGGGCCATAGCCGGTTCAGCAGGTAGACTGTTTTACGAGAAGCAAGACCGTATAACCCGTCAGCTCGGCGGCTTGTTAGCCGAATTCTCCGACGGATCCTCGGGGATCTGTGCGCCGTGCCACATGGCCACAATCCATGCCACATCGTCTTTGACCCGGTAGAAAAACCGATAGGGCGGAACGATTACCTCGCGGTAGTGAATATCCGGAAATTCCGGAAGGGTTCGACCGGATTCAGGATAGTCGCGGAGGCGCAGGAGGACCTTTTCGGCCTTTTGCCTAAAAGAAACCGCCGCAGACGGTTTGTCGCGGCGGATATAGGCTAATGCTTGCAGAAACTGATCGCGTGCCGATGGGGTAAAGACGATCTTCATTGCTGTTCTGCCAGCAGAGCATCAGCTTCTGCCAGCACGGCTTTCAAGTCGAAGCCAACGCCAGCTTCAATTTCCCGCTCACCACGAGCAAGCAATCTCAGAATTTCAAGTTCGTGCTGCGTATGCTCGTACTCTTTCATACTGACCATTACAGCGGCGGCCCTTCCGCGCTGTGTGATGAACAAAGGATCGCGTGAAGCGGACAAGCGTTTGATGACGCCGCTGGCGTCCTGGCGGAGATCCGAGATGGGAATAATTTTCGGTGCTTTTGACATTGGTCGTACCTCCTATTGTACGCCTAAGAGTATCACTTGGAGATTGATGACGCAATGATGATTTTTTCGGCTAACGAGCCTGTAGAAAAACCCGGTTCACAAATGAGTGTCGCTCACTGCCGCAATTCTGCTGATGCCTGTCCGGGGGATACCCCATGACCGGACCTTGGTCTGATCCTGACCTCAAAGTCCGTGATGACGCCATTTTTATCGTTATTCGCCCTCGTTTCCAGAGTTATGCCCATCCATACCGGTGAATCTTGGTCAGGTTGTGCAGCATGGTCATCAACTTCCACTGCCCATCAACTTTGCTGTGTCCTCGCAGGGTAAAGCGATCCAGGCCGATATCTCCGCGCAGATGCCCGAAGACCGGCTCGACGATCCCCAGGCGCATGCCGTAAATGTAGCGCCCCAGGGTGGAATCGATCTTGTGCCGCATCCGGGTCAGGGCGTTCTCGTGTTCCGGGGCGTTGGGATCCCGTGGTCGGCCACATAGGCGTCGATCTGCTGTGTTTCGAGGAGTTGATTGTCGACCAGGTAGTGAATGGAGTGCTCGAAGGTGCCGGGGAGAATCTGGTTCTCGAAGGCCACCGGCAACAGCACCGTCTGGTTGTAATCGTAGTCGATGAAGCGGGGCATGGTCCCTCCCGGAACAAGCTAAAAACTGCCCGCATTGTAACAAAATTCAGGGTTTTTCTACAGCCTCAACGGAGTTGAGCTGAGCTGCTGGCCACCGCCCTCGTGCCGGCAGAATGCTTTACGAGAAGCAAGACCGCATCATCCAGTCAGCTCTTGGGATTTGTTATGTGCTGTCTGTAGAACATTAAGAATTCACTCGGGGAAAGAACGGCTGCTCCTTGGCAGAATTCAACTGGAAAGTGCACGTGGTTGCCAGTGACGAGACACGCCACTCGAGCAGTGATGGCAATTGCCAAAAATGGCTCGTCATCAGGGTCGGGCAGCGGTTGTATGAGGGGAGATGCGGCGACAGTGACTCCGCGGTGCTCGATAAGGTCGAGAATAGCCGCGACCTTGTCCTGGTCGAATTTAAACTTGGGCCGTGCAAGGACCTCCTGATATTCCGTCAGGATACGGGCATCGAGTGCGAGTGTTAGTTCGCCCGACGACACCATGCGCACGATTTCCCCGCATGGGCCGAAAGGCGACAGCAGGCCGGCAACCAGAACGTTGGTGTCAAGAACGATTTTCATCGTGCACGCTTGTTGCGGACAGATTTGATCTCGGCATTAATCTCGTCAAGCGTAATCCGGTCAGTTCCTTGCTCAACTGACCGACGTTGGAGATAGGCTGTCGCCTCTACGGCGCGGGCTGTGCGGAAGGCCGAAAGAGATTCTTCCAGGTTTGCTTCGTTGATCGCTGCGAGAATGGCAATAGGGCGGCCATTGCTCGTAATGACCATCTCTCGCTCTCCCGGGAGTTCTTTCCAAACTTTTGCGGATTGGCCTCTTAAATCGCGAACGCTCAGGAATTTCATGACGACCTCCTCGTGTACCCCATAGTGTACACAAGTGTCGCGCGATGTCAAATTGTGGGTTTTAGCACATAACGGAATTGAGCTGAGCTGCTGGCCACCGAACGTGGAGCGGCTGTGTATTTTTCGAGAATCAAGACCGCATCCTCCAGTCAGCTCGGCGATTTGTTATGCGACATGAGGGACATGCTAGTCTTTCCTCAGGTCCTTTTTCGCCGACTTGATATATCGACCGAAGTCCCGGTCTTTCTTCCTCTTCTCGGCATAGGACATGTCATTGAAGGTAGCCTCATCCCTTAGCTTTTGAAAATTTTCAAGAGACTCAGGAAGGATTTCACCTTCATGTATGGCAGCAATTACGACACAACCCGGTTCACCTGTATGGGTACAGTCTCGATAGCGGCAACGAGATGAAAGCGCGGAAATTCTAGAAAAGCTGTCCCCGATGCCGCTATCCGCACCAAGAATTCCAAATTCGCGCATTCCAGGGTTGTCTATGACCAATGCACCACCTTCAAGACGAATCAGTTCGCGACGAACAGTCGTATGCCGTCCTTCACCAGTCCCGCTGACCGCCCGAGTTTCCTGTCTTTGGCCACCAATCAGCTGGTTAATCAGCGTACTCTTGCCGACTCCAGACGAGCCGACAAAGCAATACGTTTTTTCTGGTAATAGTCTGCGCCTGAGCTCCTCTAAACCATCTCGAGTGATATTGCTAAGTCTGAAAATCGGAGCGGTGATGCCGGCGGATTCTATCTCAGCCACCTGCTTGGCCAGCGTGGACGGATCTACCAGGTCTGTCTTGGTCAGCAATATGTACGGTTCGGCCCCACCATCCATCACCATGACGAGATAACGTTGTAACCGATTCAGGTTGAAATCGAACTGGCAAGACTGAACGATCAATACATAATCAATATTCGCTGCGATCATCTGGTAATCTGTGCTGCTTCCAGCAGACTTTCTGCACAGCGAAGTTCTGCGTTCAAGGAGCGCGTGAACCACCCCAAAGTCGTCACCGAGATGTTTCTCCACACATACCCAGTCGCCCACGCAAGGCAGTTCATGGGACAGGTGATGGTGATGCAAATAACTACCAGAAAGCTTTGCACGGAAATGACCGTTCTGATCCACGAGTAGCAACTGCTCGCGGTCAACGGCTGCAACACGTGCGACAGTGTCTGTCGGTTTACATGCTGCCCGTTGATCGAACCAATCGCTCCAGCCAAACTTGTTTAACTCATTGTGCCTGGTCATAATTCCAATGTCTGAGCGCATAACCGCCAAAAGCTAAGCTGCGGGCCACTGAAGCTTAGAGCGGCTGCGTATTTTTCGAGAAGCAAGGCCGTATAATCCGTCCGCAACTCTTGCGATTTGATACTAGTGCAGGCTCCCTCCGCAGATACCGGACCATCCGGTATCCTTTGAGAATCATGCAAACCCTCAAAGAAAGGAGCCTGCACCATGAGATTTTACACGAAACAGCATCTTTTTTACTGCGGCGTCGATCTGCATGCCGACACCATGTACATCTGCGTCCTCGATGCCACCGGGGAGGTCGTCTGCCACCGCAACATCCCCACCAAGCCCGAAGCCTTCCTGCGCCTGATCAAATCTTACCGCGACGATTTGGTGGTCGGGGCTGAGTGCATGTTCACCTGGTACTGGCTCGCCGATCTGTGCGCCGAAGAGGGGATCGACTTCGTCCTTGGCCACGCCCTGTACATGCGCGCCAC
>JAMPXI010000032.1 GCA_023701265.1 Desulfuromonadales bacterium | reverse complement strand
GTGGCATAGGCTGCGCCGATCGGCAGCAGGAAGTAATAGACGGTGGAGAAGATCCACCAACCAAACAGGAACCGCTGCTTGCGGTGATGAAGTTCGACGAACTTCGGGTTCTTGGCGATCGCCGCCCAGTCATACGTTTGAGTTGCCATTGCTGATCCTTTCTTAATTGGTTGGTCCGATGGAAGCTGGCCCATGAAACACTCCGGTCACGGTGATAAGTGTATGATTGAGACTCGTTCGCCGTGGCACCTCCTTTCCAATCTGTTGCCGAGTAATCGAGTTTCCGTCTCACAAACGAACATTTCCCACGTAAGGCATCAGGTAACCGAGTTTTGATGAAATCGCTTCACTGGCGTCCTTGAGCATCGGCCAGAACAACGACTCGATCTGCAGGTCAGGCATACGGTAAGAAGGCCCAACCACGCAGATCGCTCCGGCAACACCGCCCGAATTGTCGAAAAAAGGGGCGGCTAGACAACCGACCATTTCACCGAGCCCCTCCTGCTCATAGCAGTAACCCTTAAGGCGAATGCCTGGCATTGAGGAGGAGTCGTTCAGTTGAACACCGGCCGGGTCCGAGTAGGCATTGATAACCTGCCCGGGGGCGGCACTGGTCAACGGAAAACGTTTCCCGACCAGAGATGCAACCTTGACCTGCTGAGCGGATTCCACCACATCGATGAAGAGAAACTCGCTGCCACGGCGAATCGCCAGGTAGACAGCTTCGTTACATTGGCGGCTCAGTTCTTCCATGACCGGCCGGGAGTGACGGAGCAATCCCATCCTCAGTAACAGCCGGCGACCGACTTCGAAAGCATTCACGCCAATACGGTAAATGCCGGTTTCCGCGATCCGTTCGACATAACCGCGGTTCTCGAAAGTTGCCAGAAGACGGAAGACCGCGCTTTTGCTCATACCGAGCCGTTTGCTCAACGCGGTGACGCGAACCTCTTCATCATGGCCGCCCGGTTCGTTGACTTCGTCCTCGCAGATCGCCTCGAGCAGATCGAGCGCCTTGGTCACCGAGCGAATTTCATAATCGCTCCGTGCCCGGTCATCATGAGCAGGTATGCCGGACTTGAGTTTATTCGAACGGGAACGCATGGAGACTTTCCTGCGCTGTCACGCGCTTGCGTGCCGTTGACAACAGCTGCGTATAATGAAGTTTCAAAACAGACGACCGATTATTGTTTCTGCTGAATACCCCGTTTTCAGCCGAGGCGAAAACAGAAAGAAATCGATCAATTTGCGCAACAGGAGCGGTTCGGGAGGGACGATCTAAATGACGATATTTCTGCGCTACAGCCGGGCGAGCCAGCGGATTAGCGGGCACAAAGCGAACAACTTGCGGGAGTTTTGCTGAACGGCGCAGCAGAGAGGGGGAATTTATGATGACTTTCAAATCGCTGTTTTCTTGTCGTCGCATGATTTGTCCCTTTTCGCGGCGGCAATAGCTTGGCAACCTGTTCAGCCCATCGGTCTCATGCTATTTTTAAAATCAAATAGCACGCTGTTTTACAATTGTCAACTGCCGTTTTATTTTTGTCACAATTTTCGAAATTTCTTTCTGCAAAATAAAACGGGGTCTCCCTGGAAGGAAACCCCGTAAGCAAATCCCACGGCCCAGAGCTCAGGACCCGGTACTGCCTCTCACATCCCTGACCCTGAGCTGCACCATTTCCCTGCCGTTGTAGCGATTGATCTGAGGCGAGACCAAGAGATCGACCTCACCCTGAAAATCAGCTTGCCGCGCAGCCATGCCGAAGGCAATTGCCGGATGACTTTCTCCGCCCTGACATGCAATGAAACGCAGGTGCCCCTCCCCTACGCGCTGAAGCTGCCGGGCACGAATTTTTTCAATCAACAGGACCGGCTCGGGATTACCCATGCCGAACGGCGACAACCGCTCCAGTGCCGTGACCTGGTCAAAATCGAGTTCATCAAGCAGAGCCACCCCATCGTACAGCAGAACCGGGATTAGATCTTCATCAGTCAAAACGCTCTTGGCCACTGCCTCGAAACTCTGTGTAAACATGTCCACCTGGTCTCTTGCCAGGCTCAGCCCCGCCGCCATCTCGTGCCCGCCGAAAGCCAGCAACGAAGGCGCACACTCCTGCAAAGCACGGTAAAGGTGAACTCCACGGATCGAACGTGCCGACCCCTTCCCCCCTTCTCCATCCAGGGCAATCAGCACGGTCGGACGATAGAACTTTTCGACCAGCCGACTGGCGACAATGCCGATCACCCCGGAGTGCCAGCCATCGCGGGCCAGCACGATCGAACAGTTGCGATCTGCCGGGAGAGCGGCAACCATGTCCAAGGCCGCCGCCAACGTCTGCAGCTCGATCTGCTGGCGCTCCCGGTTAAAGCGGTCAAGCAATCGTGCCGTTTCCAGTGCCTTGTTCCGATCCGGTTCAAGCAGCAGATCAACCCCTCGGGCCGCATCCTCAAGACGTCCGGCGGCATTCAAACGCGGCGCCAACTGGAAACCGACGACACCACAGTTGACGGATTTGACGCCGGCGATTTCCTTGAGCGCGTGGACTCCCGGGCGGTCGCCACGGTCCAGTAGAGAGAGGCCAATGCGCGTCAGGGTACGGTTCACCCCCTGCAAGGGCACAAGATCGGCGATTGTACCAAGCGCGACGAGATCCAGGACTTCCCTGATGTCCGGCTCAGGACGCGTTGCAAACCAACCGGATTCGCGCAACATGCGGCGGACGGCCGCCAACAGGAAGAACGCCACGCCGACACCGGCCAGGTCACGAAACGGAAAGGAGGATTCAGACCGTTGCGGATTGACGATGGCAAAAGCCTGGGGGAGATGCGGAGGAGGCTGATGATGATCGGTGATGACCAGATCGATCTCGAGTTCACGGGCAAGCAGTGCCTCGTCATGGGCGGAAACGCCACAATCGACTGAGATCACCAGGCGGATCCCGGCGGCGGCAGCCGACTCCAGGGCGGAGCCCGACAAACCGTAACCATCCTTCAGGCGTAGCGGGATATGGTAATCGACCTGGGCGCCGCAGGCGCGGAGCCCTTCGACCAGAAGGGTCGTGCCGGTAATGCCATCGACATCGTAATCGCCGTGCACGGCAAACGGTTCCCCGCGTTCTACCGCAGCGGCAACACGTCTGGCGGCGCATTCCATGTCCGGAAGCAGCAACGGATCGGGAAGGTCGACAAGGCGGCCGGAGAGAAACTCACCAGCGGCCGAACCGGTCAGGCCGCGGACCAGGAGCAGGCGGGCCACCAGGCGGGAAACCGGCAGGTCTCCGGTAAGTGCGGTCACTGCCTCGGCTTCAGGAAATTCGCCGCGAGGCAGCCAGCGCCGCTTCGTTACCGGATCCACGACGGACCCACGGCGGTTGGAGAAACTGTCAGGAGCGGTTCGACCTGCACCCTGCCGAGGTAGGGAATGCGCCGGCCATCGAAAACCCGTTCCAGCACAGCATCGGCCGCCAGGTCATCCCAGAGATTGTTTGGCAGTCGCACATCCTCAGGGACTTCTTCACCGAGTACGACCTGGTATTCGAGCGGCGGGCCAAGCCGGTTGTTCTCGATAAGATAATCGCTCGGATGAGAGGTAATGAAAAGATTGATCCGATTATCAGCAAAACGGTTCCACCTGACAATTGGCGCGCCAAAGTGAAAGCGGATGCCGGTGCCGTTGCCACGCAGCAGATTATGCTCGACTCGCATTTTGCTGGTATGAAAGCGGATACCGACGTGGTTGTTTTCGAATAGCGATTCCGTCACCTCGACAGTCGCCTCGCGACTATGGATGGCGCTGTCTGCCTGACGGAATATGCAGTATCGGAAAGTGCCCTGCGATCCTTCCGCAAAGTTCACTGCCCCCCAACTGCCAGCCGGAGCTTCGCCATTGGCCGCAGCGAAAACGATCGGCGCCTCGGCCATCCCGACAGCAGTCAGCACCCCTTCTATATTCAGCTCACTCCCCGGGAAATGCGGATGGTCGCTCTCCCCGCCGGGATAATTTTCCGGCGCCAGGAAGCGCACCACTGTTCCGGGACGGATGGTCAGGCGGGCATCCGCAGCCAGGGTAACATCACCGCCGATGAACACTTCTCCTGACCAGTTCAGATCGCCGTGCAGTTCACCGGAAACGACGACCGACGCCAGCGGAGAACGCAGGCAGCCGGCACTCAACAACATGACGATGATGATCAGGAGATATAAACGGAGACGAGGCAGGCGGAGCGGCATGGGGATGCAACCTTCGCCAAAAGGAGTGCGGACCGGGCGATTGACCCGGTCCGCACTGGCAAATTAAGACTTGGGAACGGGAGGATGCGTTTTGAGGAACTCCAGTTCCTGGCGGACCCGGTCGGACCCCGGTCCATTCGGGCTCACGGTCAGAAACTTCGTCCAAGCGTCCTCGGCTTTGGCGAAATCGTTGAGGTCGTAGCGATAGGTGATCCCCAGGTTATAGAGGCTGGTCGCATGGCTCGGATCGGCCTGGCTGGCCTTGCTGAAGTTGGCGATCGCGCGGTCGAACCATCCCAGGCGCCGGAACATTACTCCCTGGTCGGTCAGGACGTTGGGATCCTTGTCGTTGAGCTCCAGGGCCTTCTGGTAGGCTTCAACCGATTCCATCGGTTGGTCGGCGTCGAAATACTCGTTGCCGAGCGCCACCCAGGCCTGGCGGTTCTTCGGATCCTTGGCGACGATCGCCTTGAGTTCATTGACCTTCTGCTGAGAGTTGACCATCGGCGCTTGCCCGGCAATCGGTGCCTGGACAGCGGCAGTGGGAGCAGGGACCGGACCGGAACTCTTCTGCCCGGCCATCCAACCGATGATCAGGCCGGCGACCAGGGCAACGATGCCGACCAGTATCGTATCATTTTTCATTAATGGACTCCTCAGGCAGCCTTGCGGCTGGAGCGGTAATTGTCCCACAGAATCAACACCGGGCTGGCAATGAATACCGTCGAGTAAACGCCGGCGACCATTCCGACCAGCAGGGCAAACGCAAAGTTGTGCAGTACGCTGCCGCCAAACAGAAAAAGGGCGATGACCGAGAGCAGCGTCAGTCCGGAGGTCAGGACGGTACGTGACAGGGTTTCGTTCAGACTCCGATTGATGACCTGCGCCAGCGGCAGCTCGTGATATTTCCCGAGGTTTTCGCGGATGCGGTCGCAGATAACCACCGTGTCGTTGACCGAATAGCCGACGATGGTCAGAAACGCCGCGATGATGGTCAGGTCGATCTCCAGGTTGAGCAGGGAAAAGACCGTCAAGGTAATCAGCACGTCGTGCACCAGAGCGATCACCGCCCCGGCCCCGAAGCGGAACTCGAAGCGGAAAGTGACGTAAATCAGCATGCCGACGATCGAGAAGATGATCGCCTGCACACCTTTGCCGCGCAAGTCCTTGCCGACCTGCGGGCCAACCATCTCGGTTCGGCGGATCTCCAGTTTGCCGACCCCATAGCGCTTTTCAAGGGTCGCCTGGATCTGCCCGGCGAGAGTTGCAAGGTTATCGTCCTCCTGGACGCGCACCAGGTACTCGTTGGCCTGATCGCCAAACTGCTGGATACTCAAACCCCGCAGGTTCAGCTCGTTCAGCGCCCCGCGCAGGTCGGCGGCACTCGTGTCACCGCTGAACTTGATCTGCACCAGGGTGCCGCCGGCAAAGTCGATCCCGTAGGTCGGCCCACCCTTGAACACCAGGGAGGCGATGCCGATCAGAATGATGACGACCGACGCCGTTATGGCGATCTTGGCGCGGCCGACAAAGTCGATATTGGTATTGGGTCGGATCAGTTCCATCAGCCGTTCCCTTTCAAACGCTCAGCCGCTCGATATGGCGGCGCTGCATGAAGAAATCGTAGATCAGCCGCGTCACGAACAGCGCACTGAAGAGAGTCGTGGCAATCCCCACGGACAGGGTGACTGCAAACCCCTTGATCGGGCCGGTACCGAACTGGAAGAGAATCAACCCTGCCATCAGCGTGGTCAGATTGGAATCCATGATCGACCAGAAGGCTTTTTCGTAACCTGCTTCCAGTGCCGCCCGGGCGGTCTTGCCAATGCGCATTTCTTCGCGGATGCGCTCATTGATCAGCACGTTGGCATCGATCGCCATCCCCAGGGTCAGGGCGATGCCGGCGATTCCCGGCAGAGTCAGCGTCGCCTTGAACAGGCTCAGGCAGGCAAGCATGAACATCAGGTTGAGCCCCAAGGCTACGGTCGCAACCACGCCGGCAAGGCGATAATAGATGATCATCGCCACGATAACCAGCACGACCGCCAGCGCGACGGACATCATCCCCTGGTTGATCGAGTCGCGGCCAAGGGAAGGGCCGACCGTCCGGTTCTCAAGAATTGTTACCGGCGCCGGCAGCGAGCCGGCGCGCAGGACAATGGCCAGGTCGGTCGCCGTCTGCTCGTTGAAAGAACCGCTGATCTGGGCACTGCCGCCGGAGATCCGTTCACGGATCACCGGTGCCGAGTAAATGGTGTCGTCGAGCACGATGGCCATGCGCCGGCCGACACTGGCGGCGGTAATCTGGTCGAAGCGCTTGGCCCCGACCGGGTTGAACTCGATTGCGACATAAGGCTCATTGAAGCGCGAATCGATGCGCACCTGGGCGTCGGAGAGGAGATCGCCGGTCAGGCTGGTCTTGCTTTCGACCACCATCGGCGTCTCGGTGACTGCACCGCTCTGTTTGTCGACCCGTTTTTCGTAGAGCAACTGCCCACCCGGCGGCAGGATCCCCTTGATGGCATCCTGCGGGCTGGCATTGTCGATGACCATTTTGAATTCGAGACGGGCGGTCTTGCCGAGCAGGTCGATGGCCCGCTGCGGATCCTTGATACCGGGGAGCTGGATCAGAATGCGGTTGTCGGCCTGGCGCTGCAGGGTCGGCTCACTGACCCCGAACTGGTCAACACGATTGCGCAGCGTCTCCAGCGCCTGCCGCACGGCATATTCGCGCACATTCTCGGCTTCGCCGGCACTCAGCTGGTAACCTCGGGAGATGAAACCGCCTTCTTCGCCGAGGCTCCGACTCTCGATGCCGCGGAACTGTTCGCTCATCAGCGTGTCGACCTGCTTGGCAGCGGCGTCATCATAGACGGTCACCACCACCATGTCGCCACCCTGGCGGCTCACGCGCTTGAAGACAATGTCCTTCTCGCGCAATGCTTGCTCAGCCTGGTCGGTGATGGTGTCAAGTCGGGTTTCCAAGGCCTTCTCGACTTCGACACCGAGCACCAGATGCATGCCACCCTGCAGGTCGAGACCAAGATGGATCGGGTCGAACGCCTTGAGCCACCAGTCGGGAAGGCTGTCGCGCGAAACCGTCGGGGCCAGGGCCGCGATCGAGAGCACGATACAGAAGAGCACCGTCAGTGCCCGCAGTTTAATGGTGTTGGCCATGAGACTGACTTATCTCCTTTCAAGGACCCCGAGAGGGATCCGCCATCCGTTCTTGGTACTTAACTATTCGTCCGATCCGGACGAGGTGCCGGCGATCGAGATGCGGTTGACCTTGATGCGCACGCCGGTGGCGATTTCCAGGGTGACTGCCTTGTCCTGAACAGCCACAACCTTGCCGTGGATGCCGCCGGCCGTTACCACCTGGTCGCCGGATTTGAGAGCCTCAATCATCTCCTTGTGCTGCTTGGCGCGTTTCTGCTGCGGCCTGATCAGGAGAAAATAAAAGATGGCGAACATCGCCAGCAGCATGAAGATTCCTTCGAGGCCGCCCGAGGCGCCCCCCTGCTGTCCCTGGTTGCCGGCCATGGCATAAGCTTCCGAAACGAAAAACATGATTTGAAATCCTCCTTGATGGATGTCGAACGTCGTCTTTACAAAGCAAACGGAACCGGTGGGCTGTCAGGCCTCACCGGTCATGTCACGCCGATGGTGGAATTCCGCCCGGAATTGCCCGAAGGTTCCGGTCTCAATTGCTTCCCGCATCCTGCGCATGAGTTGGATATAGTAATACAGGTTGTGCCAAGTGTTCAAGACAGAAGAGAGGATTTCGTTGCTCTGGTAGAGATGTCGCAGGTATGCCCGCGAAAAACGCCGGCAGACCGTGCAGTCGCACTCCGGGTCAACGGGACCTTCATCCGTGCGGTAGCGATTCTGCTTGATGCTGAGTTTGCCGAAGCTGGTAAAAAGCAAACCGTTGCGGGCATTGCGCGTCGGCATTACACAGTCGAACATGTCGGCGCCGCGGGCCACGGCCTCGACCAGATTCTCTGGCGTGCCGACCCCCATCACGTAGCGCGGCTGCGTGGGGGGCAGCAGCGGCAGGGTCCACTCCATGACCTGGTACATCATCTCCGCCATCTCGCCGACCGACAACCCGCCCAGGGCATAGCCATCAAAACCGATCTCCACCAGTTGTTCCGCACTCTGCCGGCGCAGATCCTCCTCCATCCCCCCCTGGACGATGCCGAACATTGCCGCCGAAGCGTCGCGGCGCGCCGCCTTGCTGCGCACCGCCCAGCGGGTGGAGCGCGCGGTGGAGACCGCCACATAGTCGCGGTCCGCGGGATAGGGAATACACTCGTCGAAGACCATCATGATATCAGCGCCGAGTGCTTCCTGAATGGCGATCGAGCTTTCCGGGGTCAGGGTGTGGGCACTGCCGTCGAGGTGCGACTGGAAGCGCACCCCCTCCTCCTCGATACGCCGCAGATCACCAAGACTGAAGACCTGAAAACCACCGCTGTCGGTGAGAATCGGCCCATCCCACTGCATGAAACGATGCAGGCCACCCATTTGGCGGACAAGATCATGGCCGGGTCGCAGGTAAAGATGGTAGGTATTGGCCAGAATGATCTGCGCCCCGACCTCGCGCAATTGCTCGGGGAGCATCCCTTTGACCGTCCCCTGGGTGCCGACCGGCATGAAGGCCGGGGTCTCGATCACCCCGCGGCGGGTGTGCAACCGGCCGCGGCGGGCAGACGTGGAACTGTCCGTGGCCAAAAGATCAAATTTTGCAGGAGAAGTCTCAATCATGTGTCATTCACTTGTCACAATCACATGTCTCGGCACAGAAAAAATCCAAATTCCTGGCCGCAGATAAAATCGGAAAAGCGGATAAACCGAACAGAATTTACAGGGATAAAGGGGATGAAAGGGATAACTCCAAAAACCTTGGTTTTTCTTTCAAAGATCCCCTTTATCCCCTTCATCCCTGTGAAATAAGAACTTTTGCCTGATCAGATTTGATCCGCCTTGATCAGCGGCCAAAAGACGTTGCAGTTTACAGAATTAACATACAATCCCCGTAACTAAAAAAACGGTACTTTTCGGCAACCGCCTGCCGGTAGGCTTCGAGGATCAGTTCGCGGCCGGCAAAGGCTGCCACCAGGATCAGCAGAGTCGACTTCGGCAGATGAAAGTTAGTGACCATGGCGTCCGTTACCCGGAACCGGTAGCCCGGCCGGATGAACAGGTGCGTTTCCGCGCCTCCGGAATGCAGCCGTCCCAGTTCGTCGGCAGCACTTTCCAATGCGCGGGTGCTGGTCGTCCCGATCGCCACGATCCGACGCCCCTCGGCATGCGCCTGGTTGACAGCCTTTGCCGTAACGTCAGGGATCACGAACGACTCTTCGTGCATACGATGTTCGTCCAGGTGATCAACCCGCACCGGCTGAAAGGTTCCCGGACCCACATGCAGAGTCAGTCCGCACGTTTCGATTCCGCGGGCCGTGAGTGCGGCGAAGGTCTCTTCGGAAAAGTGCAGGCCGGCCGTCGGCGCGGCGACCGCACCGGGCTCCCGGGCATACACGGTCTGATAGCGTTCTCGATCGGCCGCCGCGGGTGATCGCTGAATGTAGTGAGGCAGGGGCATTTCGCCGATTGCCTCCAGATGCCCCAGAAAATCGCCGGGACAATGAAAGCGGATGGTACGCCAACCATCCCCCAAGTCGGCCGCCACCTCTCCTTCGAGTCCCGCCGAAAAGAATAGTTTGCATCCGGGGCGGGCCGGCTTGGAACTGCGCGTCATGCAGCGCCAGAGTTCACCCTCCCCGCCAACCCGTTCGACCAGCAGCAGTTCAATCTGGCCGCCGCTGGCCTTGCGGCCGTGCAGGCGAGCCGGGATGACCCGTGTCTCATTGCGCACCAGCAGATCTCCCGGCAACAGCAACCCGGAAAGATCGGCGAAGCGGGCATGCTCGATGCCACCCGTATCGCGACGGACGACCAGCAGTCGCGATGCGGCACGCTCGGCAAGCGGTTCTTGCGCAATCAACTCCGCCGGTAGTTTATAATCGAAATCGCTTAATCGCATGGCCTTGAAAACTGTGACTGCTAACCTTTAACCAGATAGGCCAGGAACAATCCACAGAGCATGAAAAGAAAGTCCCAGCAACCGCAGCGGGGTCTCTCCAAGAGGAAACACCTGCAGCAGGAACCGTTTATACCCTCCCGGCGAAAGGAACCAGGGGATTCCCTCCACAATCATGACCACCCCGAAGACGGCCACTAGAAAATCCATTTGGGGCCCTTTCTCATAATCGAAAGCACCAACAGTTTTGGCAAACATGTTGCAATAGTCAGGAAGCCAGATTGTGGTTTTTCGACGACTTGCGGTTGGTCACGAGGATTCACGCGAGACAGGCAAGCAAGTTATGTTAGAGTTTCAAACCGGGAGAGTCAAGAAAACCCCGTTACTGCACGCAACGGTCGTTGCCCGCGCCTGGTTTGGCTATGGTTTTTTAGCGGAGCTTACGTCAAATCACCGTATTTTTTGTGGGGATGTTAGGTAATCGGCCCATCGATGAACTCGCTTAAATTAAAATTCCTCGGCTTGACCGGGATTATCCTGATCGTTTCGGTTATCGGCACGACCTGGTACAACCTGCGAACCCAGCGTACCATGCTGGAAAAGATGGCGGCCGACCACTCTCGACTTGTTGCCGAGACCGTGCGCAACAGCATCATGACCGACATGGCCAACGGTCGCAACGAGCAGGTTGGCAACACCCTGAACAAGATCAGTCGGGAACCGGCCATCGACAGCCTGCGGATCTTCGACGATACCGGCCGGGTGATGATCGCCGACAACCCCGGCGAAATCGGCGACCTGGTTCCCACCGCCGATCTGCTCGCCTTCCGTACCGGAAACTTCGCATTCGCCGACACCGTGGGCGATCACGATCACTACAATATCATCCTCCCCTTCGAAAACGCTCCGGCCTGCTACTCCTGCCACGGTGAAGAAAAAGCCACCCTCGGCGTGCTCAGCCTGAAATTGTCCCTCGACGATCTCGAGACATTACAGAGCCACAGTCGCAATGCGACCATGGTTGCTTCGGGGGCGATGCTGCTGATTCTCGTGCTGAGCATCACTGCCTTCCTGCTGATTTACGTTGATGCGCCGATTCGCAAACTGGTCGGCGCCATGGAGCATGCCGAGCATGGCGACTTCAGTCAGGCACGGGCCTCCGTAACCAGTTCCGACGAGATGACGCTGCTGTCGGCAAAATTCAACTTCATGGTTCAGCGTCTGCGCGAACTGATGGAAACCACCGTCAAGCATGAACGCGAGATGGCCGTCACCCAGGAAAAATTGGCGCACACCGAAGAGGTCCAGGCTCTCAATGCCACCCTGGAGGACCGGTTGAAGGAGATTGAATACCTTAACATCAACCTCGAGGAACGGATCGAGGAGATCGAAGAGGCCAACTTCAAAATCGCCGATCTGGCCAGCGAACTGGAGGGGAAGAACTTCCGGCTTTCCCAGGCTGTCGAGCGTCTCCAATCCCTGTATTATATGGGGTTGGCCATCAACGCCACTGTTAATCTTACCGAACTGTTCAACCTGCTCAGCGAGAAGGCAACCGAAACTCTCAATTCACAGGTCGGCTACATCCTGATGCTCAACGAACAGACCGGCGGCCTTAATGTCGGCGGCGCTTTCGGCATCACCGAAGAATACGACAGCAACCTGGAAGTCCCTCTCAAACCGGGCGGAGTCTCTTACTGGGTGTTTCAAAACAACCACGGTATTCTGATCGAAAACGTTGACAAGCACCCCGATATCAGCAAGATGAGCCGCCTCGGCTTCATTCGCGAATCGGTCATCTGCGCACCGCTGACCGATCAGGGAGCGGTGATTGGCACCATCACCGTGGCCAACCCGATCGATGGCTCGAAATTTACCAACAGCGACCTGGAGTTGCTAAGCACCATTGCCGCACAGGCGAGTGTCGCCATCCGCAATGCCCGTCTCTACGAAGAGCAGGAGAAGACTTACCTGAATACCGTGCACGCGCTGGTTTCCGCGATCGAAGCCAGCGATGCCTACACCCGCGGCCACTCCGAGCGGGTAACTCGCTACAGCATGGCGCTCGGCCGTCGCGTCGGCTTGACCGACGACGAACTCAAGCGCCTTGAGCGCGCCGCCGTTCTACATGACATTGGCAAGATCGGCATCGACATCAGCATCCTGCACAAACGCGAGAAGTTGACCCCGGCCGACATCGAGGTGCTCAAGCAGCATCCCTCCATCGGCGTACGCATTCTTGAGCCAATCCATTTCCTCGGCGGAGTGCGCGATATCATCGAGCAGCATCATGAACGCTTCGACGGGCAGGGATACCCGAGAGGGCTGTCTCCCGATGAGTGGCTGCTCGAAGCCAAGATCCTGGCCGTCTGCGACACCTACGACGCCATGACCTCGGACCGCCCCTACCGCAAGGCGCTCTCCCAGGAAATTGCCATCCAGGAGATCAGTGATCATTCGGGCCGTCAGTTCGACCCGGAGATTGCGAACGCCTTCATCAGCATGTGCTCCGACGGGCAACTGCCGAACTGACCGATGACCACTCCTGACGATCCGGCATCCCTCCCCCCTGCCGGGCGCAAGCGGGGCCTTTCCCTGCGGCTCAAGCTTTTTTTGCCGCTGGCTGTTCTTCTGATTGCCCTTGGCGCGGCAACGCTGTTCGGCCTCCTCTATCTGTTGCGCGACCTTACCGAACGAACAGTCGATCAGCAGCTGAATTCGGCCAGCGAAGTCATGTTCCGCGAGTTCAGGAAGCAGGAAGAACTCCTGCTGGCTTACGCCAACTTCCTCGAGCAGTTTCACTTCCTTTCGGAACGTTTCGCCCAGAGCGATGAAATCGGCATTCTGCAGGATCGTCTCTTTTCGACCCTCGAGAAGGAAAACATCTCCGTCACCTTTCTCACCGTAGACAGCAAAAACCCTTCGCCTTTCCCGTTTCTTGATGACCTGTTCGAACAGGCCAGACGCAGCGGTCAGCCGCGCTTTCGCTACAGCGACCAGTTGAACGGGGAACCGATGCTGATTGTCGCCGCTCCTCTGCTGGTAAAAGATCAGACCAGTAAAATCATGCTGATGCAGGCGTCCATGGGGGACGACTTTCTTGCCAAGGTAACCAAGCCGCTTGGTCTGTCGGCCTCGCTGCATGACTTGAGTGGAAAGCTGCTCGCCTCCAGTGGTGGTGATCTGACTCCGCTGAATCTTCAACCTGGCCAGATCAGCCAGTTGGGATCGACGGGGAAGCTCTATGGAGAGCACGAAACTTCGAATGGGCCGGTCCGGCACCTGCTTGCCCTAATACCTCTCGGCACCAGCGACATGGTCATGCTGTCCGTAGAGAGTTCCGTGGCCGAGTTCGCCAACCTCCAGAGGACCATGATCCTCCGCCTTGGATTGACCGTCGGCGCAGCGTTGTTGCTGGGCGGCATCATCTACTTCCGAGCCGTCAACATCATCATTCAACCGGCCCGCGAGCTTTCGGATGCCGCCAAGGCGCTCAGCCGCGGCAATCTTGCCTATCGGATCGATAATATCTCCGGTGATGAACTCGGCGAGGTGGCTGAAACATTCAACCAGATGGCCGGCGAACTCGAGACGACCTACCGGGAGAAGGCTGAGAAGGAAACAGCACTGGTCATTGCTCAGCAGGAAGCCAAGACCAAATCCGTCATCGAGCGCAAAAATCGCGAGGTCGAGAAGGCCAATGAGGAACTGCGCTCCCACCTGCGTGAAATCTCGGCACTCTATCAGCTTAACCAGGCCATGGTTACGGCACCCGATCTGAACGTTCTGTTCGATCGCGTGCTGCAGGTCGTGGTCGAGACGCTGGGATGCGATCAGATTGTGCTGCTCCAGTACAATCCCGGAGAGAGCGTCCTCGAGGTCGCCAAGTCACTGGGTTTGAACCATGACGCCTTACGCGAAGTGAAGTTCAGCTTCGACCAGGGGATCACCGGCCAGGCGGCACAAGCCATGCGGCAGATTTACGTCAAGAATGTCGAAAAAGACCCGCGTTATCTGAATTACCATGGTCAGGTTGCAACACGGGGTTCATTCGTTTCAGCTCCCATGGTTGTCAAAGGCCGACTGGTTGGCGTGCTCAATCTGCACAAACGTGAAATCGACGCATTTGCCACTTCGGAACTGAAACTGACCCAGGCCATCGCCAACCAGGCAGCCATGGCTGTCGATAATGCTCAATTGCTGGAAAAGGCCCGCGACCTGTCGAATATCGACGATCTGACCGGCCTCGCCAATCGCCGCCACTTTCAGGAGATCCTCAAGCGCGAGGTCGCCCAGGCAAGACGCTTTAGTTCGAGCTTTACCATCCTGATGTGTGATATCGACAACTTCGACCATTACAACAGCAAGCACGGCCGGATGCGCGGCGATGCGCTACTCCGTCAGGTAGGCCAGACCTTGCTCAACAATACACGCGGCATCGACCTGGTCTGCCGCTTCGGCAATGAGGAGTTTGTCGTGCTGCTCCCCAGGACCAACAAGCAGGGAGGGCTCGCCGCGGCCGAAAAACTGCGGCAGTGCATTCTTAACGATAAGTTCGAGGGGGCAGAGGAGAGCCAGCCCGGCGGCAAGCTGACCGTATCGTTCGGAGTCACCGAATTCCCTCTCGACAGCAAGAACATCTACGAACTGCTAAATCTGGCCGACCGGGCTTTGTATGCCGCGAAGAAGGAAGGTCGCAACCGCTCTGTTGCCTGGGAGGGGCCGGCGCCGGCACCTGAGTAACAGGAGAAAACCGAGTGATGAGAAAAATCAAAGGGGACGGATTTAAATCCGTCCCCTTTTGTATTGTACCCTTTATTCATTCAGCTTTACTGCTGGTTTTCAGGGAAACAGCGCGGCACCCCGCAATCCTTCGCTCTCCTTCAGACCAAGCATCAGATTCATATTCTGCAGAGCCTGCCCCGCTGCCCCCTTGACCAGATTGTCAATGGCCGCTACGACGATAACCCGCCGCGTCCGCGGGTCGACCGCCAAACCGATGTCGCAGAAGTTGCTGCCACGCACCTGGCTGACGTTCGGCAGACGCCCTTCGGGCAGGATCCTTACAAACGGCTCGCCGGCATATGCCTGCCGATAGATATTCAACAACTCCGGCAACGAACTGACGCCGGTCAGGGATGCGTAGCAGGTGCTCAGTATGCCGCGATTGACAGGCACCAGGTGCGGCGTGAAGCTGATGGTCACCGGCCGACCGGCCACATCGCTCAAGGTCTGCTCGATCTCTGGCGTGTGGCGGTGGCGCGGCAGGCCATAGGCTTTAAACCCTTCATTGACCTCACAGTAGAGGGTATCGACCTTGGCGGCACGACCGGCACCGCTGGTTCCTGACTTGCTGTCGACGATAATTGTTGCCGGATCGATCAGTTGGTTGCGCAGCAACGGCGTCAGAGCCAGAGCGACACTGGTCGGGTAGCAACCGGGATTGGCGACCAACCGTGTCCCCCTCACTTGCTCCCGATAAAGTTCAGGCAGGCCGTAGACCGCCTCAGTCAGCAACTCCGGCGTCTCATGCGGTTCATACCACTCGGCATAGACCGCGGCATCGCGTAACCGGTAGTCGGCCGAGAGATCAATGACCCGGCACCCGGCCGCCAGAAGTTCCGGCACCATCCCCATGGCCGCCTGATGCGGCACCGCCAGGAAGACCAGTTCGGCGCGTTCCGCCAGAGCAGCCGGCTCGACCGCTTCGAAGGTCAGGTCGTAAATACCGGCCAGTGACGGGAATACCTCACCCAGTGCCTGGCCGGCCTGCTGCCGCGAGGTGACGCAGATAACGGTCACCTGCGGATGCCCGGCCAACAGGCGCAGCAGTTCCACTCCGGTGTAGCCGCTGGCGCCGATGACGGCGACTTTATGCATGGCAATCTCCTTTACCCAACGTCTGTCGGGGCTGGCGGGGTTTCCGCCAGCAAACAGATTGTCTGAAGCGCAGCAAGTTTCTGTTTGCGCAAGGAAAGCCCGCCAGCCCCGACAGACACACCTGTTCAAACTTCATCCGTTTACGAAAAAAAGGGGAGCCCACGCGGGCTCCCCTTTCGGTTTGCTGATTTCTCCCGCAGGAGGAAGCTTAACGCTTGGAGAACTGGAAGCTGCGGCGCGCCGAGCGCTTGCCGTACTTCTTGCGTTCCTTGATGCGGCTGTCACGGGTAATGAACCCGGCCTTCTTCAGGGCGCCGCGCAGTTCGACATCGGCCTCCAGCAGCGCCTTGGTGATCCCGTGCTTGATCGCCCCGGCCTGGCCGGACGGACCGCCGCCGCAGACGTTGACGAAGATGTCGAACTTGCCGACGTTGCCGGTCAGTTCCAACGGCTGGCGAATGACCATTTTTGAGGTCTCGCGACCGAAGTATTCATCAATCGACTTCTGGTTGACAACGATATTGCCGTTGCCGGGCTTCATAAAAACACGGGCCACGGAGCTCTTGCGTTTGCCAGTGGCGTAAAATCTGGTTTCGGCCATCATCATCGATTCTCCTGGAGCCCCTTAGAGCTTCAATTCACGCGGCAACTGGGCCTGGTGCGGATGCTCGGCGCCGGTGTAAACTTTCAATTTGCGAAACATCTGGCGACCGAGCGTGTTTTTCGGCAGCATCCCCTTGACAGCCTTGCGGATCAGTTCCTCGGGAGCCTTTTCCAACAGCTTGCCGGCAGTGATCGACTTCAGACCGCCCGGATAGGTACTGTGGCTGTAATACATCTTCTGGTTCAGCTTGTCGCCGGTCAACCGGACCTTTTCGGCATTGAGCACAATGACAAAGTCCCCGGTGTCGACACTCGGGGTATAGATCGCCTTGTGCTTGCCGCGCAGGATCCGGGCAATCTCGGTCGCGGCACGGCCCAACACCTGATTATCGAGGTCGACCACAAACCAGTTTTTCTGCAGGTCGGCCTTTTTGGCTGGTAAGGTACTCATTGCATCCTCTCTTGACTATTCCGTGATGGTAACGGGGCTCACAGAAGTCGAGAAGTTACCCAAATTCCTGTGGGGTGTCAAGCACTTTTTCCGGAAAATTACTGTTTAATTAGGGATAAATGAATGCTCCGGAGTAATTCGCGCGCAGAGCGCGGCAAGTAACTGCACAGCTCTTTGCAGATCGTCGAGGTCAAGCACCTCCACCGGCGTGTGCATATAACGCAGCGGCACACTGATCAGTGCGGTGGCCACCCCGCCACGGTTAAGCTGCATGACATTGGCATCGGTGCCGCTGGCCCGCGGAATTCCCATAACCTGGTAAGCAATCCCCTCGTCGCGAGCGGTTGTTGTCAGCAGTTCAAACAACACCGGATTGATGTTCGGCCCACGGGCGATGATCGGCCCCTGCCCCAGCTTGATTTCGCCGGCGTTCTTATGGTCGGCATCAGGGTAATCGCTGGCGAAGCCAACCTCGACGGCAATGCCGAGATCGGGGTTGACCCCATAAGCGCTTGCCGTGCCGCCGCGCAGGCCAACCTCCTCCTGAACCGTGCTCACGCCGATGACAGTGACCTGCTGGTCGCCGCGGCGGCGCACCTCGCGCAACACTTGAGCAACCACGTAGGCGCCGATCTTGTCGTCGAAGGCTCGTGAAGTGATGCGCGAGCCCTGCAGTCTTTCCACACCAACCGCGAACGTCACCGGGTCGCCAATCGCCACCAGCTCTTGAGCCGCGGCCCTGTCCAGGCAGCCGATATCGATGAACTGACTCTTGAATGGCATGACCTTGTCGCGTTCGGCGTTTTCCATTTGATGGATCGGCCGCCGGCCGACCACTCCCGGAAGCGGCCCGCCGGCGGTATGCACCGTGACCCTCTGGCCGGGCACCAGGTGGGCATCGATCCCGCCGATCGGCGCGAAAAAAAGAAAGCCGCGCTCGTCGATGTACTTGATCATGAAGCCGATCTCGTCGCAGTGTCCGGCGAGCATCAGGCGTGGCGCGCCGACCGGACCGTTGATCGTGGCAATGACGTTGCCGAGCACATCAGTGCGAAGGTCGTCGGCGACCCCGTCCAACGCACGGCGGAGCACCCGCTGCGCCGGCTGCTCGAATCCCGATGGACTTGGCGCCTCGACCAGTTCTTTGAAAAATTGGAAATCTTGTTCGGTCATCGATAGATACCGTTGAGTTGTTGAGTTGTTGAGTTGTTGAGTTGGAAGTGCATATCACTTAACGACTCAACTACTCGACGATTTTGTTTACCTCTTCAGCGCCCTCGCGACCAACTCCTCGGCGTTTCGCCGGCATTGCTCGAACTGCTCTACATTCAACCCGGCACCGAGCGCGACCTTGCGCGCCAGTTCCAACGGCACCAGGTCACTGGGGGAGTGAGCATCAGAGTTAACCACCAGCTTCGCGCCATTTGACAAGGCAACGCGGGCGACGTGACCGTTGCTCAGGGAATGCCCCTTGCGCGCCGACAGCTCCAGGCAGATGCCGCGCCGGGCTGCCAACTGCGCTTCCTCAGGGGTGATCAACCCCGGATGGGAGAGAATGTCGATATCGGCCTCCAGGGCGGCACGATTGGTTCCCGGCGCTACCGGCTCGACCAACGTCTCGCCATGGCAGACGATCACCTGGGCGCCGAAGGACCGCGCCTCGGCGGCAGCCGCGGCGATTTCCGCCGGTGGGATATGGGTCAGCTCGATCCCTGCCAGCACGGTCAATCCCCAGGCCCTGCCAAGCTCTCCGGCCACCCGGGTGATCCGCGGGAGGACCAGATCGAACATGGAACGGTCGGCATGGTCGGTGATGGCGATGGCCCGATAGCCGGCATGCGCCGCACGGCGGGTCAGTTCCGCCGGGATCAGTTCGCCGTCGCTGAAGAGGCTGTGGGTATGAAGGTCGATCATTGTTGTCACTCCTTGCCATCTAATCTATGAGTTGCTTCCCTTCTCCCCCAGGGAGAAGGTGGCCAAAGGCCGGATGAGGGGTAAAGTGAGCGGTCAAGTTGTTGTCCCCCCTCACCCTGCCCCTCTCCCTCAAGGGAGAGGGAACGAACCACGGGCGCAAGGCTGCTCCAACCAGCTTAATCTTTCACCAGTTCCCCCAACTGTGAGTTGCGATACGATTTCGTGACCCGCACCGGCACCACCCGGCCGACCAGTTCCGGCGGACCGCTGAAGTTGACGATGCGGTTCCAGGTGGTGCGGCCGAACAGCTGACCCTTCCCTTGCTTGCTCTCCCCTTCGACCAGCACGTCACGTACCTGGCCGACATCCTGTGCCCATGCCTGTTTGCTGATGGCATTCTGCACAACCAGCATCCGGTCGAAACGCTCCTGCTTGACTGCCGCCGGAGTGTCGTCGGGAAACTCGGCCGCTGCAGTACCACGGCGCGGCGAGAAGAGAAAGGAGTAGATCTCGGCGTAGCGCACTTCTTCCAGCAGCGTCATGGTGTCGTTGAAGTCAGCCTCGGTCTCGCCGGGAAAGCCGACGATAATGTCCGTGGTCAGCCGGATCTCGGGGCAGGCCTTACGCAGTTTCTCGACCAGACCGAGATAGTGGGCCCGACCGTAGCCGCGATTCATCTCCCTGAGAATTGAGTCGCTGCCACTCTGTACCGGCAGATGCAGATGCTTGCAGAGCTTGTCGATCCCGGCGAAGCAGGCGATCAGCTCATCGGAAAGATCCTTGGGATGCGATGTGGTGAAGCGGATGCGGGCGATCCCTTCGACTGCCGCCACCTGGCGCAGCAAATCTGCAAAGTCGACTTCCCCCTCGGCACCGACACCAAAGGAGTTGACATTCTGACCGATCAGGGTGATTTCGCGCACCCCTTGCGCCGCCAGATCACGCACTTCGCCAAGGATATCAATGCTGGGGCGGCTGATCTCGCGGCCGCGCACGATCGGTACCACGCAGAAGCTGCAGAAGTTATCGCACCCCTGCATGACCGTAATGAACCGGGTCACCGCTTCGCTGCCGATGCGGTTGGGAAAGAGTTGCAGGCGAGTTTCACGGTCGAGGAAATCGATGGCTGCCGCCTTGCCGCGGCGTACCTCGATTTCATTGACCAGTTCCGGCAGGCGGTGGACGTTGTGAGTGCCGAACACCAGGTCGAGATAGGGAAACTCCCTGAGCAACTCCTCGCCCTCCTGTTGGGCGACACAGCCACCCAGGCCGATGACCAGCGAAGGATCGGCATCCTTGAGTGGCTTGAAGCGACCGAGGTGGCCGTAGGCCTTGCGCACCGCCTTGTCGCGCACCGCGCAGGTATTGAGCAACAGCAATTGCGCCTCGCGCGCCTGCTCCACCTGCCGGTAACCGATCCCGCCGAGCAAGTCGACGATCCGTTCGGAATCGACAACGTTCATCTGGCAGCCGAAGGTTTCGAGATAAAAAGTCTTGTCCATTTTCATTCCGGGTTTATTCCGATCCGCGTCCTGATGGCCGCTTCGAGAAGCACCGCCGGCCGACGCGGGTATTCGATGCAGTGAAGAAACAGGACCGGGTCGCCCTCCCCGCCATGGATGCGCAACGTGCCTAATTCTTCGCCGTGGGGCTGCAGCCGGAACCAGGTGACCCGGTCCAGAAGCAGCGACGTTTCGCGGTCTTTCAGCAGCCCACCCCGCAGGATAACCCGCCGGTCAGTCACCGCATACGCCACCCGGTTCCACTCGAGGCGGGCAACCAGCAACTGGCCGCAAGCCAGCCACAGGGCATAGCCGAGGAACGGCAAAGGCACCCAGACCAGCCACGGCCACCCCTGTTCGGCAGCCTGCTGCGCGCCCATTACCGTCCAGACAGCGCAGACTATGGTCAGGAACAGTCCGAACAAGGCATGCCGCCACTGCCGGAAGGTGTAGCAGCGCGGCGCCGGCCGGCCTTCCCATTGCAGTTCCTCACCGGGGAGCAACGGCGGCCAGGGTGCTTCTGCATTGAGCTTTGACAAGTCGTCAGTTTCAGCCATAACTATTTACTGTAGGCGAATCAGTGACCGGCTTGCAAGCTTGTATCTACGTGCCTGCCACCTTCCGCTTGCATTTTGCCGGTGGGGGAGTATGATGAGCGCCCCGTTAACCTCGTGAGGGGTGAGTCGTGAGGGGTGAGGCGTAGTATTTTCTCGGGTTCAGAGAGCGTTTTCCTCCTCACCCCTAACTCCTAACTCCTCACGCATTCAGAGGAACTTATGGCCGAAAACATTCGCAACATCGCTATCATTGCCCACGTCGACCACGGCAAGACCACTCTGGTCGACGCCATGCTCCGCCAGTCAGGCGTCTATCGCGAAAACCAGATGATCACCGAACGGGTGATGGACAGCAACGATCTGGAGAAGGAACGCGGCATCACCATCCTCTCCAAGAATCTGTCGATTCAGGTCGACGGCGTGAAGATCAACATCGTCGACACCCCCGGCCACGCCGACTTTGGTGGCGAGGTCGAGCGCGTCCTGAAGATGGTCGACTCGGTGCTGCTGCTGGTCGATGCCTTCGACGGGCCGATGCCGCAGACCCGCTTCGTCCTGAAGAAATCCCTCGATCTCGGCATCCGCCCGATCGTGGTGATCAACAAGATCGACCGCCCCGGCGCCCGGCCGGAATGGGCCGTCGACCAGGTCTTCGACCTGTTCTGCGAACTGAATGCCAACGAGAACCAGCTCGATTTCCCGGTGATCTACACCAGCGCCAAGCAGGGCTATGCCAAACGCACCCTGGAGGAGCCGGCGGTCGGCATGCAGCCCCTGTTCGCCATGATCCGCGAGCGCGTCGCCCCGCCGGTGGTCGACCCGGAAGGGCCGTTCCAGATGCTGGTGGCCAGTATCGCCTACAACGATTACATCGGCCGCATCGCCACCGGCAAGGTCTTCTCAGGCAGCGTCAAAGCCGGCGAGACCGTGGCGTTGGTACAGCGTGACGGCACCGTCACCAAGGGACGGATCAGCAAGCTACTCGGCTACGAAGGGCTCAAGCAAGTTGAAGTTCCGGAAGCGATCGCCGGCGACATCGTCTCCATCGCCGGTTTCGACGAGGTCGGCATTGGCGAGACCTTTGCCGACGCCGCCAACCCGGTGGCGATCCCCTACGTCTGCATCGACGAACCGACCCTGTCGATGAACTTCATCGTCAACTCCTCCCCCTTCGCCGGCCGCGAGGGGAAGCTGGTCACCTCGCGCAACATCCGCGAGCGCCTGCAGAGGGAGCTGCGCACCAACGTCTCGCTGCGCGTCGAGGACACCGACAACACCGACACCTTCAAGGTCTCCGGGCGCGGTGAGCTGCACCTGTCGATCCTCATCGAGAACATGCGCCGCGAGGGGTATGAATTGGCCGTTTCCAAGCCGGAGGTCATCAGCCGCGAAATCGACGGGGTCAAGTGCGAGCCGATGGAGTACCTGGTCGTCGACGTCCCCGAAGAATTCCAGGGGACGGTCATCGAGAAGCTCGGCCCGCGCCGTGCCGAGATGGTTTCGCTGCAGCCGATGGACGGCATCAACCGCCTCGAGTTCCTCATCCCGGCGCGCGGCCTGATCGGCTTCCGCACCGAGTTTTTGACCGACACCCGCGGCACTGGGGTGATGACCCACACCTTCCACGACTACGCCCCCTGGAAGGGGCCGATCCCCGGCCGCAAGAACGGCGTGCTGATTGCCATGGAAGCGTGCGAGACGGTGGCCTACGGCATGTTCAACCTGCAGGAGCGCGGCTTCTTCTTCGTCAACCCCGGGGTGGAAGTCTACGAGGGGATGATCGTCGGCCAGCATGCCAAAGAGAAAGACCTGGTGGTTAATGTCGGCAAGGGGAAGAAGCTCACCAACATGCGCGCCTCCGGTTCCGACGAGAACGTGCGCCTCACCCCGCCGCGCATCCTGAC
>JAMPXI010000157.1 GCA_023701265.1 Desulfuromonadales bacterium | reverse complement strand
TGGGAGCCGACCCTTTGGACGAGCAAAGGGTCGGGCGGGGTGCAGGGGCAGCAGGCCCCGCGACGTTGCTTTTCGCCGGGAAAAAGTAAGGCGCCGCAGGGGGGCGCGACCCCCGGGTTCTGATTTTGGGCGAGCAAATTTTGGCCGACGTCCGGGCGCGGAAGCCCGGGACTCCGTATCTTGATTTATGCCACTCACCGCCTTGCAAGCACCCACCGTTTCCCATAAACTGGCACCTGTTCAATTTTATGTGATGCACCATTGAATCCGGAGGGAATGCATGCCCCACCTCATTTGTCCGGTTGTCCCGAGCTTCTTCACCATAAAATCAAAGTGCAGTAGTTGAATTATATAATCCATTGGATTACTATGCCGGGAGGGCCGTATGGTGACAGTTGCAGAGACGGGAGAGTTTGTCCGCAGAGCAAGTAGCTTGTTGGCGGATGATGAGCGTGAAGCACTGGTTTTTTACCTGTCTTATCACCCCGAGGCCGGTGTGTTGGTACGAGAAACCGGCGGGTTGCGTAAACTGCGCTGGGGTATTGGCAGCAAAGGCAAGCGAGGAGGCGCAAGGGTAATTTATTATTTTCACAGTGAGCGCATGCCGCTTTATTTGCTGACAGTTTATGCCAAAGGCGAGCAGGCTGATCTTTCCTCTGATGATCGGCGGCAATTGAGAAGTTTGGTCGATTTGTTGCGCAAGGCTAACGGGCTTTAGGAGAGACCCCATGGAAAAGCTTTTTGACAGCATAAAGCGTGGCATGGATGAAGCAATAGCTCACAGTCATGGTGAGCAAGGTGCAGTGTGCGTATATCATCCACGCCAGGTTGACGTGAAGACAGTGCGCGGCAAAACCGGGTTGAGCCAAGAACAGTTTGCATCCGCCTTTGGCATCAGTGTGGCAACACTGCGCCATTGGGAGCGCGGCGACAGGAAACCTCATGGACCAGCTCTTGTGTTGCTAAACGCAGCCGATAACGATCCGGGTGGATTGCTGAAGATCCTTGCTAAAGGCTGAGGTCTTCCGGGGACATAGGAACCATGGGGTCAGGCTTGACATTTGGACATTTGACGTTACTCTCCAATCATGTCCCGCAAACCCCGCATCCATTACCCAGACGCTGTCTACCACGTCATCCTGCGTGGCAACGCGGGCGAGCAGATCTTCTTCGAAGATCGCGACCGCTATCGCTTCTATCTGCTCCTGCAGTACGCCGCTGAAGCATATCGCTGCCGGATACATGCCTTCTGCCTGATGAGCAACCATCTGCATCTCGTCATCCAGGTCGAAGCCGTCCCGTTGACGCGGATCATGCAGAATATTTCCCAGCGCTACACACAATGGATCAACCGGATGCGTTCACGGACCGGCCATGTCTTTCAGGGGAGATACAAGGCCCTGCTGGTCGATGCCGATGCCTATCTGCTCGAACTGGTGCGTTATGTCCATTTGAACCCGGTACGCGCCGGCGCCGCGCAGACTGCGGCAGACTACCCGTGGACTGGTCACCGTGGCTACCTCGGCAACGAATGCCTCCCGTGGCTGACAAGCGATCTGGTTTTGTCGATGCTGTCACCGAACGGTGCGCGTGCCCGGTCGGCTTATGCCGCGTTCGTGCAGGAAGGTCTGGGTGGGGGCCGGCGCGACGCGTTTCATCGCGGGACAGGTGAAGGCCGGATCCTGGGAGACGATGCGTTTGTCGATGACGTCCTGGACAGGGTGAATCAACGGCAGGGGAGTGCCTACACTCTGGACAAGGTTGTCGATATGGTTTGTGCGCATTATCGTCTGTCGTCAGCCGTGTTGAGCTTGCCCGGCAAGGCGCGACCGATGGCGAAGGCACGGGCCCTCGCCGCCGCCATCGTGCAGGCGTCGCCCCATCTGCGGCTGACGGATCTGGCAACGGTGCTGGAGCGTGACCTGTCGGCCCTCGGCAAGGCGGCGCAGCGGCTGACCTGCGAGGAAAACGCGCGCGAACTTGTGGAGCAGCTGGTTGACGAACTCTCTTCTTCTTGAGTTTTGCGGTTCTTGTCAGCTAATATTGAATGGTAGTTGCTGAGCAGGGCAGTTTTTCGCCGAAGCAAGTATAAAGCCTTATGGGGTAGGTACATGACTCGTGAAGAAATCCTGGTGTTCTTGACGGATCACAAAGCCGAAATGGCCGAGCGTTTTGGTGTCACCAGCCTTGGCATTGCCGGAAGCATTGCCCGTGGGGATGCAACGGAAAACAGCGACATCGACATCATTGTTGATTTGCAGAGCCGTAATAAATTCCGCAGTTTTTTCGGTCTTCTCCACTATCTTCAGGATGCACTGCCACACAAGATTGACCTGGCCACCGAAGCCAGCCTGAAACCTTTGGTTCGCGAGCAGGTTATGAAAGACATCCGCTATGTTTAAGCGCGATGTCAACCTGTACCTGAACGACATCCAGGAGTCGATAGCGGCCATCGAAGACTTCACGCGCGATATCGATTGCGAATTCTTTCACAACGACCGCAAGACCTATTCCGCGACCCTGTGAGAGTTCATTGTCATCGGCGAGGCAATTGTCCATATCCCCGAGGCAGTCAAGGTTCAATTCCCGGCCATTCAATGGCGTCTGATCAAGGACTTTCGCAACTTCATCGTGCACGAATATTTCGGCGTCGATCCGCGAATCGTCTGGGATGCGGTTCAACAGGAGTTGCCATTGTTGAAGGCTGAGATGACAAGGTTGAGAGCGGCACTCTCTACAGACTGAACCTTGTGGCCGACGCGCAGCTCACCCTCGACCACTGCCGCGCTACCCCCCATCCGCAAACTCCTCGTCGTCACCTCCCCCTATTACACCCGCCGTCTCTGGCGCCGCAACTTCGTCTCCAGCCCACTGTTTCTGGCCAAGATTTTGACAAGGTGCCAAAGGCAGTTGCAGGAAAATTCCCGGATGTCGAGTATTTCGACGTTCAGGCCGAGAAGGGGCGGATCGTGCTGCTGCCGGTGACGATCGGCCGGGCGGATGCGGTGCGGGCCAAACTTGCCGATCTTGGCATTGCTGAGCAAGACGTTGCGGATGCGGTGAAATGGGCAAGAAAAAAGTAGCCCTGCAGGTGGTTTTTGATGCTAACGACCAGCTTTTTGTCAACCTGGTGCTGGCGGGCAAGGCCGACTACCTGGTGACGGGAGACAAGGATCTGCTTGCTCTCGATGGTCATCTCCCTTGCCAGGTTGTCACACCGGCCGATTTTCGGGGCAGTTTGGGCCTCCTTCCGGGGACATCCATGATAAGTAAAGTCAAGGGGAAAACGGAGATTTCCCTTTAACCTCGCGGATGTCCCCCGGCGGTTTGGTCCGGTCACCATGCACTTGTGGCGCAGATGGTTGACGAACTCTCTTCTTCTTGAGTTTTACGGTTCTTGTCAGCTAATATCATCGGATGCAGAGCCTGCGCATGGTGGCCAGGTCACATCTTGCTTCATGGGTCTTGCTTCAGGAGAAGCGATCATGACTGGTATCAGTTCAGAAATGCTGCAGGAAGTGACCCGCCGCATTGTCTCTGCGGTGCATCCGGAACAGATTGTGCTGTTTGGTTCGCATGCCTGGGGGCAGCCAACCGCGGACAGTGACATCGATCTGATGGTCATCCTTGCCCGGTCCGATCAACCTGGCTATCGCCGCGCGACGGAAATCTACCGAAGTCTTCGAGGCCTCGGGATGCCAATCGAGGTTGTCGTCCGCACTCGCGAAGAAGTCGATCGGGGGATGACCGTGAAAACCTCGTTGGAGCGTAAGGTGCTGGAGCAGGGCAGGGTGCTCCATGGATGAGGCCAAGAGCCATGAACTGCGCCAATGGCTTATCAAGGCGCACCACGACTTGCGGTCGGTCCGGCAGCTTCTTGCCGCTGAGCCACGTTTCACCGAGTTGAGTGAGGCCGCAGAGTTTCTGACGCCGTTTGCGACCAGTTTCCGTTATCCCGGCGATGTGTTGGAACCCATGCAGGATGACGTTGAAACAGGGCTGAAACTGGCTGAACAAATTGTCGGTTTTGTCCTGGTTTTGATGCCGGATACCATCGGACAAGATTTACGTATCGTATCTTGAAGCTTTACTCCTTCCTCCTCGGCACCCTCGCCGGCCTGCTCCTCGCCGCCCTGGCGCTGGCCCTCATCCTCCGCTTCCTCCCGAATTTCCTCGTCGTCGACCACCAGCCGACCCCCGCCGACGCCATCGTCGTCCTTGCCGGCGACACCGACGGCAGCCGCCTGCGTGCCGCCCTGCAGCTGCACGACGACCGGCTCGCCCCGCAACTGCTTCTCGTTGGCCGCAGCAGCAAGGCCTGGGAGCCTACGGTCAAGAAACTCGCTCCCGCCGTCACCCTGGAGGGGAGGGCGGTCACCTACATCGAAGGCTCCACCGACACCCTCACCGACGCGCAGCTCACCCTCGGTCACTGCCGCGCCACCCCCATCCGCAAGCTCCTCGTCGTCACCTCCCCCTACCACAGCAGACGCACGCAATTCATCTTCAACGACATCTATGCCGGCAGCGGCATCGAACCGACCGTCATCTCCTCCGGCGGCTATGAGAAGTACGTCTCGCCCGACGCCCACTGGTGGGCCGATCGCCGCACGCTGGAGAATGCCTGGCTCGAATTCGGCAAGATCCTTTACTGGGAACTGACGCCGTTCATGGAATTTCAAGGGGAGGGGGAGAGGCTGAAGGAGAGCGAAAGAGCGAAATAGCGGGAGCACCCGGGATTATCCCGTTCGCGATCTCGCGCCAAGTGAAACCATTGCCCGCCAATTGCCAGCTGTCCCCGTGCCGCCGCAGCCGGAGGCGGATGGATGAATGACGAAGAGCCGGACGAACTGTCTGAGCGCAGCGAGTTTTCGTCCGGCCGGCATTCATCTGTCCGCTGGAAG
>JAMPXI010000031.1 GCA_023701265.1 Desulfuromonadales bacterium | reverse complement strand
GGCCGCAGGCCTGTTTACTGGCCAAATCAGACAAATGGGGATGAAGAGGATATGAAACTGCGCAGCAAAATGATGCTTCTGGCCGTGGGGATGTTAGCAGGCTTGGTCTGTTCCTCCGCTTTGGGTTTGATCCTTGTCAACCAGGTCAAGGTCGGTGGTCCCATCTATCAGAACATCCGAGACTACAAGGGATTGCTGGAGCATTTTGCCATGCTCAAGTCGGACCTCAACCAGGTTCGGGGCGAAGTCCTCTCCATGATCCTGGTCAAGGACAGCGACAAGATCGCCCAACTCCGTTCCAACCTGAGCAGCCTTTATGACAATGTGACTGAACGTTTCGATACGATGCAGTCGCTGAATCTCGACGAGGAGAAGCGTATCGCCCTGCAGGATGCATTAACGACCTGGCAGGAGTTTAAGGGTACAATCGACAGCGAAGTCATCCCCCAGGTCGAGGCCGGCAATTACGATGCTGCGCTTGAGGTGACCGACGGGGTTCAGCGCATGCGTTACGAACGGTTTACTGAGCAGATCGGGACCATGGTCGATACCCTGCTCCTGGAGATCGACGAACTCGAGGTGCAGGCGGCAGCGACGATCCGTACCAAGACTCTGATGATGCTGGGGATGAGCGTTGCGATTTTTGTCATGCTCCTGGTGGTGACCCTGATGCTCGCCAAGGCCATTGTCAAGCCGGTGATCCAGGGGGTCGAATTTGCCGAAGAGATAGCCCGCGGCAATTTTTCCGGCAGACTCAACTTGAACCGCAGTGACGAACTCGGGCAGTTGGCCGGGGCCCTCGACCGGATGGCCGACAACCTTGCGGGACAGGCCGATGTCGCCGACGAAATCGCTCGCGGCAACCTGACTATCGAGGTTAAGCCCGCATCGGAACAGGATCGCCTTGGCAATGCCATGCAGGCGATGGTGGCCAAGTTGAGCGAGGTGATCGGGCAAGTGCGCGGGGCGGTGGAAAACGTCTCCTCCGGGTCCCAGGCGATGAGTGCTTCCTCGGAGGAAATGTCGCAGGGTGCCAGCGAGCAGGCGGCGGCCGCCGAAGAGGCGTCCAGCAGCATCGAACAGATGACCGCCAACATCCGCCAGAACGCCGACAACGCCGTGCAGACCGAGAAGATTGCCATCCAGGCGGCAAAGGATGCCGACGAGGGCGGCAAGTCGGTGAAGGAGACGGTCAAGGCGATGAAGGAGATTGCCGCCAAGATCAACATCATCGAGGAAATTGCCCGGCAGACCAACCTGCTGGCGTTGAACGCGGCGATCGAGGCAGCGCGGGCCGGTGAGCACGGTCGGGGCTTCGCGGTGGTGGCCGCCGAAGTGCGCAAGCTGGCGGAGCGCAGCCAGAAGGCGGCCGGCGAGATCAACGAGCTGTCCAACAACAGCGTGGCTGTGGCGGAAATGGCTGGACAGATGCTGGCCGCCATGGTGCCGAGCATCCAGCGGACTGCCGAGTTGGTGCAGGAGATCGCCGCGGCGAGTCGCGAGCAGGATGCCGGAGCGGAGCAGATCGGCAAGAGCATCCAGCAGTTGGACGGGGTGATCCAGCAGAACGCGTCGGCTTCGGAGGAAATGGCTTCGACCGCCGAGGAGTTGTCCAGCCAGGCCCAGCAGTTGGCGGAGATCGTCGGCTTCTTCGTGATCGACGAAAAAGTTCAGAATAAGCGTGTCATCACGGGAGCCGGTCGCGATGTCGCCTCGGTCAAAGTACAATCGCAGATCGCCCATTTCGGCCAGTCGGGTGCGGGCGCCAAAAGCGGCAAGCAGTCCGCGGAAGCCACCGGGCGTCGGGATGCTCTCGACGACGAGTTCGAACAGTATTGAGGGAGGAGATCATGGCGACGGAGACTGGTGAGAGCCGGCAGTACGTGACCTTCTGTCTCGGCGAGGAACTGTTCGGTGTCGAGGTGACGCGAGCCAGGGAAATTCTTGATCTGGTCCCGGTGACCAGGGTGCCGCAGACTCCGGATTATCTGCTTGGGGTGATCAATCTGCGCGGGCAGGTGGTGCCGGTAGTCGATCTGCGGATCAAGATGGGAATGCCGAAGACCGAGACCACGCGGGACAGCTGCATCATCGTCATTGAGGTGCAGGTTGATGGCGAGGTGATGATCGTGGGCGGGCTGGCGGATTCGGTCCGCGAGGTGTTGGAATTGCGCGATGACCTGATCGAGCCGGCGCCACGCCTGGGGACGAAGCTCAAGACCGAATTCATTGCCGGCATGGGCAAGTTAGACGAGCAGTTCCTGATCCTGCTGGAGATCGATCGGGTGTTCAGCAGCGAGGAACTGGCGGCCGTGCAGGACCTCCAGGCCGAGACCGCAGCGTAGAATACAACAGAATATTTGCATGCGAGGATGTGACCGGGGCAGCCATTGGCTGCCCCGGTCTTTTTTTGTCGGGAAGCTTCGCTGGATTTTGCATGGGACAGATGTGTGACATGCTTCGTGTCAGGTGACACGTGAATGTGTCATGGACGGCCGGCGATGTTTTTAACTGGCAGCTCAACTTGTGATAGTGGGGATGAACGCGCCGGTAGCTTAATCATCGTTTTGTGAGGTTCTGTCCGGGTTGGTACTGAATTGACGGATCTGATCTGATATCAGCATGTTACATATCGTTTAATAATTATAATATCTGATGCTTGGCACACTGTTTGCGTGGATTAATAAAATATTTTTCAGCATGTTCGGCAGGGTGTTTTTCGGTTTGTTCAATAAATGAATGCTGTTCGCATGGAACATTCGAAGCATTTTGTCATGAAGGCCTCAGCTGGGCTGCTTCCCAGGGATGAGGCTATGAAACTGGCGAAGGAAGCGATCAAAAAACGGTGATTCAGCAGGACGCCTCGGCCTCCGTGAAGATGGCTTCAACCGCCAGGGGCGGAGCCAGAAAACCCGTGGTAGTTGCCGGCGGCGGGGATGACCTGGACGAAGAGTTCGAACAGTATTGAGCAGGGCTGATCAATGTCGGCGCACCCGTCGGGCAAGCTGTTTGGGACGATGAAGCTGGTGTGAACAGGTAGTTTCCAAGGGAAAAGGAGAAGGACGATGCTGGGTTGGCTGCAGAACATGCGCATGGCGCAAAAACTTGGGCTGTTGTCGGGGATTTTGTTGGTGCTGACGGGGATTGTCTGCCTCGTCGGAATCCGGGGGTTGACCAGCGGAGTGGATGAAGGAAAGCAGGTGATCCTCGGCAACCAGTTGACGGCCAACCTGCTGCAGCGGGAGATTGACCATCTCAACTGGTCGAAAAATGTTGCCAATTTCATCATCGACGAAAACCAGCAGCAACTTGGGGTCGAACTCGATCATCAAAACTGCAAATTCGGTAAATGGTACTACAGCGATGAACGCACTCGGATCGAGACGCAGATTCCCGCGGTGAAAGGGGAGCTGACAGCGATCGAGAGCCCTCATCAGCGTCTGCATCAATCGGCTAAGCACATGGTGGAGGTTGGAAAGAGCACGACTGGTGGAGTTGATCGGCAAGTGCTTTCGGCAATCTATAAAGATGAAACCTTGCCGGCGTTGGTGAGCGTGCAGGATTGCCTGAAAAAGATCAACGATACGGCGCGCGCCAGCATCCTTTCCGACGAGGCGATGATTGCCAATGCCGGTGCTTTCCGCAACCGGTTGCTGATGGTCGGCATCATCTCCCTGGCGGTCGGCGTGGTTCTCACTGTGCTGATCGTGCGCGGAATTACGCGCCCTCTGGCGCAAGGGGTTCTCCTGGTTGAAGAGATTGCCCGCGGCGATTTCAGTACCCGCCTGAACATGCAGCGCAAGGATGAAATCGGTCAACTGGCGATGTCCCTCGACGGCATGGCCGACAGCCTCGCCCGGCAGGCCGCCGTTGCCAGCGAGATCAGTAGGGGGAATCTGGTTGTCGAGGTCAAACTTTCCTCGGAGAAGGATCAACTCGGCAGGGCGTTGGCCAACATGGTGGCCAAGCTGCGCGATGTGATCGGCCAGGTGCGCGGCTCCATCGAGAATGTTTCCTCCGGGTCTCAGGCGATGAGTGCTTCATCGGAGGAGATGTCGCAGGGTGCCACCGAGCAGGCCGCTGCGGCCGAGGAAGCTTCCAGCAGCATCGAGCAGATGACCGCCAACATTCGTCAGAATGCCGATAATGCCATCCAGACCGAGAAGATCGCCATCCAGGCGGCGAAGAATGCCGCCGAAGGCGGAAAGTCGGTGGTGCAGACGGTGGCTGCTATGAAGGAGATTGCCGCCAAGATCAACATCATCGAGGAGATCGCCCGGCAGACCAATCTGCTGGCACTGAACGCAGCGATCGAGGCGGCTCGTGCCGGTGAGCATGGCAAGGGGTTCGCGGTGGTAGCGGCGGAGGTGCGCAAGCTGGCAGAGCGGAGCCAGAAGGCCGCCGGCGAAATTAATGAGCTTTCCACCAACAGTGTGGCCGTGGCGGAACTGGCTGGGAAAATGCTGGCCGAACTGGTGCCGAATATCGAAAAGACTGCCGAGCTGGTGCAGGAGATCGCCGCGGCGAGCCGGGAGCAGGATGCCGGGGCAGAACAGATCGCCAAGAGCATCCAGCAGCTGGACGGAGTGATCCAGCAGAATGCCTCGGCCTCCGAGGAAATGGCCTCGACGGCTGAAGAACTCTCCGGGCAGGCCGAACAGCTGGCGGAGATGATAGAGTTCTTTGCCTTGGAGGAGGGGAGCCGCAACCGGTTGGGTTACACGGAAAAACGCACGATGGCGCCGCGCAAGGCACAGCCGCAGGTTCCCCATTTCAGCGGCCTTGCTAAAGGTGGCAAGATGCCGGGGGCAACCGAAAGCATCGGGCGGCGTGATGCCCAGGACGACGATTTTGAAGCCTATTGAAGGAGATACGCATGAGTGCGACGGAAGCAATCAGTCGGCAGTATGTGACATTTTGCCTTGGCGAGGAACTGTTCGGCATCGAGGTGACGCGGGCCAGGGAGATTCTCAATCTGGTGCCGGTGACCAAGGTGCCGCAGACGCCGGACTATCTGGTCGGGGTAATCAATTTGCGCGGGCAGGTGGTACCGGTGGTTGATCTGCGGGTCAAGCTGGGACTGCCCAAGGCCGAAGCGACGCGGGACAGTTGCATCATCGTCATCGAAGTGCAGATTGACGGCGATGTGCTGGCCGTGGGCGGGTTGGCAGATTCGGTGCGCGAGGTGCTGGAGTTGCGCGACGACCTGATCGAGCCGGCGCCGCGCCTGGGGACGAGACTCAAGACCGAATTCATAGCCGGCATGGGGAAGGTAGACGAGCAGTTCCTGATCCTGCTGGAGATCGATCGGGTGTTCAGTAGCGAGGAGTTGGCAATCGTACAGGAGATGGAAGAGAGCGTGTCGGCCTGATGCCGCCAGGAGATAACCTTGGCAGTCAGGATTTGTTTGTTATGATTCCAATAAAGGTGTTTAATGTCAGCTTGCCCTGAGCGCCGTTGATCCCTCCAAAGTTGAAGGACGACGGCGGGGGATGACCAGGGTTTGATTGGGGAGGGGACTGACTTGATTGTCTGGCTGCCGATAACTTCAGGCACAACACCATCGACGGCCTGATATGGCGATACCCAACTCCAAGCCGATTCGCGTCATGATTGTCGATGACTCGGCGGTAGTGCGTCAGGCACTCACCGAGATTCTGTCGAGCGACCCGGCGATCGAGGTAATCGGCACTGCCCACGATCCGCTGATCGCTCGCGACAAGATTCGCCGCGACCGCCCCGATGTCATTACCCTCGATGTCGAAATGCCGCGCATGGACGGGGTGACGTTCCTCAAGCAGTTGATGGCCGAGGACCCGATCCCGGTGGTGATGTGCTCCAGCCTCACCGAAAAAGGGGCGGAGATCACCATGCGCGCGCTCCAGTACGGTGCGGTGGAGATCATCAACAAACCGCGCATGGGGGCGAAGCAGTTCCTTGAAGAAAGCCGGGTGCTGATCTGCGATGCCGTCAAGGCGGCGGCCCGCGCCCGGGTTCGCAAGCTGGCCACCCTGACCATTGATCCTGAACCGAAACTCACGGCTGATGTCATTCTCGACAAGCCGCGTTTCGATGATAATTTCCGTACCACCGAGAAGGTGGTCGCCGTGGGAGCCTCGACCGGGGGCACCGAGGCCTTAAGGGTCTTCCTTCAAACGCTGCCTTACGATGCGCCGGGGATTGTCATTGTCCAGCACATGCCGCAGGGGTTCACGGCGGCCTTCGCCCGGCGTCTCGACAGCATCTGTCGGGTCGACGTCAAGGAGGCTGCCGACGGCGACACGGTGGTGCCTGGGCGGGCGCTGATTGCGCCGGGGAATACGCACATGCTGCTCAAGCGCAGCGGGGCGCGCTACTACGTGCAGATCAAGGACGGGCCGCTGGTCTCCCGTCACCGGCCGTCGGTCGACGTGCTGTTTCGTTCGGCGGCGCGTTACGCCGGCCTGAATGCCATCGGTGTGATCATGACCGGCATGGGTGACGACGGTGCCCGCGGCATGCTTGAGATGAAGCAGGCCAAGGCGTACACTCTGGCCCAGGACGAAGAAAGCTGCGTGGTGTTCGGCATGCCGCAGGAAGCGATCAAGCGAGGCGGGGTGGACAAGGTGCTCCCTCTCGACCAGTTGGCGGATGAGGTGATGAGGGCGTATCGGAATCAGTGCTGAACGAGGTTCAGTAACATATGACAATCAGTCGTGAAACCGTACAAACGAGGTGCCCATGAGCAAGTTGTCCGACGACGAACTGATCGAGGAAATTCGCCAGCGTTTCGAGTTCAACCGCAATGCCCTGAGCGATCTGCGCGCCGTGACTCACAAGCTGGAGATGATGAATGAGAAGCTCCAGGAGTCGGAACGGGTCAAGAGCCAGTTCCTCTCCAATATCCGCAACGAGATCAACAACCCGCTCTCGGCGATCATGGGGTTGTCTGGGCAACTGGCTACCTGCCGCCAGGAGCCGGAGCGTAGCGCCAGTACCGCGGCGATGATCTATGCGGAGGCGTTCAATCTCGATTTCCAGTTGCAGAACGTCTTCATGGCTGCCGAGCTGGAAGCCGGCGAGGCCGAACCGGACTACGCCATGGTCGATGTCGTCGCCGTCATTGCTGGCTGTTTCGACAAGCTTGCTCCGCGGATTGCCGAAAAGCGCATCGAGGCACACAACGATCTGCCTGCGGGGTTGACCTTCCCGACCGATGCGCAAAAGCTGGAAATCATCGTAATCAATCTGCTGGCCAATGCTGTCGAATTCAATCCGGAAGGGGGGCGGGTGACCGTCACTGCCAGGGAGCGTGACTCGAAACTGGAGATCGCCGTTGCCGATACCGGTCCGGGCATAGCTGCCGCCGATCGCGAAATCATCTTCGACCGCTTCCGCCAGCTCGATGTCGGGACGACCAAGGGACATCGCGGCCACGGGCTGGGCCTGAGCATCTGCTGGTCGCTTGCGGAACTGCTCGGTGGCACCCTCGATGTCGACAGCCGGTCCGATGCCGGCAGCCACTTCGTGCTGATCCTGCCGCGCCCGGACGTCGAGGTCAAGGTGCAGGCGCGGGATTCCAACCTCTTCATCTTCGATCAGGGCGATGAACTGGAAAAGTTCTGAACCGCTCGGCAATACGCCGGTCACTCCGCCGGAAGAGGAGGCTGGTCGCCACTACCTCTATCCAGGGACGCTGTTCGCCCACCGTGAGCCGCATGTGGTTACGACCGTGCTCGGCTCATGCGTATCGGTCTGCCTGTGGGATGCTTCGCTGCGGATCGGCGGGATCAATCATTATCTGCTCCCCCTGTGGAATGGCGAGGGTTTGCCGACCCCGAAGTACGGCAACATCGCCATCACCAAGCTGATCGAAAAGGTTCAGACGCTCGGTGCCGGCAGCAAGCTGATCGCCAAGGTGTTCGGCGGTGCTTCCATGTGGGAAAAGACCGATGGCCTGCTCGCCATCGGTCAGCGCAACATCGAGTTGGCTGTCGAAATGCTCGAACAGCATCGCATCCCGGTGGTCAGCAGCGATCTCGGCGGACCTGTCGGGCGCAAGATTATTTTCAATACCGGCGACGGCACCGTGCTGCTCAAGCGGCAGCGTGCCCTGCGCGCCGACGCCGAATAGTCTCTTCCCGCCTCGTCATTCGCCCGCATCGGGTTGCTGCCCGGGTTTCTCCGTCGCTGCGTCGCTGCATCCGCTGTTTGCGAAAACCGTCCTCGGCCGTTCGTGACGAACGTGCCGGCAGCAGGCTGAGTAGAATCGTTCCGAAAAATCCCATCAACATGATCAATTCAAACGGCATGGTTAATCTCCTTTGTGCGTTTGAAGCGATCATGCGCCATACTTGTGACAGAATAAGTCACAATAAATCGTGCCGCATGCTCGTTGACCAAGGGGCGATTATCGTATACAGTATGCAAGTTTCCGTAGCTGGTCTATTCCTGTAGTTACCTGATAACGCGCAACAATTTCCATGTGCGGCGGCATTGTCCGCCAACCAAACTTGACGGAGGAGAGAGATGATCGACGCCTATCTGATGCACGAGAAAGAGCGCAACGCGCAAGGAATCCCGGCGCTGCCGCTGAACGCCGACCAGGCGAAAGAACTCTGCCAATTGCTGCAGAAGCCGCCGAAAGGGAAGGAGCAGTTCCTGCTCAACCTGCTCAAGGAGCGGATCTCCCCGGGCGTCGATCCCGCCGCCGAAGTCAAGGCTGCGTTCCTCGGCCAGATCATTGCCGGCAAGGTCAAATCGCCGCTGGTCGACGCCAAGGCGGCGGTGCAGATCCTCGGTACCATGATCGGCGGCTACAACGTCGCTCCGCTGGTCGCCGCGCTGAAGGACAAGAAATTGGCCGACGAGGCCGCCTGCGCGCTGTCGGGCATTACCCTGGTCTACGATGCCTTCGACGAAGTTGCCGCCCTGGCCAAGACCAACGCCGCCGCCAAGAAAGTGCTGAAGTCGTGGGCCGACGCCGAGTGGTTCACCAACCGCAAGGGGGTGCCCGACACCATCAAGGTCAAGGTCTTCAAGGTCGACGGCGAGATCAACACTGATGACTTCTCCCCGGCCGGCGACGCCTGGAGCCGCCCGGACATCCCGCTGCACGCCCTGGCCATGGGCAAGACCCGCTTCAAGGGTGGGCTGGAAACCATCGCCAAGTTCCGCAAGGACGGCTTCCAGGTCGCCTTCGTCGGCGACGTGGTCGGCACCGGCTCGTCGCGCAAGTCGGCGTGCAACTCGGTTCTCTGGGCGATCGGTCAGGAGATCCCCTGCGTTCCCAACAAGAAGACCGCCGGTGTGATCATCGGCGGCGTCATCGCCCCGATCTTCTTCAACACCGCCCAGGACTCCGGCGCCCTGCCGCTCAAGGCCGACGTGACCGCCATGAAGACCGGCGACGTCATCGTCATCAACAGCAAGAAGGGTGAGATCACCGACGAGAAGGGGAAAGTCCTCTCCAAGTTTGCCATCGCCCCCAACACCCTGGCAGACGAGTTCCGTGCCGGTGGCCGTATCCCGCTGATCATCGGCCGCGCCGTCACCGACAAGGCCCGCAAGGCTCTCGGCATGGGGCCGACCAACGTCTTCACCCTGCCGGACAACCCGACCGCCAAGAAAGGGCAGGGCTACACCCTGGCCCAGAAGATGGTCGGTGCCGCCTGCGGCGTAGCCGGCGTGCTTCCCGGCACCGCCTGTGAGCCGAAGATGACCACCGTCGGCTCCCAGGACACCACCGGGCCGATGACCGCCGACGAGCTCACTGAACTGGCTTGCCTCAAGTTCCAGGCGCCGATGTTCATGCAGTCGTTCTGCCACACTGCGGCCTATCCCAAGCCGGCCGACGTGAAGATGCACAAGAACCTGCCGCCGTTCATTTCGTCCCGCGGCGGCGTGGCCCTGCGCCCCGGCGACGGCGTCATCCATTCCTGGCTGAACCGCCTGCTGCTGCCGGACACGGTCGGCACCGGCGGTGATTCGCACACCCGCTTCCCGATTGGCATCAGCTTCCCCGCCGGTTCGGGCCTGGTCGCCTTCGCCGGTGCCATGGGCTTCATGCCGCTGGATATGCCGGAATCGGTGCTGGTGCGCTTCAAGGGTGACTTCAACCCCGGCATCACCCTGCGCGACGCAGTCAACGCCATCCCCTACTACGCCATCAAGCAGGGGCTTTTGACCGTGCCGAAGAAGAACAAGGTCAACATCTTCAACGGCCGCATCCTCGAAATGGAAGGGCTGCCCAAGCTCACCGTCGAGCAGGCCTTCGAGCTGACCGACGCTGCCGCCGAGCGCAGCGCCGCCGCCGGCTGCATCCAGCTCTCCGAGGAGGTCGTGGCTACCTACCTGCGTTCGAACATCGCTCTGATGGAGAAGATGATCGAAGAGGGCTACCAGGACAAGAAGACCCTCAAGGGGCGCATCAAGGACGTGCAGAAGTGGCTCAAAAAGCCGGCCCTGCTCAAGGCCGACAAGAACGCCGAGTACGCGGCGGTGATCGAGATCAACCTCAAGGACATCAAGGAGCCGATCCTGGCCTGCCCGAACGATCCGGACGACGTCAAGCTCCTCTCCGAAGTCGCCGGCACGCCGATCCAGGACGTGTTCCTCGGTTCGTGCATGACCAACATCGGCCACTTCCGTGCCGCCGCCGAGATCTGGCGCGGCCAGAAGTTCAACCCGGCGGTGCGTACCTGGATCTGCCCGCCGACCCGCATGGACCAGCAAAAGCTCAAGGAAGAGGCCTACTTCTCGGTGTTCAGCGCCATGGGCGCGCGCATCGAGATCGCCGGCTGCTCGCTGTGCATGGGCAACCAGGCCCGCGTGCCCGACGGCGTCAACATGTTCTCGACCTCGACCCGCAACTTCGACGACCGCATCGGTGACGGCGCCAAGGTGTTCCTCGGTTCTGCCGAGCTCGGCGCGGTGACCGTCAACCTCGGCAAGCTGCCGACGCCGAAGGAGTACCTGGCGGTGTACAAGGAGAAGGTCGTGCCCAAGGCCGACAAGATTTATCAGTATCTGCAGTTCGACGAGATGGACGGGTACAAAAAATAAGGCGGCTTCGCCAAAGGTCCATCTGCGTTGTTGCTCCTCGGCCGTGACGCTCAACGTACCTTAGGGTACGCCTCGTGTCCCGTCCTGCGGTGCGCCTAGCAGCTGGAGCCTTTCGCTGTGCCGCTGTAGATAAAACGGGGACAGAATTGAATTCTGTCCCCGTTTTTTTGCGCCTGCACAGCCTGTCGCTATGCGTGTTTCGCCCGTATGGACGGCGTCTTGCCCACCTCTTCGTGGGTATGCGAACGGATTATGGCCACATAGGACCATGCCGTCACCACTCCAAAGACCAGGTGGTCGAGGATGACGACCCAGTTGCGTGCCGTGGCGAACCAGGGGTAGAGGACGGTAAAACCGTAGAAGTTCACCACGTAGAGCACCAAGCCGGCACCAAGCCCGGCCAACAGGGCCGGGCCGAGCTGCAACCTACTGAAGATCAGGGCGAAGATGATCGCGTAAACGACCGAAAGGACGAAGTGCAATCCCACTGCCGTCAGGACGATGCCGATATTGAAAGTCGCCGGGGTGAGTACCCCGGCACCAAGGACAATTGCGGCGATCATGCGGGGCAGTTCCCAAGGGCTTCCGCCGAGGATGACCGGTACCAGCGCCAGCGCCAGGATCAGAAAGACTGCTCCGGCGATGATCCCGGAGAGAATCGCCGCTGTCCAGCTGAATTTGCCGATTGATGTTTCCATAGAGCCACCTCATTTCCCGTCGGGTTTTTCCTCTATCCCTCTGATTTATTGTAAACCTTTGTTGGTCGCGGATACAAAGTCTGGCGGGTCGCGTCCGGTCGGCCGGGTGACTTTTCTTGTTCGACCAAGAAGCGTGCACCCCCCCCTGCCTTTCAGGCATCCCCCCTGTTTTACAGGGGGGTCGGCAACTGGTGGACAAAGTCAAACGCATCCCAAATGCTGAATGATTCGCGTTCGGAATAATGGTGAAGCGTGTAGTCCGCCGCGGGGCCCCAAGTGGATGGGCCCCGCAAATGGTGGGTAGGGCAGGGGAGGAGTCTCGGGCCGCGACGATGGGCGAAGCTATCGACCATGCCCTCCGCGAGGAGAAGGCGTTTTTGCTGACTCTTTTCGCCGGAAAAGAGTCAGTCGCTTTTGCTACGCTGAGGATGTCTTCTTATATCAACCACAACCAACTCCACGTTGAATTCCAAAATGGTGAGTCTTCATTTTGGCCATTGCCTGACCCGAAGGGAAAAGCTGCGATCAGAACTGTACTGAGTAAGGCTCTTGAGTTTGCGAGTAAGCAGAATGCTTCGATAGGGCAGTTGAATGCTGTGCGAAAAACGTTAACCGATGGGGGCTACCATTTAACGAAATAAAGGGACGAAAAGGGATAAGCAAAGAGTCTGTCATCACGGCATACAAACGGCACTGATCGGGAGGTGGGTCATGACCTCAAACTACAGTTCGGAAGTCGCAAATATTCGCCAGATGTTTGAGCTATGTGAACGAGCCGAAGGTCTCGAGGAAAAGGCCGAATATTTTGAAGAGGCTATGCAGGCGGCAAAAGATGCGCTGGATGGCTGTGATGATGAACATGCCCAAAGAGTCGTAACAAATTTGAAAATGGCTTACACGCGCAAACTTTTGGAATCCATAGCATCAACGGGAGAAAAGACGACCAATGACCTTCTTAATCTTCTGACCAGCTTGTTGTCGGCATGGGATTGCCTTGAGCGAGTCAGGGAGGAGCACCCCGATCTTTCAGAAAAATACGAACAGTTTCTCAGTCTCGTGCGGAAGGATCATGTCATCATTAATGCTTTTACCACTGCAGTGAAGAACTAGTGTGCCAGACTGGAATGCATGTCTGATGGAAAGGGAACATGGATTTGGGGACGGTTCTCAAATATCTTATAAATATCAGCATGTTGCAAGTTAATTTCGGACTCTAAGTATAAATGGGGGAGAATTGCTTTATTGAAAGCAACCCTCCCCCATTTTCACCTTAAAGAACAAGAAATTGTATAAATATATACAAAAATATGTACGTATTTATACAAGAAAACTAAGGCCGCTCCCCGTACTTCTCAGCAGTCTCATGCACCCCCTTCGAAATCGGTACCGACTTCACATAGAGCGTCTCCGGTGCGATATCGAGGTCATTGGGCCAGCAGACCGTGTCGCAGGCGACAAAGGCCCGCGCGAACAGCGCCCGATCCTTCAACTGGGTGAAAACTCCCTTGTCCAGATAAGGACGCACATCGAAAAGCCGCACCTCCCCCGTACTGAACTCGACCTCCAAATGGTAATCTTCGCGTGGCAGAACCCGAACGACCGCTTCCATGATTCCCTCCTGAAGTAATGCCTAAAATTAGCGCGAATCTGGTGATCATTCAAGAAAGCCAGCCAGCGTCCAAAATGAAGATGGCAAGTCTTGAACTATATGTTCGGGGGTTCCGGGAACAGCATACCTTCCCCCGTGAATCCTTGCCTGCGTTAGCTGGCATAGGCATCGTAAGCTATCGAAAAACAGCCGGAAACCTACTGGTGACGTTGACTCTTTGGGCCGGCTCATGGCATAGTAATTCAACGTCACAGCCCAGTTTTCGACGTTGTTCGCAGCTCTGATAAAGGCAACTCCATCGAAAGATGGGGACGCAAAATCACCGGTCTCAAGGGCCCGAGGCCCCAAGACAGCGGGATTGCCGGATGCATGATCGAACCCCACCACCACCGGTTGCCTCCCCTGCAGCGCCTGCTTGCGATCCGTGCTGGTCGAAGCGGCGGCGCCTGACGTTTAGCTTTCCGCGCAGCGTTCCCGGCCGTCTGCTGGTACTGGCCCTGATATGGTTGGCGTGGCTGCTGGCCGGGACGCCACTGCGGGCGGCGTCCCTTGCCGACGCCACCGCGGCGGATACCGGCGGCGAACTCCCCTCCGAACTCGGCACGATCGTCTACCGGGTACGCGGCGACGCTCCCTTGCAGCTCTACATCGTCGCCAGCAGCCATCGCAGTGCCGCCAGCGGCGCCAACGGTGCCGACACCCTGCAGGCCCAGGTCGAGACGTTCCGCATCGGCGAATGGCTGATCCGCAACGGGCAAATCGGTTTGCTGCTCCCCGAGAGCTTTTTCGGCCAGCAGGCCGACGTCGCTCCGGTAGCCGCGGGTCAGGCCCCGCTCGACAGCGCGACGCTGATGCTACGGCTGGGCGACACCGCAACGTTCGTCAATGCCGAACTGCTTCTCCATGAACAATATGGCATCGGCCTGCTGCAGGTCGAAGACCGGGAACTCTACCGTCACACCCAGCAGTTGCTGCACGCCGGGCTGACCAGTGCCGCCTGCCTCGATCCGTCGTTTTCTGCCCGCCTCGCCAATCTGCAGAAGCGTCGCTCGGCAGCGTTCCTGCAGGGAGCCCCCGCCGCATTGGCGCAACTGTCACCCCCGGTATCGGGGACGGCCCCGGGCGCCCTGCTGACCATCGGCCTGGCCCATCTGGGCGACATCCTCGAATTCCTCGAAAGCGGTACGGTCTGTATCCCCGCCCCTCCGGCGGGCGATGCCGAACTTCCGGCCGTGCAGGCGTCGCTGACGCTGCTCGCCAACCCGGTCGGCATCACGGTTATCGTTCCCCCCGCCCTCCTCGACAACCTGCCGGGAACAGTAGCCGATCGGGGCTGACTGGGCGATCCTGCTGCCGCAGCCATCAACCCCCGTTGACCGATTTTCAAACGCAAGATACCGATGTCGTCAACTTTGGGTATATTGACAACTCCGGCCATGCTGTTGAAAACTTTAGTTGAGAGCACTATCACGAGGCGCTTCCATCCCTGGCGGGAAGGGGCGCCGTGGCATTTGCGGATGAGTCAGCGTAACCCGTTGAAAGGAGCAGTCCAATGAAACGCTTATACGACATCACATTGACCATTGCGGCAGCCAGTCTGCTGCTGGCCGGACCGGTTCTGGGCAGTGGGGACTACACGCATGGCAGCAAATCGTCGACCGGGGCATCAATGGGTGCCGCGGCCGTGGAAACAACCAAACCGGAGGTCGCTTTGCCAGCGCTGAATAAGGAGCAAATCGGCGAGTTGCAGCGGCTGTTGATCGAACAGGGCTATAAGGTGGGAGCCACCGAGGGCGTCATCGATGAGAGCACCACGGCGGCGATCCGGAAGTTCCAGACCGATAAAGGCCTGGCTGTCAACGGCACTCCTGACCTGGAGACCCTGCGTGCCTTGGCCCCGGATCTCAAAAAACAGGAGTTCTTCGGGGTGGCACCGTCTTACGGTGAGAAGGAACCGGTGAAGAAAGGGTACTGACAGCGGTACGGTATGCTCTAGCCGTACCCCGCGGATAACCGTCGGACAGTTAGCTGCCCGGCGGTTTTTTCTGCAGAGAGTAAAAAGGGGAGAGGCTACTTTTATCGAAAAGTAGCCTCTCCCCTTTGCCTGTCCTATCCTCTCACCGAGATCCATCGGGCGCCGAAGAGCAGCATCACCGGCCGGTCCATGGAGCGGGCCAGCGTGCAACAACTGTGGTCATCGAAGGGTTGGAAACTGGGAGGAAAAGCAAGGAGATTCATTGAGCAAGGAGGCCAATAACCCAGAAGGCAGCCCGTTCTTGCCCCTCCGGGAGATTCCGGAGGGTTTTTCATTGTCGTCGCTGCCTGGAACAAAAGGGGCTATTTTTTCAATCGGCTGAAATGCTTACAGCAGGGCGTTGACCTTGGCCGCACAGATGAAGTCGTTCTCCGAGAGCCCGCCGATGGCGTGAGTGGTGTAGCTCACCCGGCAGCGATTATAGCCGACACTCAGATCGGGATGGTGTCCCTCGCGGTGGGCAATCCACGCCACGGCGTTGACGAAGGCCATGGTCTGGTGGAAGTTCTTGAACTGGAACGTCTTGCCGATGCAACTGCCTTCCCGTTCCCATCCGTCAAGTTGCCGCAGCAGCGTCGCAACCTTGGCCTCGGCGAGCGGCGGCGTTCCCCCCTCGCATGGGCGACAGTGCTTCTCTTGCAGGTCGTTATTCGAACTCATCCCTCCACTCCTTTCCCCTTTGCGGTCGCCGCTGGTGCGTGACTCTGCTGCGCACTGTTCGGCTGTGGTTCAGCGGGGTTGATAGGTCAGGCAATCCGGTTGGTTATGCTTCATGCCGACCTTGATGCTTGATGCAGAGCACTCGTAGTCCTTGTTGAACGAGCAATCGGCGGTCTTGCAGGCGCCCACGCCGGCCGTCATGTCCATGACGCCGCCATGGCGGGCCGCCTCGAAGTAGGTGTCACAGGCCGGGTCGCCGCCCGGTTCGCCGATCGTGACCGCCATGGCGTGGCAGTCGTGCTGGGTGTTATAGGCGCAGTTGTCAACGGAACATCCTTTGACTTGGGGCATCTTCATTCCCATCGGATCCTCCTCGTGCGCAGCAGGGTCGATGAGACTATAGCAGGCACAGTCGGTATGGCAATCTGCCGGTGCGACGAAAACGGCCGGATCCATCAATAAGTCGGATTGTGTGAATTAATAAAATGATTACATATAGTTATGATAATTGATCGATGTCCGTGAATTCCTGGTGCAGCCTGTTTGATACACTTTTTCCCCCGCCCGCGCATCACGCCTGGACCGCCGAAATAACCTCCCTCGTTCCCCGTCTACGCCAACAACAGCAGTTGATCTCGTGCCCGCGGTTGCCGGCCGCGTACCGTGTGGTAACTTAAAGATGAGATGCCACGCAGTCCCCTTTTGATTGCAAGGAGTACCGTCATGAAACTGCTCTCTACCTTTTGTTGTCTGCTGCTGCTGGCCACGAGCGCCGCGGCGGCGGGGAGCGCGGTCGGTTATGAAGTCGATGGCGCCGCATTCGAAGGCTATCATGTCGCCCCGGCGGCCGCCGCCCCGCTGGTGCTGCTGATTCACGATTGGGACGGGCTGGGCGACTACGAGATCAAGCGCGCGGAGATGCTCGCCGCCCTTGGCTACGCGGTCTTTGCCGCCGATCTTTTCGGCAAGGGGATCCGCCCGGTGACCATGGACGAAAGAAAACAGCGCACCGGTGCACTCTACGCCGACCGGCCGCGGCTGCGCGCCCGGTTGCAGGGGGCACTGGCAGCGGCGAAAAAGCAAGGGGCGCGGGTTGACAATGCCGTCGCCGCCGGCTATTGCTTCGGCGGCGCGGCGGTGCTGGAGTTGGCCCGCTCCGGCGCCGACCTGAAGGGATTCGTCGCGTTCCACGGCGGGCTGGACCTGCCGCCCGGTCAGGATTACAGCAAGGTCCGGGGTTCGGTCCTGATCCTGCACGGCACGGCCGACAGCAGCGTCAGCATGGAGGACTTCGCGGCCCTCGCCGTCGCCCTGGAGTCGGCGGTCGTCCCCCACGAGATGATCACCTACAGCGGCGCGCCGCATGCCTTTACCGTGTTCGGCAGTGATCGTTATCGCCAGGACGCCGACCAGAAATCCTGGCGCCGTTTCAGCGACTATCTGGCCGCAACGCTGCGCTGAACCGCGCGGCCACACCGAGGTACGGGTGCCGAAAAGGGGAGAGGCTGCTTTGTTGAGAAAGCAGCCTCTCCCCTTTCATCGTCTTGGCCAAGGTCCGGTTACATCACATCCAGAAACTCGGAACCGGTCGACAGGTCGATATGGTGTTGATCATGCCTCTCATGCTCCCGCTCCTGCCGTTTTTCGGCATGCGCATCATCATGGTGAGGGTGGAGCAGGTGCTCCCGCATCTCTTCGAAACGATCTAACAGGGTCATGACGCCACCTCCGCTGGTTATATGGCTTTAGCTCATTATACGCCGGTCGCCATCGGCATGGATAATCAGGGCAAACTCCGATCAGGCGGGGCGCATGGCGACTTGCCTGCCCGGGTCGGCAGGGGATACAATAAAACCGCAAGCGACTTGCTGCTGCCGACAAAGCCAAACCTGCCGGGAGGCAGGGACGGAAAGCGGCGGATCTCCGAAACTCGAAGATGGCCGAGCTGCCGAAGGATGCAACGTCCTTGACCGACAGCCCGGCCATTGATTTTGCTGCAATCGTGGCAGACGCCGGCAATGGACGACGAAGTGCAGAAGGAACGTGTCAATCCGAACTACCGGAACCTGATTACCAGCTAACTCGCCAAGAAGTAACCAGGGACCAGGAAGAAGCTGGGGAATTTTGTCGGGAGCGCAGGAGAGGGGGATGTCATGACGGCTGAAAAACTGGCAACAGCGACCTTGGCCGCGGGATGCTTTTGGTGCGTGGAAGCGGTCTTCGACCGGCTGAAAGGGGTGGCGCAGGTGGTCTCTGGCTATGCCGGCGGCAAGGTGCCGTACCCAACCTACCGGGAGGTCTGCGACGGCACGACCGGCCACGCCGAGGCGGTGCAGATCACCTTCGACCCTGCCGTGATCAACTTTGCCGAGTTGCTCGAAGTCTTCTGGCGCATCCACGATCCGACCACGTTGAACCGCCAGGGGGCCGATGTCGGCACCCAGTACCGCTCGGCCATCTTCTGGCACGACCAACAGCAGCGCGAAACCGCCGAGCGATCGTTGCGCGCGGCCGAGGCGGCACGGTTGTGGCCCGACCTGATCGTGACCGAAATCGTCCCGTTCACCAACTTCTACCCGGCCGAAGGGTACCACCGGGACTACTATCGCCTGAACCCGCACCAGCCGTATTGCCGGATTGTCATCGATCCGAAGATCAGCAAGCTGCACAAGGATTTCGCCGACAAGCTGAAGACGTCTTCCTCCTAACAATCGAAATGCTGGGCTGACTCTGCTGCCGAAACTCCAGCCTGACCCCATAGGCCTTGGCTGTGTCTGGCCGGCTCCGGGTGAGCTTTCGCTTTTCGGCCGCCCGGTGTTAAACTTCCATTAAGCCATCCCGGCCTCCGGCATCACGCTGAAGGGAGAACTGCCATGCGCACCTTCGCCATGCCAATTGTCCCCATGGGAGTAACAGGGCACTTTCCGTATTTCTCGGGAGTGTCTGCTCAACTCCTGGGGTGGCGGGAGGCTCGAAGGAGTGTTTCCTGGCACAATGAGCTTTTACGGGGTGGGCAGGTTGTCACGGTTCCGTACGATAACTCAGAAAATCGCGGGGATTCTCAGCGATGACGCACGACATCGGCGAGAGCAAGCGGACGCTCGCGGCGCTGCGGGAAGCGGAGCGCAAGCTGCGCAATATCGTCGAGCACAGTACCAACCTCTTCTACATGCATACCGCCGACCACGTCCTCACCTATGTGAGCCCGCAGTCGCGGCAGTTTTTCGACTGTGAGCCCGAGGAAGCCCTGGTGCGGTGGACGGAGTTCATCACCGACCATCCCGCCAACCAGGCCGCCATCGAGGCCACCCAGCGGGCCATCGACACCGGGCAGTGCGAGCCGCCGTACGAGATCGAATGCATCGGCCGGGGGGGGCGAATAATCTGGGTCGAAGTCAATGAGACGCCAGTCGTCGAAAACGGGAAAACCGTGGCTGTGGTTGGCTCTCTGACCGACATCACCGAGCGCAAACGGGCGCAGGAGGAGATCGTACGGCTGAACGTCGATCTGGCGATCCGCGCTGCCGAACTGGCAGCCGCCAACCAGGAGTTGGAAGCTTTCAATTACACGGTGGCCCACGATCTACGCAAGCCGTTGACCACCATCAGTGGCTTCTGCGAGATGCTGCAGGAGATATGCGGCAGCCGGCTCGATCCGCAATGCCAGAGCTGTCTCCGGGAAATCCTCGACGGCACCTGGCGCATGAACCATCTCATTGAGGCGCTGCTCAGCTTTTCCCAACTGGCCCACGCCGAAACGAACAGGGAAAGGGTCGATCTCTCCACCATGGCGCGACAGGTGGCCGCGGAACTGCAGATGAGCGAACCGGAGCGCCGGGTGACGTTCCGTATCGCGGAAAACGTTCTGGTGGAAGGCGATGCCAATCTGTTGCGAGTGGTCCTGGACAATCTCCTCGGCAACGCCTGGAAATATACCGGTACCCGCAAAAACGGGATCATCGAGTTGGGAACGACGGTGGTTGACGGCAAACTGGCCTGTTACGTCCGCGACAACGGCAGCGGCTTCGACATGGCGGACGCGAATAAGCTCTTTAGCCCCTTTCAGCGTCTCTGCGCTGAGCATTCATGCAAAGGCTTCGGCATCGGCCTGGCGACGGTGGAACGAATTGTCCGGCGCCACGGCGGCAAGGTGTGGGCAATCGGGGAGCCGGACCGGGGGGCGACCTTTTGTTTTACGCTGGGTGGTGACGGCACCGCCTGACCGGCATCATCCCGGAGGCCAACGATGACGAGGTGGTCGCCGGCGAAGGCCGTTCATTTCAGTACCGTCTGATCACCCGAGGAGGCTTCCATGCAGGCGAAGAGTGCCCGCGAATCGCGCGCCATCAAGGCCGCCATGGTACTGACCCCCGACGCCAACCATCACGGCACCATGTTCGGCGGCAAGGTTATGGCCTATATCGACGATATCGCCGCCCTCAGCGCTACCCGCCATGCGCGTATGCCGGTGGTCACTGCCTCGACCGATTCCGTGGATTTTCTCCACCCGGTGCAGATCGGCCAGTCGGTCTGTCTCGAGGCCTTTGTCACCTGGACCCACAAGACTTCGATCGAGGTCTTCGTCAAGGTCGTCGCCGAGGATCTGCTCAGCGGCGAACGCAACGTCTGTGCAACCGCCTTCCTCACCTTCGTCGCCGTCGATGGTGACGGGCGGCCGCAACCGGTGCCGCCGGTCCGCCCCGAGACCGAGCTGGAGCAGTTCCTTCACGACGGGGGTGCCTCCCGGGCCGAGTCGCGTCGCACCCGGCGCGACCTGTCGAAACAATTGGCGTCGCGGTTCGGTACCACGCCGCTCTGGCAGCGTTAGGGGCGGGTTATCGCAGGCTTGCCGCCAGCTTGTCGAACGATTCATTCCAGCCGGCCGCGCACAACTCCGGGAATTGCCGAGACCGGGAAGGGGCAGCGGGATTTGGCTGTTTGTCCGTCGGAGCAGTATAATTAAACTGTAGATGAGAAGCTGAAACCAAGTTTTACGGAGGTTTGCCATGTTACATAATGTCTGCTCCACGACCGAACGGATCGTCCGCGTGATCGTCGGTCTCGCCATCCTGAGTCTGATGCTGTTCCTGGAAGGCACGGCGAGGTATTGGGGGTTGTTGGGGCTGATCCCCATCGCCACCGCCATCTTCAGGTATTGCCCGATCAGTTACCTGCTGCATGTGGACACCTGTAAAACCCGACACGCCTGAGCGTGATCGATGCCGAACAGGAGGCAGGCTGCGAAAGCAGCCTGCCTTTTTTCATGGCGCCGAATCGGGCAGGGCTGTGTGGCGGCAGTCTCTTTATTTTCACCGTCGTTACCGGCATACTGTGGACGTCTGGCGCTCTTGACAGTCAGACAGGAAGGACATCGAAGATGTTTAGGAAACAGAGCCTCAGCGGCTACACCCCGGCCCTCCCCGGCATTGCGCAGAAGACTCTGGTCCATGGCGACAAGACCCTGATGACCGAGTTTCGGCTGGAACAGGGGAGTAAGCTGCCGAAGCATGCCCATCCCCACGAGCAGACCGGCTACCTCGTCAAAGGCAGGATCCGCTTGACCATCGGCGCGGAGGAATTTGATGTGCTGTCTGGTGACAGCTGGTGCATTCCGGGCGGGGTGGAGCATGGCGCGGAGATTCTCGAGGACGCGGTGGCGATCGAGGTATTCGCCCCGGTCCGGGAGGATTACCTGCCGAAAGGATCAGCCGGAGAGCGTCGATCATGAAGAGCTACCGCAAGGAACTGTGGTTCGAGACCCGGCAGCGCCGTGAACTGATCAAGATCATCGGTGAATAGGGCAGGGCATGCCAATCTCGCTGACGGCTCTGGAACTCTTCTGCGGCATCGGCGGTTTCGCGGCTGCCGTGGAGGGAACGAACGTCCATGTTGTCGGTGCGTTGGATCAGAGTCCGGCGGCCCTCGCCGTCTATCGCCTGAACTTTCCTGAGCACAACGCCCGGCAGACGGATCTGGAAAAGATCACCGCTTCAGACCTGGCGGGATTTGGCGCAGACCTGTGGTGGCTGTCGCCTCCTTGCCAGCCCTACTCGATCCGAGGCAACCAGAAAGATCTGGCTGATCCGCGGGCACAAAGCCTTGCCCGCATCCTCTCGGTTTTTCCGGGGATCCCCGAGGGGGTCCTGCCGGCCAGTCTGGCGCTGGAGAACGTTGCCGGCTTTGCCCGCGCTCAGGCTCGCGAGCGCCTGGTTGAACTGCTGACCGCGCGTAAATACGAGATTCGCGAACGATTACTCTGCCCCACCGAATTAGGGATGCCGTCGCGCCGCGCCCGCTATTACCTGGTCGCCTCGCGGCTTGGTCTGTTGCCGCCGCGGCCGGTTTCCTCTCCCCCCCGGCCGCTGCGCAGTTTTCTCAACCCGGTCTTTAACGATGACCCTCCCTCCGAACTGCTTGTTCCGGCGGATGTAGTGAATAAGTTCGGCGAGGGTTTCCGTATCCTCGATCCGCTTGATCCCATGGCTTACACCACCTGCTTCACAGCCGGTTATGGCAAGTCGCTGATGCATGCCGGCTCCTACCTGCGCTGCCGCCATGGTGTGCGCCGCTTCGCTCCGGAAGAAATTGCCGGGCTGCTCGGCTTCCCTGAAACTTTCAGCCTCCCTGCAACGCTGTCACTGCGCAAGTGCTGGCATCTGCTGGGGAACAGCCTGTCGGTAGTTGCGGTGCGCGAAGTGTTTAAAGCGCTGCCGGGAGTCAATAACGGCCGCGGCGGTTCCTCCCCTGAGTTTTGAAGCAATCCCCTGGTCGCCACTTTTCAACCTGATCCGCTGACGTTCCATCCGGATTTCAGGCATGGCATTTCCTGCTCGGGCATGCCGGTGAATAGCCATCTATGTTCCGGCTATTTGCCGAGGCATCTCTGCGTTGTGAGATCGATGCAAGACGTTGGCCCCTTGCCTGGGGAATATGATTAAATCCGTATTTATTATAATGGGTCAATATTCCTGGATTATTTTTTCTGCAATAATATTAATCACAACAAATGATGTACTGACAATGAATTGGTACTTAATTTGCACCGAGGGGTTTCTGATTATTTACGGCTTCGAGCTAATACGTTGTTTCTGATTATAACATATTAATTTACATGAGTTATTTTCCGCACAAAAATTAGCTTAGTTAAATTATAGAACAATAATTAGTCTGCTCTTAATTTGCAAAATGCAGGTTTCGGAATGTTTCCGATTTTAAATGAATACGACGTTGGGACGGGGTGTCTGCCGGTTGTTTTGCCTGATGAATTCCCGGCAGGAATGGTTGTGTTGAGACCCCGCCCGACCCGCTGATAACGCCGCAGTCGCTTCACGGTCGCATATCTGTCTGGGGGAGGATGCAGCATGATCGATTTTGGCAATTTTCTGAGGGGCGCCGCTTTTCTTGCCCTGCTGGTTTCGTTCTCTCCCGCCGCACACGCCGCTGAACCCGCTGTTCACACCTTTGACTGCAAGAACTGCCATATTCCAAGCCTGTCGGTTGAACAACTC
>JAMPXI010000156.1 GCA_023701265.1 Desulfuromonadales bacterium | reverse complement strand
CGGGCATAAATGGCGTTGCGGACACCGGTTCCCGGTTCGACCAGCGTGCCCTGCGGGTCGCGGCCGAAGAATCCCTGGCCGAACTCCGGGATCACGGTGTGTCGGGTAGCGATCCCGGAGGCGCGGTAGAGGGCCTTGAGCAGGCGTCGCTGACGCTCATCCCCCACCAGTTCCTGCATCCATTGGCCGATTGCTTCCTGGGCATAGGCATGCTCGGGGGTGGCGGTGACAATGGTGTGGAGGTAGGCCGTCATCGAATACGTGCCGGTCAGGGGTGCCGAAGGGCGGAAAGTTCAGTCAGCAACAGGGTCGGAAGCAGGAATGGGCGCATCGGGGCCTCTGTCGGCGGCGGGTTGTCTGTCGGTCCAAGTATACATGAATTTCCGGCCGGAGCCTGCCCGAGCAAAGTCATTCGGGGCACACCGGCACGCAAAAAATAACTGCTTGCTTTTTCGCAGATAGCTCTATATAGTGCCCAGTTGACTGTAACAGGCTCCGACTTTTTCATCCTCCGTCGAAGCTTCATCGTTCCTGACCCCCCCCTGCGACTGGTTCCCGTTCGAATCGCGGCTGCATCACAGGTTGGCGACGATGTTTTTCTGCCAGTCTGCGAGTGCCGCGCCGGTCTCTGACCGAGGCAGACGTCTGTCCCGACGGCGCGCACGCCACTGCGAACGGTTGCCGCTTTTTTGCGGCAACGGAAGGAATCTGCATGTCTTTCGAAACACTGCAACTCAATCCCGAAATCCTGCGCGCCGTCGCCAACTGCGGCTACAGCGAGCCGACCCCGATCCAGGCACAGGCCATCCCCGAGATTCTCGCCGGCCGCGATATCCTGGCCACCGCCCAGACCGGCACCGGCAAGACCGCCGCCTTCATGCTGCCGGTGCTGCAGCGCCTCAGTGACGTGCGTCGCGGCCCGAAAGGCGCCCCGCGCGTGCTGGTCATTACCCCGACCAGGGAACTGGCCGCCCAGGTTACCGAAGCCACCCGCAACTACGGGCGCTTCCTCAACCTGCGCAGCGCCGTGATCCTCGGCGGCACCCCCTACGTCAACCAGTATCGCGATCTCGGCGGCCCCCTCGACCTGGTGGTCGGTACCCCGGGGCGGCTGATCGACCACCTCGAGCGGCGCAGCCTCAACCTGTCGCGCCTGGAAGTGCTGATCATCGACGAAGCCGACCGCATGCTCGACATGGGCTTCAAGGAGGATATGGAAAAGCTGGTGTCTGCCGCGCCGGCAAATCGCCAGACGCTGCTCTTCACCGCTACCCTCGACAAGACCATGGCCGATCTGGCCGGACGGATGCTGCGCGAACCGGTACGCATCGACATCGCCGGCAAGCAGGTGACCCTGGAGCAGATCGAACAGCGCCTGCATGTCACCGACTGCCTCGAACACAAGAAGCGCATCCTCCACCACCTGGCGTCCGACCCGGCGGTGACCCGGGCCATCGTCTTTTCCGCCACCAAGCGCGATGCCGATGCCCTGGCCGTAGAGCTTTCCGCCCTTGGCCACCGCGCCGCCGCGCTGCATGGCGACATGCCGCAGGGGGCGCGCAACCGCACGGTGCGCGACCTGCGCCAGGGGCGGGTGCGCCTGCTGGTGGCCACCGACGTTGCCGCCCGCGGTCTGGATGTCAACGGCATCAGCCATGTGATCAACTTCGACCTGCCGATGGCCGCCGAGGACTATGTGCACCGCATCGGCCGCACCGGCCGCGCCGGTGCTACGGGCATCGCGATCTCCTTCGTCAGCCGCTCGGATGTGCCGCGCCTGGAGCGGATCGAGCGGTTCATCGCCCAGCCGCTGCCGCAGTCCGTCATCCTCGGTCTGGAGCCTACCCGGCCGCTGCGCGGACCACGCAGTGCCCGCACGGTGAATGGTGGCGCCGCCCGTCCCGGCCAGGCCCGTCCCGGCTCCGGCCGCCCCGGCGATCGCCGGGAATCCGGCAATCGCTGGCAGAAGAGCGCTCCGCGCGACCGGCGTGAGCCGGTGGTCGAAATGCGCAGCCGCAAGCCGGGTGCGCGCCCGGCCGCGCACTGAGCAACGATTGCGTGATAGAATCGCAACAGACGGGCAACCAGGCTTGACTGACAGGTCTGCCTCGCAAAGACACATCAAATCGATAACCAAAGAAAGAACCTAGATAGATGACGTTTCAAGAATTCAAGTTTCACCCCGACGTAGCCGCCGGTATCACTGTCGCCGGCTATGCCACCCCGACGCCGATCCAGGCGCAGGCGATCCCCGCGGTTATGGCCGGACGCGACGTGATGGGACTGGCCCAAACCGGCACCGGCAAGACCGCGGCCTTCGCCCTGCCGATCCTGCATCGCCTGCAGCCCGGTCCCCGCGGCAAGGTGCGCGCCCTGGTGGTTGCCCCGACCCGTGAGTTGGCCGAGCAGATCAATGAAGCCTTTGCCGCCTACGGCAAGCAGACGCGGCTGACCAGCACCACCATCTACGGCGGGGTCGGCAACAACCCGCAGGTGGCTGCGCTGCGCCGCGGCGTCGACATCGTGGTCGCCTGCCCGGGGCGCCTGCTCGATCACATCGGCCAGGGGACCATCGACCTGTCGAAGCTGGAAGTGCTGGTCCTCGACGAGGCCGACCAGATGTTCGACATGGGCTTCCTCCCCGACATCCGCCGCATCCTCAAGGCCGTGCCGAAGACCCGGCAGACCCTGCTCTTTTCGGCGACCATGCCCGAGGCGATCCGTGGCCTGGCCGGTGAGACGCTGACCAGTCCGGTGACCGTGCAGGTCGACCGGGTGGCCCCGGCGGTGACCGTCAGCCATGCCCTCTACCCGGTGGATCAGCATCTCAAGACCGCGCTGCTGCTCGGGCTGCTGAAACACACCGACACCGAGTCGGTGCTGGTCTTCACCCGCACCAAGCACCGTGCCAAGCGGCTCGATGAGCAACTGCAGAAGGCCGGCTTCCGGGCCGCCTCGCTGCAGGGGAACCTGTCGCAGAACCGCCGCCAGGCGGCTCTCGACGGTTTCCGTGACGGCAGCTTCCAGATTCTGGTGGCCACCGACATCGCCGCGCGCGGCATCGACGTCAGCCAGATTTCCCACGTGATCAACTACGACATCCCCGATACCCCCGAGGCTTACATCCACCGCATCGGCCGGACCGGGCGCGCCGCCCGCAGCGGCGACGCCTTCACCCTGGTGACCGGCGAGGATACGGCGATGGTGCGGGCGATCGAGAAGGTGCTCGGCAAGCCGGTGGAGCGCCGGCGTCTCGAGGGTTTTGACTACACGGTGCCGGCACCGCGCAAGGACAGCGAGTTCGCCCGTCCGCCGCGCCAGCCGGTGGCCCGCCGTCCCAAGCCGGCGGCAGCCGCGAGCACCCCGGAGGCCGAAGCGGCAAAACCGGCCAGTAGCCGGCGCCGGTTCAAACGCAACGGCGCGCGTTCCGGGAATGACCGGTAATATCATGATGCAGGGCCGAAGCAAGTTTCATCTGCTTCGTCCGGAAACAAGGGCAAAGCAGGTGAGTCGCTTGCTTTGCCCCTACGAAAACAAATATTAGATGGCGGACGGAAGGCCGCCACGCCCTACGAAAGGAATCAAGTCATGGCACAGGCAAAACAAGGGGACAAGGTGCGGATCGATCTGGTCGGCACCCTCGACGACGGCACGGTGTTCCAGAGCACAGAGGTCAGCGATGCGTGCGACGATGACAGCTGTGGCTGTGACGATGATCATAGCGCCGACGAGGGGTGCGGCTGCGCCAGCGGGCCTCTCGACGTGCAGCTTGGCGCTGGAGAGATCTTCCCGCAGATCGAGGAGGCGCTGATCGGCATGGCGCCGGGCGAGACGCGCAGCGTCACCATCGCCGCCGCCGACGCCTTCGGTGAGTACGACGACGACAACGTGGTCACCATCCCGCGCACGCAGCTTCCGGATGATCTCAGACCCGAGGTTGGCGAGGAACTGGTGCTGACGGGTGAAGACGACGAGCATTTCGGCGTGACCGTGGTCGAGGTGAATGCCGAGAGCGTGACGTTCGATTCGAACCATCCGCTGGCCGGCGAAGATCTGACCTTCTCTATTACGCTACGCGAAATAGTGTAGTCGGCTGAGGATAAACGCCCACCTGCGGCGTTGCCTTCAGCTTCGTCGCTGCAGCGTACCTCTCGGTACGCCTCACTCCTCAGCTTTCAGGCGCCTTGCATCTGGGCATTTCTTCTCAGCCTGAGGAGGGACAGTGTAAGAAAAATAAAAATGGGGACAGAATTCAATTCTGTCCCCATTTTGCATAGTGCATTGCTATAATGCGGCAACTTTCTTTGGGAGTTCGCTGATGTCCAGTTCCTTCGGTACCCTCTTTCGCGTGGCCACTTTCGGCGAGTCGCATGGCGTCGGCGTCGGCGCGGTGGTCGATGGCTGCCCGCCGAATCTCGAGCTCTGCGAAGCCGACATCCAGCTGCAGCTCGACCGTCGTCGGCCGGGTCAGAGCGATCTGACCACGCCGCGCCAGGAAGCGGACCGGGTGACGATCCTCTCCGGGGTGGAGCATGGCCGCACTCTCGGCACGCCGATCGGCCTGCTGGTGCGCAACCAGGACCAGCGCCCGGGCGACTACGGCGAGATGGACAGCGTGCCGCGCCCGTCGCACGCCGACTACACCTACCAGGTCAAATACGGTGTCTCCGCCCGCAGTGGCGGCGGCCGCGCCAGCGCCCGCGAGACGATCGGCCGGGTGGCGGCCGGGGCGATTGCCGAGAAAGTGCTGCGTGAGCGCTGGGGAGTGGAGATCGTCGCCTGGGTCAGCGCGGTTGGCGAAGTCGAAGCGGCCGGGATCGATGCCGGTCAACTCGACCGAGAGATGGTCGATGCCAATCCGGTGCGCTGCCCGGATGCGGCGGCGGCCGACAGGATGATTTCATTGGTGCGGGAAGTGCGTGATGCCAAGGATTCGATCGGTGGCGTGATCAGCTGCGTCTGCCGCAACCTTCCGGTCGGTTGGGGGGAGCCGGTCTTCGACAAGCTGGAGGCGAAGCTCGCCCAGGCGATGCTGTCGCTGCCGGCCACCAAGGGGTTCGAAGTCGGCTCCGGCTTTGCCGG